>NZ_JBFAMM010000006.1:0-332659 GCF_040656535.1 Streptomyces sp. NPDC049887 | reverse complement strand
CGGCGGCTCCCGCGCAGCCCGCCGCCGCCCCGGCCCAGCCGGCCGCCCCGGCGCCCGCGGCCCCGGCGCAGCCCGCAGCTGCCGCCCCCGCTCCCGCCGCGACCGCCGCGGACGAGGGCGCCTACGTCACCCCGCTGGTCCGCAAGCTCGCGGCCGAGAGCGGTGTGGACCTGTCCTCGGTCAAGGGCACCGGTGTCGGTGGCCGAATCCGCAAGCAGGACGTCGTCGCCGCCGCCGAGGCCGCGAAGGCCCCCGCGGCGGCTCCGGCTGCCGCCCCCGCTCCCGCCGCGAAGGCCCCGGCAGGTGTCTCGACCGAGCCGTCCCCGCTGCGCGGACAGACCGTCAAGATGACCCGCATGCGCAAGGTCATCGGCGACAACATGATGAAGGCGCTCCACGGCCAGGCCCAGCTGTCGTCGGTCGTCGAGGTCGACGTCACGCGGCTGATGAAGCTGCGCACCCAGGCCAAGGACGGGTTCGCGGCGCGCGAGGGCGTCAAGCTCTCCCCGATGCCGTTCTTCGTCAAGGCCGCGGCCCAGGCGCTGAAGGCCCACCCGGTCGTCAACGCCCGGATCAACGAGGACGAGGGCACCATCACCTACTTCGACTCGGAGAACATCGGCATCGCCGTGGACTCCGAGAAGGGCCTGATGACCCCGGTCATCAAGGGTGCGGGCGACCTCAACCTGGCCGGCATCGCCAAGGCCACCGCCGACCTGGCGGGCAAGGTCCGCGGGAACAAGATCACGCCGGACGAGCTGGCCGGTGCGACCTTCACGATCAGCAACACCGGTTCGCGCGGTGCGCTGTTCGACACGATCATCGTGCCGCCGAACCAGGTCGCGATCCTGGGCATCGGCGCCACGGTGAAGCGTCCGGCTGTCATCGAGACGCCCGAGGGGACCGTCATCGGCGTCCGCGACATGACGTACCTGACGCTCTCCTACGACCACCGTCTGGTGGACGGCGCCGACGCCGCCCGCTACCTGACCACGGTCAAGGCGATCCTCGAGGCCGGTGAGTTCGAGGTCGAGCTCGGCCTCTGAGCACCTCGGCTGTAACCAGCCTCACCAGCGGCGGCCCCGCCCGGGAGTACTTCCGGGCGGGGCCGCCGCCGTATTGTCTAGGAGTCTTCTCTTCTTGAAGGAGCGGTTCATGACCATGCCCGTCGTCCACTCGCTGCGCGATCAGATCCGCGAGCACATCGTGGAGGGCATCGTCAGCGGCCGCTGGAAGCCGGGCGAGCGGATCGTGGAGCGCCGGATCGCCACGGAGCTCGCCGTGAGCCAGACGCCCGTGCGGGAGGCCCTGCGCGAGCTGGAGTCCCTGCGGCTGATCGAGTCCGCCCCCAACAAGGGCGTACGGGTGCGCAACCTCACCGCGGCCGACCTGGAGGAGAGCTACCCGGTCCGGGCCGGCCTGGAGCAGATCGCCGCCGAACTGGCCGCGGAGCGGCTGGCCGCCGACTGCTCGGCGCTGGAACCGCACGTCGCGGCGCTGTACGAGGCGGACCGTGCCGCGGACGGGACGGCACAGGTTCGGCACACGGTGGCGTTCCACCGGGAACTGGTGAAGGCCGCGGGCAACGGGGTGCTGCTCCACACCTGGGAGGGCCTGGGGATCGAGGTCTTCACCGCGTTGTCCATCCGGTGGCTGGGGACGAAGCAGAAGTCGTACGCGGAGGAGCACGAGGAGCTGGTGCAGGCGTTCCGCCGGCGTGACCCGCGGATCGGTGCGCTGGTCAAGGCCCACGTGCTGGGCTGCGCCCCCCGCGCGTAGCTCCGCCCCCCAACGGCGTCGGCCCGCGCGGTGCCGGGCGCCGCGCTCGCGGGGAGCCGCGCCCTCCCGCACGGAACCGTCCACGCCGCAAACCGTCCGCGCCGCGCTGCGGGCGTGGGCGCGGCGCCACCCGCGGGGCGCCCGGCGGGCCTGAGCGCCGCTCGTCGCCGAGCCCCGCGCCACGCCCACCCAGCGCCACGCCACCCCGCGGCAGGCCCCGCACCCGCGTCCACGCCCGGCACCGCACCCGCGTGCCCGCCGTGCGACGCGACGTGGAGGACGTGCCGGAAGAACGCCGCACCGGGACACAGCGCATCGGCACCGCGTGCCCCATTTCGAGGCACCCTGTGCCGACTTTCTCGATCTGAAGATGTTTTTCGCTCAACGCTTTGATCGATCATCGATCGTCGGCTTACAGTTCACCACGGACTCACCAGTCCGCCCGGCCCCGTCCTGCCAGACAGGCCCCATCTCCACCTCCCCCTCCTCTCCGGAAGGCGGTGTCATGACCGACCCCGTAGCCATGCTTCCGAGCGAGCTCGACCAGCTCCCGGACCGTGACACCGAGGAGACCGCCGAATGGGCGGCCTCCCTGGACGCCGTCACCAAGGCCGCCGGCCCCCACCGCGCCGCGTACCTGATGCGCCGCACCCTCCAGCACGCCGAGGGCGTCGCGGGGCTCGACCTGCCCAAGCTTCTGGAGACGGACCACGTCAACACCATCCCCACCGCCGCCGAGCCCGCCCCGGCCGGCGACGAGGAGATGGAGCGCCGGATCACCGCCTGGAACCGGTGGAACGCCGCCGCGATGGTGACCCGCGGCGCCAAGCACGGCGTCGGCGGCCACATCGCCACCTTCGCCTCCGCCGCCTGGCTCTACGAGACCGGCTTCAACCACTTCTTCCGCGGCAAGGAACAGGACGGCTCCGGCGACCAGCTCTACATCCAGGGCCACGCCTCCCCCGGCATCTACGCCCGCGCCTTCCTCGACGGGCGTCTCACCGAGGCGCACCTCGACAACTTCCGCCAGGAGGCGGGCGGCAACGGCCTGCCCTCCTACCCGCACCCGCGTCGGCTGCCCTGGCTGTGGGAGTTCCCGACGGTCTCCATGGGCCTCGGCCCGCTGTCGGCGATCTACCAGGCGCGCTTCAACCGCTATCTGACCAACCGCGGCATCAAGGACGTCTCCGCGTCGCACGTCTGGGCGTTCCTCGGCGACGGCGAGATGGACGAGCCCGAGTCGACGGCGGCACTCGCGCTGGCCAGCCGCGAGGGCCTGGACAATCTGACCTTCGTGATCAACTGCAACCTGCAGCGCCTCGACGGCCCGGTCCGCGCCAACTTCAAGATCGTGCAGGAGCTGGAGGCCCAGTTCCGCGGCGCCGGCTGGAACGTCGTGAAGACCCTCTGGGGCAACGCGTGGGACGAGCTCTTCCAGCTCGACACCACGGGCGCCCTGGTCCGCCGGCTGCGCGAGGTCCCGGACGCGCAGGTCCAGACGTACCAGACGCGCGACGCCGCCTACATCCGCGAGGACTTCTTCGGCAAGGACCCCGCGCTCGTCGAGTTGGCGAAGCTGCTCTCGGACGACAAGATCCTTGAGTGCTTCCACCTCTCGCGCGGTGGCCACGAGCCGCGCAAGGTGTACGCCGCGTACAAGGCCGCACTGGAGTTCAAGGGCGCCCCGACGGTGATCCTGGCCCAGACGGTCAAGGGCTACACGCTCGGCGAGGGCTTCGCGTCCAAGAACGCCAACCACCAGATGAAGAAGCTCTCGGCGGACGAGTTCAAGGCCATGCGGGACCTGCTCGACCTGCCGATCAGCGACGCCGACTTCGCCGACGGACAGGTGCCCTACGGGCACCCCGGTGCGGACTCCCCCGAGGTCCGCTACCTCCAGGAGCGCCGCGCGGCCCTCGGCGGGCCCGCCCCGGCCCGCCGCGTCCACCCGGTCGCTCCGCTGCCCGCGCCCGCCGAGAAGGCCTTCGCCGCCTTCGACAAGGGCTCCGGCAACCAGTCGGTGGCGACGACCATGGCGTTCGTCCGCCTGGTCAAGGACCTGATCCGCGACAAGGAGACCGGCAGGCGCTGGGTTCCGATCGTCCCGGACGAGGCCCGCACCTTCGGTATGGAGTCGCTGTTCCCGTCGCTCGGCATCTACTCGCCGAAGGGCCAGACGTACGAGCCGGTCGACCGCGACCAGCTCATGTACTACCGCGAGGCGAAGAACGGCCAGATCCTCAACGAGGGCATCACCGAGGCCGGTTCGATGGCGGACTTCATCGCCGCCGCGTCGTCCTACGCGACGCACGGCGAGACGATGATCCCCTTCTACATCTTCTACTCGATGTTCGGCTGGCAGCGGACCGCCGACCAGATGTGGCAGCTCGCCGACCAGCTCGGCAAGGGCTTCCTCGTCGGCGCCACGGCCGGCCGTACGACCCTGACGGGCGAGGGCCTGCAGCACGCGGACGGCCACTCGCCGGTGATCGCGGCGACGAACCCGGCGGCGCTCACGTACGACCCGGCGTTCGCCTACGAGGTCGCGGCCATCGTCAAGGACGGTCTGCGCCGGATGTTCGGCGAGGCACGCCCGGACGAGGACCCGGACGTCTTCTACTACCTGACCGTCTACAACGAGCCGATGCCGCAGCCCGCGAAGCCTGAGGGCGTCGACGAGGGCATCGTCCGCGGCCTGTACCGCTTCAAGGAGGGCGAGGGCGCGGCGGACGACCCGCGCATCCAGCTGCTCGCCTCGGGTACGGCGATCCACTGGGCGCTGGAGGCGCAGCGCCTGCTGGCCGCCGAGTGGGGCGTGACGGCGGACGTGTGGTCGGCGACGTCCTGGACCGAGCTGCGGCGCGACGCGCTGGAGGCGGACGAGGCGCTGCTGCGCGGCGAGTCCCGGATCCCGTACGTGCGCCAGGCCCTGGAGGGCGCCGAGGGTCCGGTGCTCGCGGTGAGCGACTACATGCGCCAGGTCCCGGACCAGATCGCCCAGTGGGTGGAGCAGGACTGGTCGTCGCTGGGAGCGGACGGCTTCGGTCTGTCGGACACCCGTGAGGCGGCGCGCCGCCACTTCGGTGTGGACGCGCAGTCGATCGTGGTCGCGGCGCTGGCGCAGCTCGTGCGGCGCGGGGAGGTCCCGGCGTCCGCGGTGAAGGACGCCCGCGAGCGCTACGGCTTCTGAGCTCCCCGACGCCTCCGCTCCTCCGCGCCCCCGCGGGCCCTGGGCCCGCGGGGGCGTCGGCGTTCCGGTACCGGCCCGCCCCGGCCGCTCCGACGTCCCGGGCGGCCGCCACCGTCCGCAGGAGCCGCGACAATGGCCACCATGCGCGCTGCCCGGCTCATCAAGATGGTCCTGCTGCTCCAGTCCCGGCCCGCCATGACCGCCGCCGAGCTCGCCCGGGAGCTGGAGGTCTCCGAGCGGACCGTCACCCGGGACGCTCTCGCCCTGTCGGAGGCGGGGGTCCCGGTCTACGCGGACCGCGGGCGGGCCGGGGGATACCGGCTCGTCGGCGGATACCGCACCCGGCTGACGGGGCTGGCCAGGAGCGAGGCCGAGGCGCTGTTCCTGTCCGGGGTGCCCGGGGCGCTGCGCGAGATGGGGCTGGAGGACGCGGCCTCCGCCGCGCGGCTCAAGGTCTCCGCCGCGCTGCTCCCCTCGCTGCGGGACGCCTCGCGCTCCGCGGAGCAGCGGTTCCATCTGGACGCGCCCGGCTGGTACCAGGAACCGCAGACCCCGGACCTGCTGCCGGTGGTCGCCGAGGCGGTGTGGGACGACCGGGTGCTGACGGCGCGCTACCGGGACGCCGAGCGCCGGCTGGAGCCTCACGGCCTCGTGCTGAAGGCCGGGGTCTGGTACCTGTGCGCCCTCGCCGACAGCACGTCGTTCCGCGTCTACCGCATCGACCGGTTCACGGCCGCCTCCCTGACCGGCGAGCGCTTCGAGCGGGACGCGTCCTTCGATCTGCCCGCCTTCTGGGAGGAGCGCGCCGCGCAGTTCGCCCGCTCGATCCTGCGGGACGAGGTGGTGCTGCGGCTGTCCCCGGAGGCGGCCCGCCGGCTGCCCCACGTCACGGACCGGGCCGCCGCCGAGGAGGCGCTGCGGGCGGCGGGCCCGGCGGACGAGCGGGGGTGGCGCACGATCACGCTTCGGGTGGAGTCCGAGGTGGTCGCGTTCACCCAGCTCCTGTCGCTCGGGCCGGAGTCGGAGGTGCTGGGCCCGGAGGGCCTCCGCGAGAGGTTCGCGGAGGCCGCCGCCGGTATGCACGCCCTCTACGGGGGCCCGCCCGCCGGGACCACCGCTCAGCGGTAGTCCTCCGCCGATCCCGCCTTGCCCCCGAACACGACGTCCTCGAAGTACGCCCAGGCGTCCGGCCGGCTCCCGTCGGTGTCCGTGAAGCCGTACTCCCGGGCCAGCTGTCCGCTGGAGAGCGACCGCCCGTTCCAGCGGGCACGGTCCGGGTCGGCGGCGAGGGCGGCGACGGCGCGGCCGACGTACACCGGCGACTCGGCGACGGCGAAGTGTGGCTGGTGGGCGACCGCGTCCCGCCAGTTGTCCTCGCGGACCCCGAAGGTCTCCAGCATCTGCTCGGAGCGCAGATAGCCCGGCGTCACGCACACCGCGGTGCAGCCGGTGTCCCTCAGGTCCTCGCCGAGGGCGAACGCCATCCGGATCGGGGCGTTCTTGGCGAGGTCGTAGTAGAAGTTCTCGCGGAAACGGCGGTTGGTCTCCGCCGTGCCGTCGGTGACCTCGACGACGAGCCCGCCGGGCCGGCGCACGAGCAGGGGCAGGGCGCAGCTGCTGGTGATGATGTGGCTGCGGACGCCCAGTTCCAGCATGCGCAGTCCGCGGTCGAGGTCGGTGTCCCACATCTTGGTGTCCCAGACCACGAGGTGTTCGCCGCCCCAGACGTCGTTGACGAGGACGTCCAGCCGGCCGTGCTCCGCGTCGACGCGGGCGACGAGCGCGCGGACCGCGACCGGGTCGAGGTGGTCGGTGGGGACCGCGATGCCCAGGCCGCCCGCCTCCGTGACCAGTTCGGCCGTCTCCTCGATGGTCTCGGTCGCCCGGCCGACCTCGCTGACGTGCTCTCTCGTGGTGCGTCCCGTCACATAGACGGTGGCGCCCGCCGCGCCCAGTTGTACGGCGATGGCCCGGCCCGCGCCCCGTGTCGCGCCCGCGACGAGCGCGATCTTCCCCTGCAGTGCTGTTTCGGTCGTCATGCTGCGACGCTCGCACGGAATCGCGACATCCTCCGTCCGCATTTCCCGGCCGGTTCCCCGGCCGCCCCGGGTCGTGTCGCGACAGCGGCCCGCCGCCCTCCGGTCCTTGACCCCGCCGATCGTCGGGGCCGATTTTCCAGGGGCCCTGTTTCGGCCGCTCCACGTGCGCGGCCCCCCGCGAGCCCCGATGCTTGTCCCGTGATGGACGAGACGGAGTTCTGGGAGATCATCGACAGCACGCGCGAGGCCGCCGAGGGCGACCCCGAGGACCACGCCGACCTGCTCGTCGAACGGCTGCTGCAGCTCGACCCCGACTCCGTCCTGGACTTCGCGCGGCACTTCGAGTCCCGCTACAACCGTGCGTACCGCTGGGACCTGTGGGGGGCGGCCACCGTGCTGCTGGACGGCGCGAGCGACGACGCGTTCGACTACTTCCGCTGCTGGCTGATCGGCCAGGGCCGGGAGGTCTTCGAGGGCGCGGTGCACGACCCGGACTCCCTCGCCGAACTCCTGGACGACTTCGACGAGGAGATCGACGGCGACGGTGAGGAGCTGGGGTACGCGGCCGACGAGGCCTACGAGCAGCTCACCGGAACGGCCGCACCCGATCTGGGGATCGCCGCGCAGTCCGCGGAGCCGGAGGGCACCCCGTTCGACCTCGAGAACGACCGGGTGCTCGCGGAGCGGTTCCCTGCGCTGTGGGAACGCTTCGGGTCCTGACCGCCTCCCCGGCGGGCGCGCGCCGGGGCGCGAAACTCTCCGCGAGCGTGCCCGGACGGAGTGCGTACGGCGCACGAGCGGGTGACGCTCCGGGCCCTGACGCACGGTCGGGCCCGTCCGCCGCCGGCGGGCGTACGCTTCGTCCGGTGAGCACCACGCCGCCGTCACCTCGCCGGCCGCTGACCGAGCGCCGCAAGGCCGCCACCCGGCTGGAGATCGCCCGCGCCGCCGCGGAACTGTTCACGGAACGCGGTCCGCACGCCACGTCGGCCGAGGAGATCGCGGACCGGGCCGGGGTGGCCCTGCGCACGTTCTACCGGTACTTCCGCAGCAAACAGGACGCCGCCGGGCCGTTGCTCGCCATGGGCGCCGAGCGCTGGCGGGCGCTGCTCGCGGCCGCCGGGCCGGGCGACGCGCTGCCGGAGGTCCTGGAGCGGACGCTCACCGAGGCGCTCTCGGTGCCGGAGGGCGGGTCGGCCGAAGGGCTGCGCCGTACGCGGGCGCTGCTGCGCGCGGCGGTACGGGATCCGGCGCTGCGGGCGGTCTGGTACCGGGTGAACCAGGAGTCGGAGGAGCGACTGGTACCGGTGCTCGCCGGGCTGGCCGGGCCGGACGCCGACCCCTTGGAGCTGCGGCTCGCGGCGGCGGTCGCCATGGACGCGCTGCGGATCGGACTGGAGGTCTGGGCCGCTTCGGACGCGCCGTCCGGGGCGGTGGGCGGCAACGGGTCGCCGGCGGGGCCGGCCGTGCGGTGCCTGCGCGAACTGTCCGCCGGTCTGCACCCGTTGGCCCCCACGACCGGGGCCACCCGGCGAGCGGGCGTCCCATGAGCACGTCGTCGACGTACCGCCCGGCGAGGAAGAACTCGCCGGGCAGGACTCCCTCGACGGTGTAGCCCTCCGACTCGTAGAGCCGGCGGGCCGGGGTGTTGTGCCCGAGCACCCGCAGGGTGAGGCGGACCGCTCCCTGCCGGCGTGCCGCGTCACCTGCGGCGCGGAGCAGTGCCCGCGCGACGCCCCGCCCCCGCGCCCAGTCGGCCACCGCGAGGCCCTGGATCTGGCGTACGTGCTGGTTACAGGAGAGCGGCGTGGGGGCGCAGACACGGATGTACCCGGCGATCCTTCCGTCACCGACGGGGCCGTCGGTCGCGGGTTCGGCGACCAGGTGCTGCTCCGGCGGGTGGGTCTCGTCGAAGAACGGCCGGTACGGGGGGACCGGACGCGGCTGGACGGCGTGCAGCGTCGACCAGGTGGCCCGGTCGAGCTCGGCGAGGGCGGTGTCGTCGGATCCCTGTGCCGGGCGTATCACGAAGGGCGTGCCGGGTTCGGACATGGCGGTCACTGTGTCATGGGGCAGGATGTGACGCATGCGTATTGCTGTGACGGGCGCGGGCGGTCTGATCGGTTCGGCACTGGTGCGTTCCCTGCGGGCCGAAGGCACGGGCGGGCACGAGGTGGTGCGACTCGTCAGACGGGCGCCGCGGGCCGCGGACGAGGTCCGGTGGGATCCGGCACGGCAGTACGTGGACGCGGCGGGGCTCGTCGGCTGCGAGGCGGTCGTCCATCTCGCGGGCGCCGGCGTGGGCGACCACCGCTGGAGCGAGGCGTACAAGAAGGAGATCCGGGACAGCCGGGTGCTCGGCACGGCCGCGCTCGCGGAGGCAGTGGCGTCACTGGAGGAGCCGCCGCGGGTGCTGGTGTGCGGTTCGGCGATCGGGTACTACGGCGACACGGGCGACCGCGCGGTCGACGAGAGCGCGCCCCCCGGGGCGGGCTTCCTGCCCGGTGTCTGCGAGGAGTGGGAGGCCGCGGCGGCACCGGCCGAGGCGGCGGGTGTGCGGGTGGCGTACGCCCGCACGGGGCTGGTGGTGGCGCGTGAGGGCGGGGCCTGGGGAAGACTCTTCCCGGTGTTCCGGGCGGGCCTGGGCGGGCGGCTGGGCAGCGGCCGCCAGTTCTGGAGCTTCATCTCCCTGCAGGACGAGGTGGCGGCGCTGCGCCACATCGTGGACACGGACACCCTGTCGGGCCCGGTCAATCTGACCGCTCCGGAACCGCTGACCAATCGCGAGGTGACGGCGGCCATGGGCCGTGTGCTCCACCGTCCGACCCTGCTCACGGTGCCGCCGATCGCCCTGCGGGTGTATCTCGGCGAGTTCGCGGAGGACGTCCTCGGCAGCCAGCGGGTCGTGCCGAGGAAGCTCCTCGAATCCGGTTTCACCTTCTCCCATCCGTCCATCGACGAGGCGATCCGCGCGGCGCTCGCCTGACACGGACGGGCGGGCCCGGCCGCGCCGGGGCCGACGACCGAGGGGGCTCGCGCCCGGGCGGGCGTCCGGACGGTCCCTGGGGCCTGATCGGTCCCGTCGTGGGGCCTGGGTGGTCCTCGCCGCAGGCCGGTGCGGCCGCCGGCGCGGACCGGTGCGGGCACCGCCGGGGCGCCGACTCTCACGCCCGGCGCTTCCGCGCGAGGACGGTGGTGCGCTCCGCACGCCCCGGCGTGCGCGCCGGGGCAAAGCCGGTCGCACGGCCGTGCGACCCCGTGCTCCCGGGCGCCCACCGCGCGCGCATGGATTCCTGCGGCCGGGTTTCTACCCTCGTTCCGAACTTCGGCATTCCGCCATCCGGTTGGGGGCATGAGCACCCCACCACAGCCGCGCCGACCTCGGGGAGGGGCACGTGCTCAGCAGCGCACGCCACGCGGACGTCGTCATCGTCGGAGCCGGGATCGCCGGGCTCGCGGCGGCTCATCGGCTGACCAGTGCGGGAGTCACGGTCGTCGTACTGGAGGCCGGACCGAGGGTGGGGGGCCGGACGGCCACCGGGGAGCTGGACGGGTTCCGGCTCGACCGGACGGTCCGGCTGCTCAACACCTCGTATCCGGAACTCCGCCGCATCCCCGCCCTGGCCGGCCTCCCGCTGAGCCGGTTCTCGCCCGGCGTGCTCGTGCACTGCGAGGGCCGGCACCACCGCGCCGGCGAAGTCCTCGGCATGCGCGGGACGGGAGGCGCGCGGCGCGCGAGGGGCGCGTTGACTGCGGCGCGCGCCCTGGCAAGCGCCCCCCGGACACCCCTCGGCGGCGCCTTCGACCAGGCCCGGCTCGCGGCGGCGCTCGGGCGGCTCGCCGCGACGCCGCCCCGGCGACTGCTGGCCCGGCGTGAAACTCCCACGCACGAGGCCCTGTTCAGCCGCGGCCTGCCCCCTCGTTCCGTTCACGGCTTCCTCCGGCCGCTGCTCGCCGCCCTGTTGAGCGATGCCGAGCTGGTCTCCTCCAGCCGCTGCGCCGACCTCGTGCTGCGCGGCTTCGCGCGAGGCCGGCTCTGTGTGCCGACGGGCGGTGCCGACAGGCTTCCGGAGCTGCTGGCGGACACGCTGCCACCGGACACGGTGCTCACCGGTGCCCGGGTCACCGAGGCGTCCATCTCCTCGGTCACCACCGAGGAGCACGGCACCTTCACCTGCCGCTCCCTGCTCGTGGCGACGGGAGCCCGGGCAGCGGCGAAGCTGCTCCCGGGGCTGCGGGTGCCGGACTTCCATCCGCTGACGGTCCTGCACCACACCGCCCCCGCACCGCCGTTGACCGAGCCGGCCATGGTGCTGGACGCGGACGGCTCCGGTCCGGTCGCGCACACGGCGGTGATGAGCGAGGTCGACCCCTCCCGTGCGCCCGAGGGTCGCGTGCTGGTCACGTCCGCCGTGCTGGGCGATCCGCCCGCCGCGCTCGACGAACGGGTCCGGGCCCATCTCGGCACGCTGTACGGGACGTCCACCGCCGACTGGGAGCTGCTGGACGTGCACCACGACCCGGAGGCCGTCCCCGCCATGCCCGCTCCCCACGACCTGCGCCGGCCGGTGCGGCTGCTTTGCGGGCTCTACGTCTGCGGAGGCCACCGGGACACGAGCACCGTCCAGGGAGCGCTGCACTCGGGGCGCCGGGCGGCACTCGCGGTACTGCGCGACTTCGGCATCCAGCCCGAACTCGCACCCGCGCTGCTCACCACCGCCGCGGCCTGACCGCCGGCGTGGCCGTACGGCCGCGGGGGCCGCAGCCCGGACCGGGCCGGCGATACCCGGGGGCACCGAGCCACCGGAGGCGCGGGCAGGGCCGTGACCCGCGACCGCGGGCGCGGCTGAGCCCGCGCCCGCCGCGCGCCCAACGGACCGGGCGCGTCCCGCCCGGGGCCGCCCCCGGGACCCGGCGCTCGGCGGTTCAGCCCATCGCGGCGACACGGTCCCGGTAGGTACGGACCGCGGCCGCGTCGCGGTAGGGCTCCAGCCGACGCTCGAAGTCGCGTACGTACTCGATGGCCCGGGCCGACCGCATCTCCGCGGCCTGCTGCGCCGCCTCCGCACCCAGAGCGCACGCCTGGTCCAGCTCCCCCAGGCCGAGCCGGGAGGTGGCGAGGACGACCCGGCAGAAGAGGCGGCTGCGCGCGAAGCCCGGTGGGCGCAGCTGGAGCGAGCGCTCGGCGTGCTGCACGGCCGCGCGGTACTGCTGCAGATCGCGGTGGCAGTGCCCGAACTCGTCGGCCAGCTGTGCCTCGTCGAAGAACCGCGCCCAGTGCGGCACGTCGTCCCCGGGCCTGGCGGTGTCCAGTGTCCGCTCGGCCCGGACGAGCGAGGCCGTGCAGGGGCGTACCTCCCCGAGCACGCCGTGCCCTCGGGCCTCGACCGCGTGCAGCAGGGCCTGGACGGCGGGCGGGGCGGAGGAGCCGACGCCCTGCTGCGCGACCCTGGTGAGCTGGACGGCCTCTCGTCCGTGCCCGAGGTAGACGGCCTGCCGGGCCATCGTGACCAGCACGTAGGCCCCGTAGGCCCGGTCGCCCGCGGCCTGGGCCAGCCGCAGCGCCTGGACGAAGTACCGCTGGGCGAGGCCGTGGGCGGCGATGTCGAACGACGTCCAGCCCGCGAGCCGGGTGAGGTCCGCGACCGCCCCGAACAGCCGGCGTCCGGTGCTCTCCCCGTACGTACCGCGCAGCATCGGCTCTGCCTCGTGCTCCAGGTAGCGGACGAGCGCCTGACGGGCGTGGCCGCCGCCGTAGGCGTGGTCGAGGGTCCGGAAGAGCTCGCCGACCGACCGCAGGGCCGCGATGTCGCCGGAGCCGACCCGCTGGCCCGGGCCGCGGTCCGTGCCGCGCTGCCGCGGCACCGACGTGCGGCCGCCCTGCCCCGGCACCCTGGCCTGCGCCCCGCTCTGGGCGGGCTCCCCGCGGGCCACCCGCTCGTCGGCGCGGCCGATCAGCCAGTCGCGGCTCGGGACGACGAGCCCGGCCGGAGTGAACGCGATCTTGCGCAGTTCGGCGTGGCTGCCCGAGTCCTTGCGCCAGAGCCCGCTGACGATGTCCACGGCCTCCTCCGGGGTGGCGGCGAACTCCAGCCCCGCGTAGACCGGCGCGCACGCGTCCAGACCCAGGTCCTGGGCAGACAACCGCCGCCCGAGCCGCCGGGTGAAGACCTCGGCGATCAGGGCGGGTGTGGTGCCGCGCGGCTGCTGACCGCGCAGCCAGCGCGTCACGGACGTCTTGTCGTACCGCAGGTCGAGGCCGTGCTCCAGGCCGAGCTGGTCCACCCGGCGGGCCAGCCCCGCGTTGGAGAAGCCGGCTTCGGCGATGAGGGCGGCGAGCTGGCGGTTGGGGGTGCGCTGCGGGGGTCGGTCCGTCATCAGCTGTGCGGTCTCCTGCCTTCCGGGCCCGGGTGCGGCCCTCGCAGCCTGGGGTTCCCCCGGGCTCAGCTCTGGGGGAGGAACGGCGCGAATTTAGCGGCCCATACCGGCGCAACCGCCGCCTTCGTCCCGCATTCATCCGATCGTGTGAGGATTAAGGGCAGCGCTGACGGGTGCGGCACGAGTCGTACAGTGGCCGGAGCGTGATGAGTGCACCGTGAACGCTTGAGGGAGGCACAACGGTGAGCGAGCTGCGATTTGTCCATCTGGGCTTCGGCGACGACGCCGTCGAGTACCAGGCGGCCTGGGACGAGCAGCGCCGTGTGCACGCGGCCCGGTTCGCCGGCAAGATCCCGGACACCTGTCTGCTGCTGGAGCACCCGCCGGTCTACACGGCCGGACGGCGTACGGAGGACAGCGAGCGGCCGCTGGACGGCACCCCGGTCGTCGACGTCGACCGCGGCGGGAAGATCACCTGGCACGGCCCCGGTCAGCTGGTCGGCTATCCGATCATGCAGCTGCCCCGGCCCGTGGACGTGGTCGCCCATGTCCGGCGCCTGGAGGAGGCGCTGATCCGGACCTGCGCGGACTTCGGTGTGGAGACCACCCGGATCGAGGGCCGCAGCGGCGTCTGGATCCTGGGCGACCCGGTCGAACAGCGCCCGCTGGGAGGACTGTCGCTGGACCTCGACCCGCGGCTGCACGACGAGGAGTTCGACCCCCGCCTCAGCGGCCCGGAGTACGCCCCGTCCAACGCCGGCCAGCGCCGCGAGGACCGCAAGCTCGCCGCCATCGGCATCCGCGTCGCCAAGGGCGTGACGATGCACGGCTTCGCGCTGAACGTGAATCCGGACAACACCTGGTTCGACCGGATCGTGCCCTGCGGCATCCGGGACGCGGGTGTGGCCTCGCTCGCCGGCGAACTGGGCCGTGACGTGACGATCGCCGAGGTCCTGCCGGTCGTCGAGAAGCACCTCCGCGAGGTGCTGGAGAACGCCGATCTGCGGCCCCGGGCCGTGGAGCGCGGGACCGGCCCGGAGGCCGCGACGCAGGCCGTGGCGGAGCCCGCGGGCCCGGCTCCGGAGCCCGCCCCGGCAGCCTGAGGAATGCCCACCCCTGGCCAGAGGTTGGCCGGGGGTGAGGGCATCACAATCAACGGGCGTACCCTGGGGTCCGCCGAGGAATCGAAGTGTAGGGAGCCGGTCGTGTCCGCTGTAGCACCCGACGGACGCAAGATGCTGCGCCTGGAGGTCCGGAACAGCCAGACCCCCATCGAGCGCAAGCCCGAGTGGATCAAGACCCGGGCGAAAATGGGTCCCGAGTACAACCAGCTGCAGAAGCTCGTCAAGAGCGAGGGCCTGCACACGGTCTGCCAGGAAGCCGGCTGCCCCAACATCTTCGAGTGCTGGGAGGACCGCGAGGCCACCTTCCTCATCGGCGGTGACCAGTGCACCCGGCGCTGCGACTTCTGCCAGATCGACACGGGCAAGCCCCAGGCGCTCGACCGCGACGAGCCGCGCCGCGTCGGCGAGTCCGTCGTCACGATGGATCTGAACTACGCCACGATCACCGGTGTCGCCCGCGACGACCTGGAGGACGGCGGCGCCTGGCTGTACGCGGAGACCGTGCGCCAGATCCACGCGCAGACGGCGGGCCGCGAGGCCGGCCGCACCAAGGTCGAACTGCTGATCCCCGACTTCAACGCGGAGCCGGACCAGCTGGCCGAGGTCTTCTCCTCCCGCCCCGAGGTGCTGGCGCACAACGTCGAGACGGTGCCGCGCATCTTCAAGCGCATCCGCCCCGGCTTCCGGTACGAGCGCTCCCTGAAGGTGATCACCGAGGCCCGTGCGGCCGGTCTGGTCACCAAGTCGAACCTGATCCTCGGCATGGGCGAGACCCGCGAGGAGGTCAGCGAGGCCCTGCAGCACCTCCACGACGCGGGGTGCGAGCTGATCACCATCACCCAGTACCTGCGGCCGTCGGTGCGGCACCACCCCGTCGAGCGCTGGGTGAAGCCGCAGGAGTTCGTGGAGCTGAAGGAGGAGGCCGACGAGATCGGCTTCTCCGGTGTGATGTCGGGCCCGCTGGTGCGGTCCTCGTACCGGGCCGGACGCCTCTACCAGCAGGCCGTGGACCAGCGGCGGTCGGTGGCCGCGCAGCGGAGCGGGGAGAGCGTGACCGCCGCCCCGACCGTGTGAATTCACGCACAAGGAGTTACCGACCAGTAATGGCCGGTTCGTCGCGGCCCGTACGCTCCCCGCAGGTCGGGAGCCCGTACGGGCCGCGCCAGGTCTCCAGGACTGCGCGGAAAGGTTTCATCAGCGTTTGACCGTCGAGTCACGCCCTGGTAACACCGATCAGTGACGCTGTCTTCACGCACAGCACGCACGCTCCCACCGCTCACCACCCCGCCCCCGAGGGAGACCTCCGCCATGCAGGCCGCGACCTCCGTACGCGCCAACGCCTTCCCGACGCTCACCCAGACCCTGCTCGCCGTCGAGTCCGTACTGCTGGGCGGCGGCCAGCGCACCGCCCGCCGCAACGCCTGGACCGCGGTCCTCGAGGACCGCCGCCGCGCCAGGGACCGGGTCGAGGCGCAGCACGTCCTGGAGGCCGTGGCGACTCGCTCTTCCTGAGGCACGTAAACTTCAGGACATGGCGAGGAAGGATCAGGCAGAGAACTCTGCGAACCCCGGGCGACTGAAGCAGATCGCCCTTACCTACAAGATGACCCGACGGGTCGACTCCAAGGTCGGTCTTGTCGTCGCGGGTGTGGGAATCGTCACCTTCGGTGTCTTCCTCGCGATCGGTTTCCTGATCGACCACCCGATCTATCTGGGCATCCTGGGCTTCCTGCTGGCCTTCCTCGCGATGGCGATCGTCTTCGGACGCCGCGCCGAGCGTGCCGCCTTCGGGCAGATGGAAGGACAGCCGGGAGCGGCGGCCGCCGTACTGCAGAACGTGGGCCGGGGCTGGACCACGACCCCTGCGGTCGCGATGAACCGCAACCAGGACGTCGTCCACCGGGCCGTCGGCCGCGCCGGCATCGTGCTGGTGGCCGAGGGCAACCCGAACCGGGTCAAGACCCTGCTGGCGGCCGAGAAGAAGCGGATGGCCCGGGTGGCCGTGGACGCCCCGGTGCACGACATCGTCGTCGGCAACGAAGAGGGCCAGGTGCCGCTGAAGAAGCTGCGCACCACGATGACGAAGCTCCCCCGTGTGCTGACCGGCCCGCAGGTGACGCAGACGAACGACCGTCTGCGCGCGATGGGCGATCTGATGAGCAACATGCCCCTGCCGAAGGGCCCGATGCCGAAGGGCATGCGGATGCCACGAGGCGGAAAGATGCGCTGACGCCGTCCCGTCCCCGGCCCGTCCGGCGGACGGGCCCGACCGCTCGACACCGACGAAGAGGGCGCCCCGATCGAACCCGGGGCGCCCTCTTGGTGCGCGGTGGGGACGGGCCCGGGTGGGCGACGCGGCCACGGCCGGGGCGAGCGGGGTGCTCGGACGGGCGCCGGCACGGGACGGCGCGCCCGGCGGCGGGAGCCCGCGGACGGCACGTGCCGGACGGCGGGCAACCGTCCTGTCCGCGGCTCCACGGGCTCACTGATCGCGGCGTGGTGTACGCCCTGCCCACGTCCCTGCACGCGGCGCTGCCCCGCGACTCGCGGGAGGCGCGTCAGATGCGCACCTGGACCGCGCGGGCGAGCCGGTCGTGGAGGCCGCGACCGTCGCGGTCCCAGATGAGCGCCGGGACGGCCAGGCAGAGCAGCACGCTGCGGACCACGACCCGGCCGAGGCCGAGCCGGCCGCCGTTCTCGCCGACGACGCGCAGGCCGAGGAGCCGCTTGCCCGGAGTGCTGCCGACGGTACCCACCGTCAGCACGGCGAGCACGAGGAAGACCAACAGCGCCGGGTTGCCCGTCGCGGCCCAGTCGCGGCCGGTGATGAGGCCGTATGCGATGAGCACGCACACGCCCCAGTCGATGAGGAGCGCGCAGAAGCGCCGCCCGAGCGGGGCGATCGAACCCGGGCCCTCCGCCGGCAGCCCGAGCCGCTCGCCCCGGTGGCCGAAGTCGGCGCCCATGTCCTCGGCCGCCGCGCGGGGCCCGGAGAGCCACGATCCGATTGCTTGCCTGTTGTCCACCCGTCCACGGTACTGTGCACGCTTTCGATCACCGCCTCCCGGGTGCCCGGAAGCCCTGGGGCGCCACGTCACCGGGCCCCGGCCACCGGCCCGGACGGGGCCGGCCGAGGGCAGAGCGGAGGGCGCGCGAGGCGTGTCGCGACTCGGGGCACCTGCCTCCCGGTTAACTTCCGCGAAACAAATGAGTCATGCTGGAGAAATCCCGGCTGCCTAGGGTCGTGTCCTGCGTGTGCCACCGCACTGGCCGCACGACCGAGTCACAACCCCGCCCCTCCCCGGGACGGGAGTAGGAGGAGTTGGATGTTCCAGAACGCCGACGACGCCAAGAAGTACATCGCGGACAACGACGTGAAGATGATCGACGTCCGGTTCTGCGACCTTCCCGGCGTGATGCAGCACTTCACGATTCCGGCCACGGCGTTCGACCCGTCCGAGGAGCTCGCCTTCGACGGCTCGTCGATCCGCGGCTTCCAGGCCATCCACGAGTCCGACATGGCGCTGCGCGCGGACCTCTCCACGGCGCGTCTGGACCCGTTCCGCCGTGACAAGACCCTCAACATCAACTTCTTCATCCACGACCCGATCACGGGCGAGCAGTACAGCCGTGACCCGCGGAACATCGCCAAGAAGGCCGAGGCCTACCTCGCCTCCACCGGCATCGCGGACACCGCGTACTTCGGCCCCGAGGCGGAGTTCTACGTCTTCGACTCGGTGCGCTTCGCCACCTCGGCGAACGAGGGCTTCTACCACATCGACTCCGAGGCCGGCGCCTGGAACACCGGTGCCATCGAGGACAACCGCGGCTACAAGGTCCGCTACAAGGGCGGCTACTTCCCGGCCCCGCCGGTCGACCACTTCGCCGACCTGCGCGCCGAGATCTCGCTGGAACTGGAGAACGCCGGCCTGCAGGTCGAGCGCCAGCACCACGAGGTCGGCACGGCCGGCCAGGCCGAGATCAACTACAAGTTCAACACGCTGCTCGCCGCGGCCGACGACCTGATGCTCTTCAAGTACATCGTGAAGAACGTCGCCTGGCGCAACGGCAAGACCGCGACCTTCATGCCCAAGCCGATCTTCGGTGACAACGGCTCCGGCATGCACGTCCACCAGTCGCTGTGGCAGGGCGGCTCCCCGCTCTTCTACGACGAGCAGGGCTACGCGGGCCTCTCGGACACCGCTCGCTACTACATCGGCGGCATCCTGAAGCACGCCCCCTCGCTGCTGGCCTTCACCAACCCGACGGTCAACTCGTACCACCGGCTGGTGCCGGGCTTCGAGGCGCCGGTGAACCTGGTGTACTCGCAGCGCAACCGCTCGGCCGCGATGCGTATCCCGATCACGGGCTCGAACCCGAAGGCCAAGCGCGTGGAGTTCCGTGCGCCGGACCCCTCCTCGAACCCGTACCTGGCCTTCTCGGCGCTGCTGCTCGCCGGCCTCGACGGCGTCAAGAACAAGATCGAGCCGGCCGAGCCGATCGACAAGGACCTCTACGAGCTCGCCCCCGAGGAGCACGCGGGCGTCCCGCAGGTCCCGACGTCGCTCCCGGCGGTTCTCGACGCCCTCGAGGCGGACAACGAGTACCTCCAGGCCGGCGGTGTCTTCACGGCCGACCTGATCGAGACCTGGATCGACTACAAGCGCACGAACGAGATCGCCCCGATCCAGCTGCGTCCGCACCCGCACGAGTTCGAGCTGTACTTCGACATCTAAGAGGCATGGTCGGGCGACCTGGGCCGAGGCCCTGGAAACTGGCTGTGACCTGCGAAGACTCTTCTCAGCAGTTCTCACTGTCACCGCTTGCTTTCCGCCCCCTTGTGCACCGAGTGTGCACCGCCCGGCCAATTCTCTGACTTGATGTCAGAAACGCTGCGAGGGCCGCTACCCCATAGTCGGGGTAGCGGCCCTCGCTGGCTCGTCCAGGCTCTTGATAAATGCGGACTGACGTGCGCGCGGCACGGCAACCGAGCGGCCGTCACGCCGCGTCCCCTGGACATGACCGCCATCACACCCACATCCGACGTGTTTTCGCTCAACGCTCCTGACTGGCCACACTGCGGGCGCGGGGTCGATCCGGCCCACGATCCTGTCGGCTGTCGTGGCCGCCAGATCGAGCCGTATACCAGTTGCCTGGCCCACATCAGCGACGCGGATCGCTCCGCCTACCTTGCCAGCCTGCAGCCCGGCGCCGACATCGACCACCGCGGCACGCATCTGAGTCAGCAACTGCTGGCTGAGCTTCTCACCGCGCTCATGGACCCCGCCGCAAACCGACCCCGCCTGGGAAACGCCCGGTTCGGCGAAGCGACGTTCGGAGACGCTCGGTTCTCCGGAGTGGTGTTCGATGGCGATGCCAGCTTTGTCAGGACAGCATTCGACGGCGACGCCGTGTTCAGTGAAGCGGAGTTCCGCAGCGACGCATGGTTCGGCAAGGCGAGATTCGACGGCAACGCCAGTTTCGGCTGGGCCAAGCTCGATGGCGGAGCCAACTTCGTGGAGACGGAGTTCGGCGGCAACGTCTGGTTCGACGGATCGGTATTCGACTACGCCAAGTTCATAGGGGCAGTATTCGCTCGAAACGCCAGATTTCTCGGAGTGGTATTCGGCGGCGACACGTGGTTCCGCAAGGCGAAGTTCGACGGTGACGCCTGGTTCGGCGGGGCAGTATTCGGCGGCGATGCCTGGTTCGACGAGGCTGTGTTCGAACGTGCCAAAGTGACCGGGCCGCTGGTATGCACAGGAACGCTGGATCTCTCGGGGGCGACGTTCGGGGCCGCCGTGACCATCGAGGCGGCCACGGCGAGATTGCTGTGCCGACGGACGCGCTGGGCCTCCACCGCGGCACTGCGCCTGCGGTACGCCGTCGTCGACCTGAGCGATGCGGTCGCGGAGTACCCGGTAAGTATCGCCGCCCGGTCCCAGCCTTTCACGATGCTAGGCGAGGATCTGGCCGAACCAGACCTGACCAACGCCCGCGTACGCATCGCGTCGCTACGGGGTGTGGATGCCGCGCACCTGGTGCTCACCGACGTCGACCTCACCAACTGCCTGTTCGCCGGGACCATCCACCTCGACCAGTTGCGGATGGAGGGGCTGTATCTCCTAGCCACTACCCCCTCCGGTCTTCGCCGACACGGCCGACTGCCGGTGCGCTGGACGCCGCGCCGGACGCTGGCCGAAGAGCAGCACTGGCGGGCATCCCGCCGCACTGCCGCGGACGGCTGGACGGCCGCGCCTGACGGAGCGGAGGTGCTGGAGCCAGCCGCGCTGGCGCCGGTGTACCGGCAGCTGCGTAAGGCGTTCGAGGACGGCAAGCACGAGCCCGGTGCTGCTGACTTCTACTACGGCGAGATGGAGATGCGTCGCTACGCCCACGACATCCCCTGGGGCGAGCGGGCCTTGCTCACCGCGTACTGGGCAGTGTCCGGGTACGGGCTGCGAGCCTCGCGCGCCCTCGGATGGTTGCTGCTGGCCATGCTCACCACCATGCTGGTGATGATGTTATGGGGCCTGCCGAAGAACGCCCCGAAGGCCGAGAGCACCGGCACCATCAACGGCCGCAGCATCATGATGACGACTGACACGGCCGATGCGGTCAACCCTGACGGACCGTACCGGAAGCGGCTGTCGACCGAGCGGTTCGAGAAGTCGCTGAGGGTGGTCATCAACTCGGTGGTGTTCCGCTCCTCCGGCCAGGGCCTGACCACCTTCGGTACCTACACCGAGATGATCTCCCGCATTGGCGAGCCGGTCCTGCTCGGTCTCGCCGTCCTTGCCGTCCGCGGCCGCGTCAAGCGGTAGCGGATCAGAGCCGAGCCGTGTCGTGTTCTCGCCCACCTGTACCGACGGCACTCCCGTGGGTCAGGCACCGTCGTAGACCCACGCGCGGCCGGTCTGGCGGTATTCCTCTACGGGGATCGGTTCGACGCCAGTTCGCATACGGGCGGAGTAGAGCAGGCCGTCGAGGTGGTCGATCTCGTGGTGGATGAGGCGGGCGAGACCGCGTTCGTACACGGTGGTCACGGTCTCGCCGGTCAGGGCCGTGGTCTCCACCGTGATCTTCAGGGGGCGGGGGACGAGGCCGCGGACGTCGAAGAAGCTCAGGCAGCCCTCGTACTGCTCGTCCATATCCTCGGAGCGGGTGGTGATCCGGGGGTTGAGGAGGATGATGGCGGGGGCGTCGCCGGGTGGCTGGACGACGGCGGCGGCTCGTGCGATGCCGATCTGCGGGGCCGCGATGCCCATGCCCTTGGCGAAGGGGTGGACCTGGCCGATCCGTTCCATGGCGGCGAAGAGCTCGTCTGTGATGCGTTCGGCCTCGTCGCGTTCGGCGGGCAGGTCGAAGGCGCGGGCCGGTTCGGCGAGGATGCCGGCGCCGTGTTGGACGACGCCGAGGTCTCGCATCTGCTGGCTGGGCCGCACGTCAATCACCTGAACTCCCCTTGATCTGTGTCGCGTTCGGTCCGTGCCCGAAACCGCCACTCCAGACGGTACCGAGCGTGCAGGGCGGGTGTAGTCGTGATCCACGTGAATTGCCGTAGTTCACCGTCGTCGCTGCGGACGGGAGGGGTTCGCAGCGGGGAGGCTTCGGCGGTCATGGAGGTCTCGGTGCCCCACACGACGGGGTCGAGGGTGGCGGGGAAGGCGAGCTGGACTTCGAGTTGTTCGGTGGGCAGGCGGACGGCTCGCTGGAACCAGTTGCCCCATTTGTCGTCGCCGACGGTGTAGGCGTACTCGATCCACACGGACTCGCCGGGGTAGAGCGGGAAGCGGCCGTGTTCGTTGTCGAACAGCAGCCAGACTTCCTTGAAGGCGTCGCGGTCGTGCTTGGCCTGCCACCGCATCGCCTCGCCCCGGCAGGTGGCGGTGAGGTCGAGTTCGTCCCAGGTCAGCGGGTGGGCTCGGTAGTGCGCGTTGGACTGCTCAGGGTCGCCGGGGTAGCGGTCCACGGAGATGCGGATCAGGTAGCGGGTCACCGGCTCCTCGCCGGTGTTCCGCAGCCGTCGGCGCATGGTCAGCCGGTAGGAGGTGCCGTCGTACTGGAGCCGCGCCTCGTCGTGTTCCACGACGAGGGCCGATCCGGTCGCATACGGCTGTTCGGGCCTGCGCTGGGCAGGCGGCGCCGACGCTGGCCGCCGGGTACGGGCCTTTGCCTGCTCGTAGTCGCACCAGCGTCTCCAGATCGCCTTCCCGGCGTTCAGTGACTCGTCGGCGAGACGCGAGAATTCCTCGCTGGGCTTGTGGCGGCCCGACTCCACGTGGCTGACGTAGGACGGGTCGAATCCCATGGCCAGCGCTAACGCCCTCTTGGACATGCCGCGTACTTCCCGCCAGCGCGCCACCTCGGCCGCGTAGTCCTCGGCCGCTTGCTCGGCGGTGATCTCCTCGCCTTGCGCTTCCATCGAAGCCCCGCGTCATCGTTGGTGAGCATGAATGAACCGTGAGTGATCCAAGTTCATCATCCCGTCACGGTCTGCGTCGCCGTTTTCCTTCCCTTACTGGCCCGGATAGACCCTCCGGGCGGATGAGGGAGGCGAAGCACCATGCGCGTGCTGTACCTGCTGAACATCTCGAACCCCGACCGGCTTTCGGCCGACTCGGGGTGGATTTTCGCGGACCTGCTTGCCCCGGCTCTGGCGGATTCCGGGGCTGAGGTTACGGTCGCGGCCCCGGCTCCGGCCGGGGATGCCCGCTGCGGATTCCACCAGACGAAGGTGCCGGGGACGAAGTACCGGGCCCGCTTCTCCGCGGACATCGACGAGCTGGTGGCACTGATCCGGGCGGATAAGCCCGACGTGGTCGTGGCCAACCAGATCGAGGAGGCCCCGGCGATCCGCACGGCCCTACTGGAGGCCGGATCCAACGCCCTACTGGCCGGCTACTGCCACTACCTGCCGTTCTCCTTCACGGGCGGCGGCCAGCTCCAGCTCGACCCGTCCCTGAACGACGCGGGGCTCGGGCGGCCGGTGCTGCTGGCGTTCGCCGCCGGACTGGCCGCCTGTGACCGGGTGCTGGTCCACTCCTCCACGGCCGCGTCCTGGGTGTCGGCGGCAGCCGCCCGGATGACCGTGGACCTCGGCGAGAAGCTGCGAGTGGTGCCCGCCCCGCGTGACGAGCGTCTGGTACGCGACCCCGCCACCACGCAGCCCGCCTCCGGCGCCGGGGCGATCGGCGTCTACAACCACCGGCTGTACGCGCACTACGGCACCGGGCAGTTCGTGGACCTGGCCCGCGACCTGGTCGCGTCCGGCACCGTCAGGCTGCGGGTCATGGACCTGTTCGGTCAGCGCCGGGCGGAGCGCAAGGGCCTGGACGACAGCCCCGAGAAGATGCGTGACCAGCTCGCCGCCCTGCCGCACGTGCAGGTCGTCTCCGACCAGGGCGACCGCGTCCGCTACAAGGACCTGCTGGCCGGCGCCCGCTTCGGCATCGCCCCGTTCCGGCCCGGCTGCCCCTGGTCGATGAGCGTGATCGACTGCCAGGGCATGGGCCTTCCGGTCATCTCGCCCCGCCTTGGCTGGCTCGCCGAGCACATCGACTCCGAGCTGTGCTTCACCACCCCGGCCGAGGCCGTCGCCTTGGCCGAACGGCTCGCCACGGACGCCGAATTCCACGCCCTGCACGCCAAGCGGGCTCACGCCTCCACCGCCGACTTCACCCCAGCCCTGATCGTGGCCCGCTACCTGGAGGCCGTCTCGTGAACGGCTTCGACGTGGTCTTCCTCTCGTACGACGAGCCGATGGCCACCTCTCTGCACTCCCGGCTTCAACGCACGCTCGGCGGCACGGTCAAGCGCCTGCACGGCGTACACGGGATGCGCCGGGCCTACCGGCTGTGTGCCGAGGTCGTCGACCACGAGCAGTTCTTCCTCGCCGACGGGGACTTCGCCATCGACGCCGGCTTCGACCCCGCCACGGTGGAGCCGCTGGACGAGGGCGTGTCGATGCGGGTGTGGCGGGCGGTCAACCCGGTCAACGGTCTGACCTACGGCTACGGCGGGCTGAAACTGGTCCGCCGCAGTGCCCTGCGCGAGATGGGCGAGGCCGTGGACGTGCTCGCTGCACTGCCCGGACGGATCGAGTTCGCCCAGCAGACCGCGGGGATCACGAGGTTCAACCAGAGCCCCTTCCACGCGTGGAAGGCCGGTTTCCGCGAGTGCGCGATGCTCGCCCGCGGCAGTGAGTACGGCATGGCCGACGACGACTCCCGCCAGCGGGTGGAGGCATGGACCAAGAGCCGCAACGGCGAGTTCGCCCCGTACGCCGCCGCCGGGGCCCGCGAAGGGGTCGCCTTCGCCAAGGAGTTCGCCCGCGCCCCCGGACAGTTCGACCACCTCAACGACCCCACGTGGCTGCGGGCGAGGTTCACCGCCGCCCACGGGGACCAGGCGGTGGCCGGGTGACCGGCCCCCTGGTGCTGATCGAGCCGTACGCCGACCGCCTGGGCGGGCACCACCAGCGCACGCTGGTGGCCCTCGCCAAGGCCCGGCCCTGCAGCCTGGTGATCGCCCCGCACGGGATCGTCCGCGAGGCGGTGGCGGCCCTGCGCGAGGCCGGGGCCCGGCTGGTGACCGCACCGGCCGGGCACCCGGCGGCCGTACTGCTGGCCGCCTCCCGCCTCGCGGCCGGGCTCTCCAGGGCTGGGCTACGGGTCTTCCGCTCGCGCCGCTGGCCGCGCTTCCTGCGGCGGCTTCCGCACCAGATCACCCTCATCGCCCGGTGCCTTGCGGAGGCGTCGGCCCTGCGGACCGCCCGCCGGCTGGCGCCCGGCGCCGAGGCGGTGGTGATCCTGAGCGCGAGCGAGGCCCTGCATGGTGCTTCCGCTCTCCTCGGCGGGCTGCCGCACCTGCGGTTCGTCCACGAACAAGTCACTACCGAGGACGCCGCCGTGCGGTTCCTTGGCCGGCTTGCCCGCCGGGGCGAGAGGCAGGTTCTGGCGGTGTGCCCGACCCAGGCCGTAGGCGATCAGATCACGGCAGCCTTCCCGGACCTGGCAGCGGTGGTGCGGGCCTTCGCGGTCGACGACGGCCGCCGCCTCACCGACGCCGAACGCGACGGTGGCCGTACTGCCTTCGACATCCCCACCAGCGAAGCCGCGGTGTGCCTGGTCGGCGGCTGGTGGCCCTACAAGGACATCGGAGTCATCGACGCCGCACTGACCCTGCTGAAGGAGCCGCTGCACCTGGTGGTCACCGGCATCCCGCTCGACGAAGCCGTGCTCGCCCGGTGGCGTGACCTGCGGAACGTCCGCCTCCACACGATGCCCGGACCGGTCAGTGAGTCGGTGTTGCGGCTGGTCTACGCCGCCGCCGACGCCGCCCTGGTCACCCGCCGCCCCGGCGTCGGCAAAGAGTCCGGGCTCGTGATGGACGCCGCCCGCCTCGGCGTCCCCCTGGTTGTCTCCGACCACGACCCCGGTCTCACCGTCCGCCTGAGTGGCCGGCCCTGGGCCCTGACCTTCACCGCCAGCGCCCCGGACGCCCTCGCCGAAGCCCTGCACAACATCATCCGCCAGCCGCCCGAGCGGCCCGGCCCCGAGGCGCCCCACCTGTTGGGGATGTGGTCGGCCGCCGGGCAGGCCGACTTCCTCACCCGCACCTTCGCATCACTGCGTACGAAGGAGTCCCGATGCTGAGCACCCCTCCCGCGCTGATCGCCGTCGTCGGCCCCGTCGAACCCCCGCTGCTGGCCGCCTGGGTCTGCCACTACCGGTGGCTGGGCGTCGAGCGGTTCCTGATCGCCTTCCACTTCCCCGAGCACGTGCCCGACCAGCAGCGGCACGAGCTCCAGGCCGCCAGCCGCGAACTGGGCATCATCCCCACCGGCACCAGCACCGGCCCGTGGCACGAGCACACCAACACCCAGCTCAGGGACGCCCTGCGGCACCGGGCCGGCCCGGGCTGGCACCTGCTCGCCGACGCCGACGAGTTCCAGCAGTACCCCGCCCCGCTGATTGAGGTGATCGCCCAGGCCGAGAAGTCCGGGCACCGAGTGGTGGGCGGTCTGATGCTCGACCGGATCGCCGCGAGTGGGCGCCTGACCGGCTGGAGGCCCGAAGGCGGACTGGATCTCGCCTATCCCCTCGGCGGGCACCTCACCCACCGGCTCCTGCACGGAGACCCCCGCAAGATCGTTCTCGCCCGCCACGATGTCACCGTGGCGGGCGGCAACCACAGGGCCCCCGGACAGCGTCCGGATGCCGACCGTATCTGCGCGGTTCACCACTTCAAGTGGCGCTCGGGCCTCCTGGACGACCTCCGCCGCCGGGTCCAGCACTTCTCGACCGGCACATGGCAGGAACAGACCCCGGCCGTGCGCGACGAGGCCAGCCGCCTCCTGTCGCACGTCGGCCAGCACGGCGGCGTGATCAACACCAGCGATCCGCGGTTCGCCTTCCGCCGGGTGAGCCTGGACCGCGTGCCGTTCAGCTGGCCCAGCGAGGCCCGCAACATCGTCACGGCCTGGCGACCGCACACGCACACCGGCCAGGATTAGGGACAATGAACGCGCCCACGAACAGCTCGTCGCGGAAGGGATGACCACGTGCCCCTCGCCGTCCTCCTGGCCGGCATCACCGGCTCCGGGAAGACCACCGTCGCCCAGACCCTGGCCGACCACGGCTGCATGCGGCTGTCCGTGGACGAGGAGGTGCACCGCCTCCACGGCCGATACGGCGTGGACTACCCCGAGGACACCTACTTCGAGCGCGAACGGCCCGTGGTCGAGGCGATCCGGGCACGGTTCGTCAAGGAGCTGGAGGCTGGCAACGACGTCGTCCTGGACCACGGGCTGTGGCGGCGCGCCGAGCGCGACGCCTGGCAGCAGGCCGCCCGCGAAGCGGGCGGCCACCCGCTCGTCGTCTACCTCCCCGCCGACCGGGAGGAGCTGCTGCGACGCCTTGCCGAACGCAACGAGCGCGAGGACGCCAACGCCCTCACTGTCACCCCCGAAGCCCTCGATGACTTCTTCGCCCGCTTCGACCCCCCGGCCGGCGAAGAGGAAGTGATCGTCTACACCGGAGATCTGGACGCGCTCGTGGCGGCGCTGTCTGCGGCCAGGCACAGGCAGGTCTGAAGCAGACCCACTGACTTCTCGTTATCACCGACCATGGCGTGGTCCGACACGCGCTTGGCGTTGGCTGCGATCAGCGCTCTGCTCGCGCACTGCCGTGGTCGCAGGCCGGGGTGCGGACACGAAGGAAGTGGCGCTCACGGTGCTTCGCCTGCGCGCTGCTTGCACGCGCTTGTTCGGCTGGGCGGTGATGCGCCACACCAGGACCTGCAGCAGACCCGGGGGCGTCGGCCGTCGGCGCGGACGGTAGTGGCGAGGAGGTGGATGTGATCGTCCGCGTGCCGTACGGCGATCCACCGGCACGCCTTCTCGTCGCCCTCGGGCGCGATGCCGGTGGCCGCCACTATGCGGCGGGCGACTTCTGCCCACTCGGCGTCGGTGAGGCAGCGGTCGCCGGGTGCGGTGCGTACCGGGCAGTGCCACACGTGCTGCGGCGGTTTGTGGCCGCCCAGCTCGCGGGTGCGCAGATCAACGTGGTGGTCCAGGCGCCTGGCGAGCTGGCTGTAGGCGGCTTCGTGGTCGCGGCCGGGGTCGGGGGCGCCGGCCGTGTCCCAGGCCGCGACGATGTGCGGGTCGGTGTGCTCGTCCCGCCGCCCTGGGCCGAAGAGGTAGTTGATCAGGCCGAGGGTGCTGGAGCCGGTGGAGACGTCAGGCACCATGGCCAGCCCCCGCCGCCAGGAGCTGGTCGATCAGCCGGTAACTACTCTCGGCCGTCCGCTCGACGCGAGCGAGCACGGCCTCCGCCTGCTCGGGAACGGTTCCTCGGTGGATGGCTCCGGTTATCTGGTTGAGGTTGCTGCCGATGCGGTTCAGCGCGACGGTGTGAGCCTCGACGGCCTCGATCAGCAGGCGGATGGGATCGTCCTCCGGACTGCCGACCATGCCCGCCTCGCCGAGGGCGACAGCGAGCGCGGCGTCGCCGACGAACCCGACGAACTTCTGACCGCGCCACTCGGCCTCCTTGGCGATGATGCGGACCGCGGTCGGGGTGAAGCGGATGGTCTCTTCCTGGTCGCGGTTCTCGGTGGTGCGCTTGCGGTTCATCAGCGCGGGCAGCGCCGGGGCGTCGGGCTCGCGCCACGAAGGCTGCTCATCGGAAGGCGTCGTATCGGCAGGCCGCTCAACGGGCGGTCGGGCATCGGCAGGCTGCTCAGGGCACGGGGCGGCGCAGCCGACGACGGGTGCGGTGCTGGGCTCAGGTGTCCCCTCCCCAGGCTCGGGCGCCCGCTGGCGCCCGGCCTCTTCCTCCGCCACCCCTGGGGCGGGGGCAAGCGCGGACGAAGCCTCGTCAGAGGCTCGTTCGCTCCAGCTCGCTGCTGTTCGGCGGGCCAGCCTGAACAGTCCCCTGCGGTGGCGGGAGGGGGCGTCGTCCGTGTTGTTGTCGTGCATGGTGGTGCTCCGGTGGCATGTGCAGGGCCTCGTCACGTCCGTCGCAGCCGTCCCGTGGCTGGTCAGGACAGGTACGGACTCGGCCGCAGGTACGGCTAACTCCGTCCCGGCGAGGAAGTCCGTCCCCGCGCTGACCTGCGCGGGGACGGATGCGACGGACTGAGACGGACCCAGGGAGTGGGTCAGCGGGCTTGGGGCCTACGGTGCCGCCGGGCGGGCCGACAGGCAGCGACCCGGTCAGAGGGGCGGGCGGCTTGCCCTGGGCTAGCCGGGGAGACCACGGTGACCACGGACGCGAGCTGGACGCTGCGCGTGATGCGGTCCGCGCGTGGTGGCCGGGCGGGTGAGGCACTCGCAGACCTCACGGGCCGGTTGGTCACACCGCTCGGGCTCCGTCGCCCCGGTGGAACGGGTAGTCCGTGTAGCCGACTTCCCCGCCGCCGTAGAACGTGGTCGGGTCGGCCGCCGTCAGAGGCAGGTTCTCCCGGTGCCGGCGGACCAGGTCCGGGTTGGCCAGGAACGGTGTGCCGAAGGCGATCAGGTCGGCGTTCCCGGCGTCCACCGCCGCCTGGGCGCGCGCGAGGTCGTAGCCGTTGTTGGCGATGAACGCACCGGAGAACCTCGCCCGCAGCGCGCGGTAGTCGACGGACGCGGTCTTCGTGGTCATGTCGCCCTCCAGGACGTGCGCGTACGCCAGACCGCGAGGACTCAGCTGCCCCAGGAAGTACTCGAAGTGGCCCTGCGGGTCTGAGTCTGACATCGAGTTGAAGCCGTTCTCCGGCGTCAGGCGCACGCCCACCCGCCCGGCGGGCCACAGGTCGCACACCGCGTCGAGGACTTCGTTCAGCAGGCGCATACGGCCGGCGGTGCTGCCGCCGTAGGCATCGGTGCGGTGGTTGGTCCCGTCGCGCAGGAACTGGTCGATCAGGTAGCCGTTGCCGGCGTGGACCTCGATGCCGTCGAAGCCAGCGTGCCTGGCCAGCTCGGCGGCGCGGCGGAACTGGGCGACGATGCCCGGCAGGTCCTCGCGTTCGAGTGCGCGGGGAGTCACGAAGTCCTTCGGGCCGGAGTGGGTGACGGCCTGGCCGGCGGGGGCGAGCGCGGAGGGGGCTACGGGCGTACGGCCGTCCAACAGGCTCGGGTGGGAGACGCGGCCGCAGTGCTGCAACTGGACGAAGACACGACCGCCCTCGGCGTGGACCGCCTCGGTCAGGCGTCGCCAGCTCGCCGCGTGGGCGCCCGAGTGCAGGCCGGGGGTGAACGGGTAGCCCACCGCCTGGGGCGAGACGGTGGTGGATTCCGCGATGATCAGGCCGGCGGTGGCGCGCTGCCGGTAGTGGGTGACCATCAGCGGGGAAACGCTCCCGTCGGCCTCGGCACGGTTTCGGGTCATCGGCGCCATCACCAGCCGGTTGACGAGCTTGAGGCCGCCCAGGTCGAACGGCGCGAACAGGTCGAGGGTCACGGGGAGCTCCAATGTTGCGTCGAAAATCGTAGGACAGATGTCCTAGAGCGCCGCCACGCTAGGTCGCCCTCGTTGCCGGTGTCAACGACTTGACGCCCTGGGACGGTTGACCTAGGTTGTGGCTCTAGGTCGGTTGTCCTACGACGGAAGGGGATCAGCGTGACCGCTGTGGCGACCCGTGAGCAGATCGTGTCGGCGGCCGACCGGCTCTTCTACCAGCACGGCTACGAGCACACCTCGTTCGCGGACATCGCGGGAGCCGTCGGACTGTCGCGGGGCAACTTCTACTACCACTTCAAGTCCAAGGACGCGATCCTGGACGCGGTGATCGACGCCCGCCTCGCCGACACCCGCCGGATGCTGGAGCAGTGGGAGACCGAGGCGTCCACCCCGGCAGGCCGCATCATGCGGTACGTCGAGATCGTGCTGACGAACCGCGCCGACATCCAGGACTACGGCTGCCCGGTCGGCACCTTGACCACGGAGCTGGCCAAGCTGGAGCACACCATGCTCGGCCGGGCCGGCCGCCTGTTCACACTGTTCCGCACATGGCTCCGCGAGCAGTTCGCGCTGCTCGGGCAGGCGGAGCGGGCCGACGAGCTGGCGATGCACGTGCTCGCGTTCAGCCAGGGCGTCGCCGTCATGGCCAACGCCTTCCACGACGAGGCGTTCATCCGGCGCGAAGTCGACCGAATGCGCGACTGGCTGCACACCTACGAGAAATGAGAGACCCCATGTTCGTCGTCCTGCTCCGGTTCTCCGACAACAAGGCCGCCGCCGGCCGGCTCCTGCCCGGCCATCAGGAGTGGATCCAGCGCGGCCTGGACGACGGCGTGTTCCTGCTGGTCGGCAGCATCCAGCCGGAGCTCGGCGGTGCGGTCCTCGCCCACGACGCCTCGCGCGAGGAACTTCGCAAGCGCGTCGAGGAGGACCCCTTCGTCGCCCAGGACGTCGTCACGGCGGAGATCATCGAGATCGCGCCGGGGATGGCGGACGATCGGCTGGCCTTCCTGCTCTGAATCCCTGCCCCCGGCCCCGGGACGCTGGGGGTCAGTCCCGCGGACGACGGGACTGACCCCCAGCGTCGGGCGCGGGGAGTCAGTCGCCCTGCTGCACCCCTCCGGGCCGCAGCAGGGCGCGGAGTTCCGCGACCGCCTCGCGCAGACGGTCCGCGAAGGCGTGCATCCGGTCCGCCACCGGCAGCGGGGTGCTCAGGTAGAGGTTGAACCGCTCGGGAAGCAGTACGTAGGCCACCCCGATGCAACGGCTGCTGGTGGAGCCGAAGCCGAAGAACTGGATGTTGCGGGAGGGGGCGGAGCTGGTGCTGAGGTAGTCGTCGCGCATCTTCAGCCAGCCCGGGGTGCGGTACAGCGCGGGTTGCTCGGTGACGCCGAGCTCCGGGCCGCGACGGCGCTGGACGAGTTCCAGTTCCCACAGGTGCTGTTCGGGCACCTGTCCCGCCTGGGACGCCTTCGCACGCGCCACATGTGCGTCGGCCGCGGCACGGAACGCGGCGAGGCGCCCGGCCGGGGTCGTGGCGGGATCCTCCATCGCCGTGACGAACGCCCGCATCTCCGGAGTGACGACGCGCATGGCCTCGGTGCGCCCGTTGCGGTACTGCCGGGTGGCGATCGACTCGTACGTGGCTCCCAGGAACCCCTTGGCACGCTGGTGGGCGAGCTGGTAGGCGCACTGGACGAAGGCGTCCGGGGACATGCCGAGCGACTTGGCCGTGGTGCTGCCGAAGTCCGGGAAGGACACGGTGGTGGTCGCGGTGGCCTCTCCGTACGCGGCGAAGGACTCCGCGGCGGCGCGTACCTTCTCCCTGAGCGGTGCGTCCAGCGTGAAGACGACCGGTTCCGGCGCGGGAGCGCCCTGGGAGCGGGCCCCCGAGCGACGGGAGTGCTCCTCGGCCGGGGTGTTCAGGAGGAAGTCGGTGAAGCCGAGGATGGTGGTGCCGTCGAGTTCGCAGTGCTCGACGTTGATGCCCGCGCGGCCGTCCGCGAAGACGACGAACGACACGGCCTTGTCGAACCAGCGGTTCCCACGGTCCCCGTACAGCAGTTCGTCGCACGCCTCCTGGACACCGGCGGGTGCGAAGTCCTCCAGGCAGACGCAGAACAACGCGGTCTCGACGACGTCCAGCGACTCGGCGTTGCGGGGGTCCGCGTGCAGCAGTTCCTCACGGGCGGCCGCCCACTCCGCACGCGCCATCGTGGTGAGGTGGCCCACCGAGGTGTCCGCGGCTGCGGGCTCCGCCCCGGCCTTGACGACCTCGCCGAGTCCGGCCTCCAGTTCCTCCAGCCCGTAGGGGACGCCGTCCGGGCCGAGCACGTCCAGCCGGAACATGCCGCCGCGGAAGAACACCACCACGTGCCGGGCGCCGGACGGGCCGGGCCGGTCGTGCCCGTGGGGGGCGCGGACGGTGTCCTGGGGCACTCCCGGGATCCGGGTGGTGGAGTAGAGGAACGTGTTCTGCACCATCGACTGGGGCACTCCGCGCTGCACCACGGGCGGGAGCTGCTCCCGGTCGAGCAGGCCCTTGTGGTGCAGCGCCCCCGCGATCAGCCCCGCCGCGCGCGCCAGTTGCCCCTCGTCCGTGTCCTGGAACAGGAAGAAGAAGTTGGCGTTGAGCGCGATACGGTCCCGCCGGCCCAGGTAGCGGTACGGCCAGAACGTGTCCAGCCAGCTGTGCACGCCCTCGGTGGCGTCGTACTCCTCCAGTGCCGTGTGCAGGACGCGGCCGGGGCCGTCGGGCCGGAGGAAGGCGGCGACCTCCGCCTCGGTCGCCGCGAGTTCGTCCGCGGTGAGCAGCGGAGCGCACCAGGCGAGGAACCGCTCGCAGCTCGCCTCCGGCGTCGGCAGCGGTACGCGCGGCAGGCTCGCCTCGTTGGCGAAGGTGGAGGGGGCCGTGCCGGCCGCCGGGGCCTCCGGCGCGGACGTCTGACGGTTGTTCACCACGTGTCTCGTTTCGGGTCGTCGGTGCCTGGGGTGTCGTACGGCCGGGAAAGGTAGAGCTGTGCGTGGAGCCAGCCTTCCGCCTCGAAGCCCCGCGCATCCACCCCGGCGGCCGCCATGCCGTCGAGGACGAGCGCCTGCTCCTCGGGGGAGGCGAACCGCCGCTGCCTGAAGACCTCGCCGACGCGGACGGTCCGGTATCCGAGCCCGGCAAGGGTCTGTTCGACCCGGTCGAAGGGGAACATCCGCAGCACGAAGTGCGCCATCCACGGCAGGCGTCCGCCCTGGGCCCGCACCACGCGCGTCAGCGTCCGCTCGGTGACGTAGCCGAGGCAGCCCGTCGAGATCACCAGGTCCGTGCCGGCGAGCTGGGCGTGCTGGCGGGGCGTGGGATCGTGGTTCTCCAGGTCGGCGTGGACCGCTTCGTCGAGGAAGCCCGCTTCGAGCGCGTATGCCAGCGCGCTGCCGGCGGCGTCCAGGCCGACGAAGCGCAGGGGCTGTGCGGGGCGGCGGCAGCGGGCCAGTTCACGGTCGCGGGCCAGCAGCGCCGCGCGGCTGTCGTCCGCGGCCCGGGCGTCGCCGTAGCGGTCGTACAGCTCGTCCATGGTCGCGTCGTACTTCACCAGCGCGGCGTTGATGCCGTAGGAGCAGCCGATGTCCAGCACCTGCGGCACGGTGACCTGCCGGGACTCGCGGTACTCCTGGATCAGCTTGGTGAACCAGGGTTTGGCCTGCTGGGGGACGCAGTAGCCGAGGGGGCGGAGCACGGTGAAGTAGGTACGGGGGTCGGGCTGGGCGTAGATGTGGTCGAGGGAGACTTTTCCGGTGGCGTCGAATCGCACGGGGTTCTGCTCCTCCGTGGGGTCGCTGTGTGGGAAACGCCCGCGAAGCCGGGACGGACACTGCCCGGCCGCGGTTTTCCGGCGGTGGTGGGCGGGGGGGACGCGTGTGCCGGTGGCCCTGGGCGGATGTGCCGGCGCAATGGACGCGTGGACCGTGTGCGGGGCGACCGCGGGGCGGGGATTCCGCGCGGCCCGGGGCCGCTGGGGCGTGTTGCGAAAGCAGCTCCGTCCGCCCGCAGGGCGGGGACTTTCGCAGCACGCCCTAGTCCAGCAGCCGGTCGCCCCGCACGGCACGGCCCTCGGCCTCCAGGTGCTCGGGCAGCACCCGTCCGAACAGCTGCCGGGTGCGGGCGACGCTCCCGATGACGCCGGGGCGCTCGCTGTAGGCGAAGATCGCGGAGTGGCGGGCGGTCCCGCCCCGGACGGGGCTCACCCGGTGCAGCGAGTAACGGCCCTTGAAGAGCTGCAGATCGCCGGGGCGCAGGGGCAGTCGGCGGACCAGCCGGCCGGCGCGGCCGTCGAGGACGTCCCGTACGCCGGCGAAGTTCTCGTCCTGCGCGGACCTGATGCCGGGGCAGTACTCGAAGACGCCGCCGTCCTCGGCCTCCCGGGTGAGCATGCTGACGGTGAACTCGTTGGTGTCGAAGTGCCAGGGGTGCTCCATGCCGGGCGGGACCACGTTGAGGACCAGTCCGGAGAGCGGGTCGGCCAGCCGGTGCAGCCGCGGCAGTCCGAAGCAGCGGGCGACGAACTCCTTGAACCCGGCGTTCGAGTAGAGCCGGCCGATCAGGGAGTCCTCGGGGATGCGGTCCCTGGCGACGAACGCGTTGCCGCGCTGGAACGTCCTTCGGCCGGGATGGTCCTCGGGCAGGTCCGAGTCGACGGCGATGTTGTAGACGTTCACCGTTTCGACGTCGTGGTGAGCGCGGGGGGCCAGCGCCGAGCCCTCCTCGCGCAGGACGTCCTGGAGGGACGGGCGGATGAAGTCGGGCAGCACGGTGCAGCCGAGGCCGGACAGCTCGCGCCGGGCGCGGGCGACCACCGCCCGCCCCTCGGCGCCGTCGAGCTCCGACAGCGGATACCGCTTCGTGTCGACCACCTGGTCGAGCGTCATGGCTTCCAGCGTGCTCATTCGGTCCTCTCGGCATGCGTGCCGGCAGGCGGCACCAACTCAACTGAGGAACAGCAGAGTTGAACTTCCCACAGCCTCGGCTGCTTGTCTGTGACACGCCACACGAGCAAGGCGACGGGGCCGCCCGGCCCGCGGAGGTGGCGGACGGGCCGAGCGCCCCGCGCGGCCCCCGGGCAGGTGCGCCCGGGGGCCGCCGAAGGTGCGTCCCCGCCGTCGGACCGACGCCCGCCGACCTGGTGATCCGCGGGTGCCGTTCCGCCGGTGCCGGAACCGGTCCCGCCGGTGCGGATCCCCGCAGTCGCAGCTCCCGCGGGCCCTCAGTCCGCGTAGTGGATCAGTGAACGCACCATGCGGCAGGTCGTGTCGGACGGCGGACGGATGCCGATGCGTTCGGCCGTGGTGCGTATCCGCCGGTTGCTCGCGTTCGCCGGGTGGTACACACCCGTGTCGAGCAGCGCGATGGCCAGGCGCATGGCCTTGAGCCGGCGGTTGTGGGATTCGTACCACTCGCGCGGGAGCCCCGCGGGCAGTGGCCTCTTCGCCGGCTCGGACAGCACCGACCGGTGCTCCGGCCGCCTCGCCCTCCTCTTGGTGGCCCCCGTCCGCACCCCCGTCCCCATGCCCTGTTCCGTCCCCGTCCCCGTCATCGTCGTGATTGCGGCAACGCCCATCGGCGACCTCCTGGCGCGGTGGTTGGTCCCTCACGAACTAGTTCGATTTTATCGCCCACCACTGACAATCGCCCCAGGCCAAAGGGCGTTCAGGGGTGTTCGAGTGGCGCAGGGGGAGTACGGTGGCGAAATGGAGATCTGGATCAACCCCGCGTGCTCGAAGTGCCGCAGCGCACTGCGCCTGCTCGACGAGGAGGGTGCGTCGTACACGGTGCGCCGCTACCTCGACGACGTCCCGTCGGAGAAGGAGATCCGCGAGGTCCTCGAACGGCTCGGGCTCGAGCCGTGGGACATCACCCGGACCCGGGAGGCGGTCGCCGGGGAACTCGGCGTGAAGGACTGGCCGAGGGACGCGGACTCGCGCGCCCGGTGGATCACGGCGCTCTCCGAGCACCCGAAGCTGATCCAGCGTCCGATCATCACGGCGGACGACGGCACGGCCGTGGTGGCGCGCACCGACGAGGCCGTACGGGACGCGCTCGGCCGCTGAACGCGCCGACCGCGCCCAACCGCGGGGCGGGCGCGGCGACCGCGGCGGTGACGGCCGCGTCGGCAGTGACGGCGCTCGAAGTCGCACGAAGCGACGACCGGCCGCGGCGGCGCCCACCGGCCGGCCTTGAACCTCCAGGTCCCCGCCCACCTGCGAGAACTTAAGTCGCAGTTAAGGAAGTCACCGTTGAGACGTTGAGCATGGCCCCCGGCCTACTCGTACGTAACGGCACACGGAACCGATCCGGCCGCCGTTCAGAGCCGGGGACAGGAGCCTTACGTGTCGCGCAAGAAGACCCTCAGCGGCAAGAAGAAGATCGCGCTCATGATCGGTGCCACGGCGCTGGTCGGCGGCACTGCGATTGTCATGACCGGAACAAGCAATGCCTCGGCTGCCTGTGACGGCCTCGCCCAGGCGGTGCGCAACAACGAGAACTTCATCGCCGGCCAACGGGCCAATCCCGACGCCCAGTCGGAAGCACGGATCGCCAACCGCGAGGCGGTCATCAGGCAGATCAACCTCCAGCAGGAAGCCGCCGGCTGTGCGAAGGGCTCCGGCGGAGGGGATCAGGCGGCGGCTTCGGCCCAGCCCCCGGCCGGTGCGGGCCAGGCGGCCGGAGGGGCGGGTGCGGGGGCGGACGCGGCCGGGGAGGTCGTCTGCGCCGGCCAGAACCTCACGTTCTCCAACGACGGCGGAGCACCGGCGGCCTCCAGCGGCCAGTTCCCGATCGGCACCCAGCTCAAGGTCACCAACCTGGCCAACGACAAGACCACCACCGTCGAGGTCACGTCGACCTCCGGCAGCTGCGCCCTGCTGAACGCGGCGGCCTTCGAGCAGGTCCGCGAGGCGGGCAAGAACGTGATCCGCGAGGTCCGCATCGAACGCCTCGGCGCGGGCGGTGGCGGCGGCGGCGAGGCCGCCGAACCCCCGGCCGTCGAGCAGCCGCCCGCGGACGACGCCGCGGACCAGGCAGGCGGAGGGGGTCAGGCAGGCGCCGCCGGTGAGGTCGTCTGCGCCGGATCGACCGTGACGCTGTCCGGTGAGGGCGGTGCTCCGGCGGCCTCCAGCGGCCAGTTCCCGATCGGCACCCAGCTCAAGGTGACCAACCTCGACAACGACAAGTCGACGACCGTCGAGGTCACGTCGACCTCCGGCAGCTGCGCGCTGCTCAACAACGCCGCGTTCGAGCAGGTGCGGGAGCCCGGGAAGTTCCTGATCCGCAACGCGCGCATCGAGCGCGTCGGCTGACGCGCCCCTGCTCCCGGGTGCCTGCGACCGCCCCGCGGGCACCCGGGGCTAGCGGGGCAGGGACGGGACCACCCCAGCGCGCCGTTCTGCGGGGCGCCCTCCCGAGGCCGCCCGTTCCGGCGGCCCCTCGGGAGGGCGCCGGACCGGGCCTCCGGCGGCCCGGGTTGCCGGGTTCAGCCCCCGGTCGCCCCGGACCGTGCCTCCCCCAGCCGTTCCTCCGCCTGCGCCAGAACCTCCGTGAGCCGCAGGCCGAGTCGTACGTCGCAGGCGTGCGGATCGCCCGTGCGGACCGACTGCAGCAGGGCGTCGACAGCCGAGCGGAACGAGCCGACGGCGTCGCTCCACGAGGGCATGGGAACGCGTCCCCGCTCCCCGTACAGGTCGATGCTCACGCCGGCCGCCTCGGGAGGCGCGCTCAGTCCCACGGTGGCCGTGCTCGACGCCCCCGAGGCGTGCCGGAACGCCAGATGGGCGGTGTCGGCCGGGCCGCGCAGCGCCGTCAGCTCCGTGACGTCGCCCAGCACCGGCAGCAGCACGGACAGCACATGGGGGCCGACGTCCCACAGCCCGCCCCTCTCCCGCCGCCAGGGCGAGGCGGCGTACGGGCTCGCCGAGCCGGGCCCGAAGAGCGAGCCGAGCCATTGCGCCCGGCCCGTGAACCAGCCGCCCGCCGCGGCCTGTTCGCCGATCCACTGGGCCGTTTCCGCCGCGAACCGCAGCGTGCAGAAGACGACGGACGCCACCCCCGAACCCTCCGCGGCCGCCACCACCTCACGGGCCCCGGCCACCGTCGTCGCCACCGGCTTGTCCAGGAGCAGATGCCGTCCGGCGGCGGCCGCCCGGGCCGCCAGCGGGGCCTGGACGTCGGGCGGCAGGGCGAACGCGAGGGCGTCGCTCGCCGCGATGAGCGCGTCCACGTCCTCGTACGCCTTCACCCCGTGGGCCGAAGCGAGCGCGCCGGCGGCCTCCGGGCGCCGCCCCCACACACCGCTGAGGACGGCCCCGGGGTGCGCGGCGAGAGCCGGTGCCTGGGTGCGCTCCGCCCAGGGGCCCGTTCCGACCAGTCCGATGCGCAGTCTCGTCATGCGGCCAGTCTGCCCCGCGGGCGGCATCGCAGGAACGGGGGGACGGGCGGTCACCCGCCGGGCCGCTCGACACCGTCCGCCGGGGCCGGCAGGCCGTCCGGCCGCACCGCAGCTGACGCCCGCCCTCGACGCTCGGCCGGGACCACTCCCCCGGCGACCCATGGATCACCGGGCGTATACGACGGGTGCGGCGGTGCGGCCAAGCCTCCTCAGGCAGCCATTCCGGTACGCCTCGGCGCCCTCGCGGACCCCGCGCCGTGCCCGTGCCCCGTCGGCCGGGTGCCGGCACGTCCTCCGGGGCGGTCCGGGGACTCCCGGTCCGGGTCAGCCGGCCGCGCTCCACCGGGGTCCCGGTCCGGGTCGTTCGCCCGCGATCCGGTGGGAATCGGGGCGCACGGGCGGCCCGGGGACCGCGGGATCTCCGAGTAACACGGGGTTCACAATCGAGCAATGGGCGGGAAATCCGGGGTTGCGAAGCTGCGCCTCATACCCGCTGCACCCGCAAAGGATGAGGGCCCGTGACCATCAAGGCTGAGTACATCTGGATCGACGGCACCGAGCCGACCGCGAAGCTCCGCTCGAAGACGAAGATTCTGACGGGTTCCGCCGCAGACGTCTCCGAGCTTCCCATCTGGGGCTTCGACGGGTCCAGCACCAACCAGGCCGAGGGTCACGCGTCCGACTGCGTGCTCAAGCCGGTCTTCTCGTGTCCCGACCCGATCCGCGGCGGCGACAACGTGCTGGTGCTGTGCGAGGTCCTGAACACGGACATGACCCCGCACCCGTCCAACACGCGGGCCCAGCTGGTCGAGGTCGCGGAGAAGTTCGCCGCCCAGGACCCGATCTTCGGCATCGAGCAGGAGTACACCTTCTTCGACGGGGACCGTCCGCTCGGCTTCCCGGTCGGCGGCTTCCCGGCCCCGCAGGGCGGCTACTACTGCGGTGTCGGCGCCGACGAGATCCACGGCCGCGACGTCGTCGAGGCACACCTGGAGAACTGCCTGCAGGCGGGTCTCGGCATCTCCGGCATCAACGCGGAGGTCATGCCGGGCCAGTGGGAGTTCCAGGTCGGCCCGCTCGCGCCCCTGGAGGTCGCGGACCAGCTGTGGATCGCCCGCTGGCTGCTGTACCGCACCGCCGAGGACTTCGACGTCTCCGCGACGCTCGACCCGAAGCCGGTGAAGGGCGACTGGAACGGCGCCGGCGCGCACACCAACTTCTCCACGAAGGCGATGCGCGAGGGATACGAGGCCATCATCACCGCGTGCGAGTCGCTGGGCGAGGGTTCCAAGCCGCTGGACCACGTCAAGAACTACGGCGCCGGGATCGACGACCGTCTGACCGGTCTGCACGAGACGGCCCCCTGGAACGAGTACAGCTACGGCGTCTCCGACCGAGGTGCCTCGGTGCGCATCCCGTGGCAGGTCGAGAAGGACGGCAAGGGCTACATCGAGGACCGCCGCCCGAACGCGAACGTCGACCCTTACGTGGTGACCCGCCTGCTGGTGGACACCTGCTGCTCCGCGCTGGAGAAGGCCGGCCAGGTCTGATCCCGCAGCCGCTTCGGAAGGGGCGCCCGCCGGTCATCCGGCGGGCGCCCCTTTCCGTGTGGCACGAGCACCGCGATCGCGACGCGAACGGCACTTCCCGGGTACGGCGGTGGTGTCCGACCCGTGAGAGGGGACTGCTGCCGTGCCGTGCCGTCTGCTTCAATGGGGGAATGGCCAGCCCTTGGAGCGGTGTGACGAGTCGCAGCGACCTCGAGCCGTTCTGGCCTTCCCGCCAGCACCACGACTTCGACCGTGTGTGTTGCCGCGCGAGGAACGCGTCGACCCTCTGAAGCCCCTCCGGAGGATCCAGCCCTCCGATCCCGGCCCGGCCCCCCGCCGTCCCGCCGGGTGATCCGCACACTTCCGGGGCCATCGGCCGACGCGCACGACGTACGTCCGTCCGTTCCGCCGCCCGGCCGACCGTCCCGGCATCGGCGGCTCCTCACGCGAAAGAGCTGACCTCATGGCGAACTCCCGTACCTCCTCCGCTGCACCGCGTTCCTTCCCCGCCGCGGCCGTCCCCCGCCCCGCCGCCACCGCGCAGGGCGCGCACCGGATTCGGGCCGTCGACCCCGACGAGACGGTGCCCGTGGCGCATTTCCTCCCACCGGTCGCCACCTGGCTGCCGGCGCCCCAGCACTCCGTGCCCTCGCTCCCGGGCCGGCCTGCGATGGTCGGCTACCTCGTGCTCGTGCCCGCCGGCCGGCAGCCGCCGTTCCCGGCGTCCGCCGCTCCGGACGCGTCCGCCGTCCCCGTCCCGGTTCCCCGACCGCCGGTCGCGTCCCCGGTCACGTCTTCCGTCACGGAGCACGGCGCGGACCGGAGCGGACCGGGCGCCGGCAGGAGGCCGGCCGGCCCCGTCCATGTCGACACCGCACGGCGCACGGCGACCGTCGGCGAACGGGAACTCGACCTCACCTACCTGGAGTTCGAGTTGCTGGCGCATCTCGTCGCGCACCCGCACCGGGTGCACACCCGCGACCAGCTGGTGACGACGGTGTGGGGCTACGGCCACGTCGGCGACGGCCGCACCGTCGACGTCCATGTGGCGCGGCTGCGCCGCAAGCTGGGCGCCGAGCACCGCCGCACGATCCAGACCGTGCGGCGGGTCGGCTACAGGTACGCGCCCTGAGGGGGGCGCGGCCGGATTCTCCCCGCAGCGGAATTCCGCACGTGGGAGCCGGTGAGCGGGCACTCTCGACGCCATGAGACTTCTGGTGCTGGGCGGTACGGAGTTCGTGGGGCGGGCCGTCGTGGAGGCCGCTCTGGCCCGCGACTGGCAGGTGACGGTGTTCCACCGGGGGCACCACGAGGCCCCGGCGGGCGCGCGGGTGCTGCGCGGCGACCGGGACGCGCCGGAGGGGCTCGGCGCGCTCGCGGAGGGCGAGTGGGACGCCGTCGTCGACACCTGGTCGTCGGCCCCGTCCGCCGTCCTCGCCTCGGCACGGCTGCTCGCGGACCGGGTCGGCCACTACGTCTACGTGTCCAGCCGCTCGGTCTACGCGTGGCCGGCGGCCGCGGGACTCGACGAGGACGGCCCGCTGGTGGCGGGTGCCGCGGCGGACGCCGGGCCGACCGACTACGCCCGCGACAAGCGGGGCGGCGAACTGGCCGTGACGGAGACCTTCGGCGCCGACCGGTCGCTGCTGGTGCGCGCGGGGCTGATCCTGGGGCCCTGGGAGAACGTGGGCCGGCTGCCGTGGTGGCTGAACCGGACGGCGCGCGGCGGTACGGTGCCCGCTCCGGGCCCGAGCGACCTGCCGGTGCAGTTCGTCGACGTGCGCGATCTCGCCCTGTGGACCCTCGACGCGGCGCAGAAGCGGCTGACCGGTCCGTTCAACCTGGTCTCGCCGCCCGGCCACACCACGATGGGCGGGCTGCTGGAGGCGTGCGTCCGGGCGACCGGCTCCGGCGCGGAGCTGCGCTGGCTCGACGCCGGGAGGATCGCTGCGGCCGGGGTGGAGCCCTGGACGGACCTGCCGGTGTGGCTGCCGCGCGGCGAGGCGTACGACGCGATGCACTGCGCCGACGTCTCCAGGGCCCTGGCGGCCGGTCTGCACTGCAGGCCGGCCGAGGAGACGGTCGCCGACACCTGGGCATGGCTCCAGGGGCTGGGCGGAAACGCTCCCCTGCGTCCGGACCGGAGCCCGGTCGGCCTGTCCGCGGCCCAGGAGTCGGCGCTGCTCGGCGGCTCCTGAGCGCCCGGGACGCGAAGGCCGGCCCCGCTGCCCCGCCGCACCGTTCGGGCCGTGCCCGGCGGGGGTACCCCTGCGGCACGCGCACCCGGACCGGCGCGGCCGCGGGGGTTTCGGCAACCGCCTTCGGGGGCATGCCCGTTGGCACCCGGTGGCATCCGTTTTGCGGATGGAGTTTTCTACGAATTCCGGTCCCGTCTGAACGTGGCGCCGCGCGATTCCGTATGGAACGGCGCGTTGCTCCCACCCCGGGATTGGAGTTCCATGGCACGCACAACACGCAAACGCTCAACGCTGGCAAACCGGGCGATCGCCGCCTCGGCTGCCCTGATTCTGGGCGGGGGTGGGCTGGTCGCGGTCAACGTCTACGCATCCGCGGGTGAGAGCCGCGGTCAGAACCCCAACGGGACCCAGGCCGCCGGCCGGTCGGTCTCCACCATCGACTGCCCGGACGTCGGTAACGAACTGGACGTGGTGCCGCAGAAGGAGCGCGCCAACGTCGACCGCGAACTCGCCACGCTGGACACCCAGATCACCACGGCGTACAAGCGCTTCGCCGACCTCAGGCAGCGGATCGAGAGCGACCCCCGGTACGGGCAGCAGCAGATCCTCACTCCGCTGAAGAACGAGCGGACGGTGATCCTCCAGCGGATCGCGGCACTCATCGAGCGCGGCAAGGCTCCCAAGCCGCAGGGCCTCGAGTCCATGGCGTCGTGCACCCTGCGGGCCGACGACAACAACGGCCAGAACCAGGGAGGCGACCAGAACCAGGGAGGCGACCAAGGTCAGGGCGACGGCCAGGACCAGGGCCAGGGCCAGGACAACGGCGGTCAGGACCAGGGCCAGGACAACGGCCAGGGCGACGGCAACGGCGGTCAGGCCGGCAACGGCCCCGAGCAGTCCGACTTCGTCGACATCCAGTCCGTCCAGCCGAACGTCAACAACCCGCGCAACCGGCGCGGTGCCTCCCGGGGCACGTTCACGACCAGCTGCGGTGTGAACGAGAACGGGAAGTTCAACCCGGACAACGTGATCGTCGCTCCCGGTGTCGCCAACGGCGCCCACCACATGCACGACTACGTGGGCAACCAGGCCAACGACGCCTTCGCCAGCGACGACGACCTCGCCAACGGGCAGACGACCTGTGCGAACCAGGGCGACAGGTCGACGTACTACTGGCCGGTGCTGCGGCTGCAGAACGGCCAGCAGGAGAACGACGCCAACGCCGACGGCGGCGGCAAGGACCAGAACGTCGGCGAGATCCAGACGCCGTCGCAGGTCACGCTGAACTTCGTCGGCAACCCGCGGTCCAAGGTGACGGCGATGCCGCGGTTCCTCCGGATCATCACCGGCGATGCCAAGGCGTTCGTCAACGGTGACGCGAACGCGAACGCGTCGTGGAGCTGCACCGGGTTCGAGAACCGCCAGCTGAAGGACAAGTACCCGATCTGCCCCGAGGGCAGCCAGGTGGTGCGGACCTTCAAGTTCCAGAGCTGCTGGGACGGCCAGAACACCGACAGCGCCAACCACCGGACCCATGTCGCCTTCGCCCAGGCGAACGGTGCCTGCCCCAATGGCTTCCGGGCCATTCCGCAGCTCGTGCAGCGCATCGTCTACGACGTGCCGCCGCCGGTCTTCGACGGGGCGAACCCGAGCGTCTTCGCGGTCGACTCCTTCCCGGAGCAGCTGCACAAGCCCATCACCGACCACGGCGACTTCATCAACGTCTTCGACCAGAAGCTGATGAACAAGGTGGTGAACTGCATCAACGGCGGACGCAAGTGCCGCTGACCGCTCGCTGAGCCGGCGCCGATCCCCGGGCTCCCCGCCCGAGTCCCGGGGTTCGGCGCCACCTTCCGCCGAACCCCTCCCCGGCCCGTCTCCCCCTCCCCCATACCTGCGCGGCCTGCTCAGTGGTGGCCGGAGTGCTCGTCCTCGTTCCCCCCGCTGCCGGTACCGCTCCCCGAGTGCCCGCCATGCGAGGCGCCGCTCTCCACGGTCCCGCCGAGCCGGCCGCGCAGTGCCGTCACGACCTTCTCGTCGCCGACCGCGACCCACATCCTGCCGACGAGGTACGAACCGCCGTAGTCCTTGGCCTCGTTGATCCACTCGCGCTGGCCGCGGTCGGTGGCGAAGGTGGCGAGGACGTACTTGCCGTCCTTCGTCGTGCAGTTCGCCTGCCGCAGCTCCTTCGCGTCCGTCTGGATGTTGGGCTCGCACTCGGCCTGCTTCGCCAGCTGCTCCAGGCTCCCGGTCGCCGTCTTCGGCACGTCGGGGGCCTCGTCCCCGTCCCCGCCGCATGCGGTGAGGACCGTGGCGGCCGTCAGCGCCAGCGCGGCCAGGGCCATCGGAGTGGTGGTTCGAGCTCGTCGCGTACTCATCGGGCCATCGTGCCCGGTCGGCGCCCTGGTGTGCAGAGGAACGGGGGGTAACGTGCCGCACGTCGCACCCGCACCAGCTGCCCCATGCGCACCAGGGAGAAGCCGCCGCCATGCCCGCGATCCCCGCGGCCACCGTCGCCAATCTGCGCGACCTCGGCCCGACCCCGCTCCCCGGCGGCCGTGTCGTGCGCCCGGGGCTGCTGCTGCGGTCCGGGCAGCTGGACCGGTTGGACACCGCGGGGGACCCGGCCCTGGCGGCCCTGGGCGTCCGGACCGTCTTCGACTTCCGCACGGAGGTGGAACGCCGGGCGCGGCCCGACCGCCTTCCGCCGGGCACCCGCGTACTGGCGGCCGATGTGCTGGCGGACTTCCTGGCCTCCGGAACGGTGCCCGCGGCAGCACGGCTGCGGGAGGTCCTGGGCGATCCGGCGGCAGCCGAGCGGGAGCTGGGCGGGGGGCGGGCGCACGCCCTGTTCGCCGACACCTACCGGGCCCTGGTCTCCACGGAGTCCGCCCGGCGCGGCTACGGGGCCTTCCTGGAGGCCCTGGCCGAGCCGGACGCCGGGACGCTGCTGTTCCACTGCACGGCGGGCAAGGACCGCACGGGCTGGGCCGCGGCCGTCGTGCTGGGCCTGCTCGGCGCGGACGAGGACACCGTGATGGCGGAGTACCTCTCGGTGAACCGGGCGGTGCGGCAGGCGTTCGCGCCGCTCGTGGAGGGTTTCACCGCCCAGGGCGGCGACCCGGAGATCGCGCTCACCCTCATCGGTGTCACACCGGAGTACCTGGCCGCCGCCCTGGACGAGGTGACCAGGCTCCACGGCTCGCTGGAGCGGTACGTGAGGGACGGGCTCGGAGTGGGCGACGAGACGGTGGCACGGATCCGCGCCCGTCTCACGGGACCCGCCGGCCGGGGCTGGTGACTATCGCAGTATTCGCTCGTTCTGCTGAAGGTGAGCACCCAGGAACTCGCCCCCGCCGCCGTCGACGTGGAGCAGGCCGAGGCCGCGCTCGTGGAGCACTATCCGCGTCTGGTGCGGATCGCCTACCTCGTCCTGCCGCCCTCCCTCGGCCGTAACCGCCGTGTGCTGACCGCCCACTGGATCGTGCAGCGCTCCCTGCCGCGCGGCCGCGCGGCCCGGCTGCCGCAGGCCCGTGAGGCACGGGTGCCGGCCCCACGCGGAACGGCCGCGCCGGGATACGCGTTCGTCCGCGGGCGGGTGCTGCGGCAGGCGCTGGACGCGGGGCTTCCACTGATGCGGCGGGCCTGGCCGAGGCGTGTGCAGTTCCCGCCGCTGCTGCCCCAGGTGCGGGGGCTGCGGCTGTTCCCGCGTTCCGGTGGCGCCGATGAACTCGCGCTGGACCAGCGGCTGTCCGCGCTGCCCGGGGCCGCGCGTGCCGCGTACGTGCTGCGCGCCCTGGAGGGACTGGCGGACGCCGCGGTGCGGCAGGTCCTGACCGGCGCCGGGGTGGCCGACCCGCACGCGGCGCTCGCGGCGGCGGACGGGCTCCGCACCCCGGAGGGCAGGACGGCGGTCGATCTGCTGGAGTCCCCCGAGTTCGACCCCTGCTCGCTGCAGGCCCGGCCGACCGATCTGATGCGCCGCCGGCGGCACGCGAAGGCCGCGCTGGCGGCGGCCGCGGCCGTTCTGGTGTCCGGCACACTGCTGAGCCTGCCCGGAGAGGGCTGGGCGCCGGCGGAGGCGGCCGCTCCGCTGTACGCGCGCCATCCGGCGGCCGAGGCGGCGCTGGACCCGGCCCGGCTGCAGCGGATCGGCGCTCAGACCTGGCGGAGCTCCAGCCGCACGGACTTCTCCGTTTGGCCCGCCCGGGGCTCGCTGACCGGGGACCGCGAACTGCTGCGCCGGGCGCTCGCCGTCTGGGCGCGGCCCGGTGCGGCGGTGCAGGTGTCCGCGACTCCCGGTACCCCGCCGGGGCCGCCGATGGGGGCGCCGCAGCTGCTGTTCGCGGGCGATGTGGGCCGGACCCGGGTGGTGCTGTTCCACGACGGGCTGCGCGTCGTGCGGTACGCGGAGCCGGACGGGGGCGCGAGCGGCGCCCCGGCGCTGGACCTCGCTCGGACCGACTCCGCGGACGCGCCCACCGCCGGGGCGCTGCTCGTCGGCCGCGGTGGCGGTGAGGTCCGCTATCTGACCGCGCCCTGGGTGAGCGGGGCCTCGGCGCGGGACCTGCTCGATCCGGACGCCGAGCCCCGGACGCTGGGGCGCGACGCGCACGGGGTGACCGACGCGCTGCCCAGCCCGGCCGGGGCTCGCGAGTGCCGGTCGTGGCCCGCGCTGGAGCTGGCCGGCGGCGGCTCCCGGCGGCTGGTCACCGATCTCGGCGAGATCGTTCCGGCCCGGCTGACCTGGGGGCCTCCGCGGTCCGCCGGCGACGTCCCCGGCGCTCCCGAGGAGGCCCGCACCGTCTGGGCGCGCACGGCCTGTCTGCTGCCCACGATGCGCTCGAACGGGGTGCGGGAGGTCAACGCCTGGCGCTACACCCGCCAGTGGCTGCCGGAGGGGGACGGCAGGGCAGCCTGGGTGTGCACCCGTGCCGAGACCTGGCGCGGCACGGGAGGCCGGGTGCTCGCCCAGTTCCAGCCGCCGCAGTCGGGCCCGCCGGTCCAGTCGCCCGGTGTGGTGGTGGCCCGGTCCGAGGTGGCGCCCGCGTGCGGACCGCGGGACCCGCGGGTGCTGGCGGGCGTGCTGTGGAAGTCCCGCACGGGCCGGTGGTACGTGCTGGCCGCGGGCAGCGAGGACGTCGCCTCCGTACGTACTTCCGGCGGGGTCACCGGCAGCGCGGTGGGCAACCACCTCGTCCTGCCGGCGCGCCAGGGAGTGCGGGTGGAGCTCGACGGCAGGCTCGCGGACGGGGCCCGGATGCGTGCCCTGCGCTGAACGGCGCCCGGAGCACGGACGGGACGGGTGGGGCCGATGTGTCCGGAGCCGAGCGGTCAGGGCAGCAGCAGCCAGTCCGCCGCGAGGGCCGCCGCCAGGCCCGCGCCCAGCAGATACGTGCCCAGCCGGGTGCGGCCGTGGCGGCTGAGCTCGATGACAACTCCGCACAGGATCATGGCCAGTCCGTACACCCCGACCACGAGGACCGACGTGCGGCTGGCCAGCCGCACCGCCAGGACCGCACCGAGCGCCACGAGCACGACGGACGCCGCGGCGATCCGGAGCGTCCGGGCCTGGCGGGGGGTCATGGCCCCCGGCGCGGCTGCGGGCCCGTCCACGGGTACGGTCCCGTCCACCGCGGGCACTCCCGCCGGCGCGGGCGCTTCCACGAGTGCGGAAGCGTCCGAAGGGGCCGGCGTCTCCGCAGGTGTCTCCTGGTCAGAAGCGGTCATGCTCCGGAAGCCTAACGGCCGAGCGGCGGACGGTGTCCGAGGCCCGGCCGTTAGGCTGTTCGCATGACGACCGGGGTTCGCCGCAGGATGGGCGTCGAAGAGCGCAGGCAGCAGCTGATCGGGGTGGCGCTGGAGCTGTTCAGCCACCGCTCCCCCGACGAGGTGTCGATCGACGAGATCGCCGCCGCCGCGGGCATCTCGCGCCCGCTCGTCTACCACTACTTCCCCGGCAAGCAGAGCCTGTACGAGGCCGCGCTGCGGCGCGCGGCGGAGGACCTCGCCCACCGTTTCTCGGAGCGGCACGAAGGACCGCTCGGCGGACGGCTGCTGAGGGTGATGCGCCGGTTCTTCGACTTCGTCGACGAGCACGGGCCGGGGTTCTCGGCTCTGATGCGAGGCGGTCCCGCGGCAGGGACCGGCACCACCAGTGCGGTGATCGACGGGGTCCGCCAGGCGGCCTACGAGCAGATCATGGCCCATCTCGGCGTCACCGACCCGGCGCCCCGGCTGCGGCTGGTGGTGCGGTCCTGGGTCTCACTGGCCGAGTCCACCGCGCTGATCTGGCTGGACGGGCGGGACATACCGCGGGCGGAGCTGGAGCTCCAACTGGTCCACGACTTCGCGGCGCTGGTGGCGGTGCCCGCGGCGTACGACCCGGACATGGCTGCCGTGCTGGAGCGCGTCATGAAGGACGAGCCGGCCGACGGGCCCCTCGGGGACCTCGTCGGCCGGCTCGTGGCCCTGGTGCCGCAGGCGCCGTCCCCGGCACCGGCGGCACGGGTTCCGCAGCAGCGCGCCTGAGCCCCGAGGGCCCCGGCGCGCCGCCGCGCGTCAGCCGCGGTCGAAGACGGCGACCGTGCGTCCCGGCACCGCGAAGGTGCCGGTGGCGCCGTCGTACGACGCCGACTTGACCACGGGGTCGGACCCCCCGGCCTGGACCGGGTGCAGCCGGTGGGAGGTGCCCGCGAGGGCGCCGATCCGCTGGGTCTGCCGATCCGGCGTGGCGTTGAACACCACGACCAGACCACCGAGCCGCATGGTGATCACCCCCGGTGTCTCGTCCGTCCCCGACAACGGGAACGAGAGCGCCGACTGCACCTCGTCCGCCGAGCCGAGTCCGAACTCCTTCCCGGTCGTGCGGATCCTCAGCAGATCGCGGTAGGCGGCCGAGGCGCCGGTGATCTCCGCGCAGCCGGGCTTCAGCGTGGGCGCGGTCAGCAGCGGCTCGGCGTACGGCCACTTGGCCCTGTTGTCGGCGGCCGGCGGCAGGCCGCGGCCGAAGCCGTTGCCGTCGCGGCAGTCCCAGTGGACGGGGTTGAACCAGTCACCGCTGTCGTAGGAGTTGCGGTCCAGGGACTTCGACCGCAGCAGGTCGGTGCCGGCCTGGGACAGCGCGGGTCCCTGGGACAGCGCGGCCGTCGCCATCGCCAGCACCTGCATCCGGGCGCGGCCGGACGCGGAGACGGACGGCGGCAGCTTGAACGCGAGCGCGTCGTAGAGCGTCTCGTTGTCGTGGGCGTCCGCGTAGGCCAGGGCGTCACCGGGTGCCGCCGCGTAGCCGGCCGGTGAGCCGTTGTAGTCCACCTCGGAGCCCTTGACCGTACGGCCCCGGGTGTCGGTGAAGGTGTACGACGCCAGGTTGCCGGACAGCCCGACCTTGATCAGGTCCTGGTAGTGCAGCAGCCGGGCCCGCTGCTCGGCCGGGGTGCCGTTGGCCTCGGAGGCGTTGGGTTCGGTGAACAGTCCGGAGGCGAAGCCCTGGACGCCCGGGTCCTCGTCGAACGGGCCACCGCCGCGGACGGCGTCCCGCGCCCGGTCGGAGAAGGTGGCGATCCCCGTACCGGCCATGTTCTTCTGGGTGGCCTGGACGAACCGGACGTCGTCCGCGATCTCCCCGAAGTTCCAGCCCTCCCCGTACAGGACGATCCTCTTCCCGTCGACGCCGTCCTTCTCGACGGTCAGCGCGTCGAGGGCCTTGCGGACGGCGACCATGTTCGCCTTCGGGTGGTGTCCCATCAGGTCGAAGCGGAAGCCGTCGACCTTGTAGTCCTTCGCCCAGGTGACGACCGAGTCCACGACGAGCTTGCCCATCATGGCGTTCTCGGGCGCGGTGTTGGCGCAGCAGGTGGACGTGGCCACGGAGCCGTCGTCGAGGAGCCGCTGGTAGTAGCCGGGGACGATCCGGTCCAGTACGGACTTCTCCGACTGGCCGCTCGCGACGGTGTGGTTGTAGACGACGTCCATGACGGTACGCAGCCCGGCGCCGTTCAGGCCCTGCACCATCCGCCGGAACTCGACCGTGCGGCGGGTGCCCTCGGGGTCGGAGGCGTAGGAGCCCTCGGGGACGGTGTAGTGCAGCGGGTCGTAGCCCCAGTTGTAGGCGTCCTTCGCCGCCGCCTTCGCGACGCACGCCTGCTGCTCCTCGGAGTCCGGCGGGTACGCCTTCAGGTCGCAGTCCGGTACGGACTGGTCGGACTTCCGCTCGGGGATGGTCCCGATGTCGAAGACGGGCAGCAGGTGGACGTAGGAGGTGCCGCTCTCCGCGAGGGACGTCAGGTGCTTCATCCCGGCCGAGCCGCGCTCGGTGAAGGCCAGATAGCCGCCCTGGTGCTTCGCGGTGCGGTCGGAGGCCGAGAAGTCCCGGACGTGCAGCTCCTGGATCTGGGCGTCCTTCAGCGGCACGGCGGCCGGCTTGCGCAGCGTGGACCAGCCCTCGGGCGCGAGCTTCGGGTCGGCGAGGTCGACGACGAGGCTGCGGGCGGAGTCCGTGGTGAGGGCGGTGGAGTACGGGTCGGTGACCTTGTTGGTGACGACCTTCCGCACGCTGGGCGCCCAGACGGTCACGGCGTACCGGTAGGGCTTGCCCCGCCAGCTCGCCGGGCCGGTGACCGACCAGACGCCGGAGGCGTCGTCGCGGCGCATCGGGACGGTCCTCCCACCGAGTTCGAGGGCGACCTTGCGTGCGGTGGGCGCCCACACGGACAGTGTCGGGCGTCCCTTGCGGAACACCGGTCCGAGCGCGGTCCGCTGCGCCCTGCCCGCGTACAGGTCGTCGAGGACGCCCGGGATCTGCACTCCGGTGGCGGCGAGCAGGGCACCCGCCGCGTTGCGCTGGGTGACGATCAGCTGGCCGCGCAGGGCGTCCTCGACGCGGTCGCGGTCGCGCAGGTCGACGGTGAAGGCGGGGAAGTCCTTCAGATGCGGGAACTTCGCCTTCTGGGCTTCGGTCAGCGTCGACGGGGTGAGGCGCAGCCACTGCCCCTCGTCGGAGAGCGCACCGCCGGGGGCACCTCCCGGGCCGGAGGCTCCGGGGGAGATCCCGATGCCGCCGCCGGGCGCGTACACGAGTTGCTGGCTGGTGGCGTCGGTGGCCTTCACCTTCCAGACGACGGTGCTGCGGTCGATGAACTGCGCCTCGGCCTTCGACAGGTCGGGCGCGGGCGCTCCGCCACTCATCGGCAGCAGGTACTTCGGCTGCCCGGCGAGCATCCACACCTCCCGGCCATGGCTGCCGAACGACAGCGACTGGTCGGTCGGCAGGTCCTTCTGGTCGCCCTTGTGGACGATGTAGCTGAGCGAGTCGGCGCCGTCGGCGAGCGGGACCTCGAAGGTGACGCCGTACGCGTCCTTCCGGACCGGCATCAGCGGCTTCGACCAGTCGGTGGGCTCGGCGGCACCGGTCCAGGTGTGCAGGCCCCAGCCGTCGTAGTCGCCTTCGGCCCGGTGGTAGTGGAGCACGGCCTTCTTCGGGTCCTGCGGCGGGCGGGCGCCGTCGGGAGCGGTACCGGACTGGCCGTCCTGGCCCTGGGTGATCCAGACCTCGCCGGTCCGGCCGAGGTCGATGCTGCGCTGCGGCCCGTCGGGCGTGCCGTCCTTCTCGACGGTGTACGCGAGGGTGGAGGCGCCCTCGGGGACCTTGACCCAGGCGAAGGCGCCCCAGGCGTCGCGGCCGGTGAACGCGGCCGTGGTCCCGGCGGCCTTCAGCTGCGCGCCGTCGTAGTCCCCGTCGGCGCGCTTGTAGTGGACGACCGCGTGGGTGCGCTCGACGGCCGTGGGCTTCTCGGGCGGCGGGACCTGGCCGGCCGTGGTGGCGGCCAGGGCGCTCGCGGTGCGGCCGAGGCTGTCGACGACGACCGCCTTGTAGCGCAGGGGCGTTCCGGCGGGTGCCGTGATGTGCTGGGTGACCTGGTACGGGGCGTGGTCGGCGGTGCCGAGGGTGCGCCACTTGCCGTTGCCCACCTGCGCCGCGAACACGACCCGGTTGAGCTGTCCGCCGCGGACGTCGGCCGAGATCTCCACGGTGCCGGTCGCCCCGGCGGCCGGGGCCTTCAGGGTGAGGGACGGTTTCACGGCGGGGGGCGCGAGGGGCCCGGTCGCGCGCAGCACCAGCGAGGACAGCGCGGGCACGGTGACGGTGGCCCGGCCGCCGGTGGCGCGGACGGTACCGGAGCCTCCGTACAGGGCCCGGAACTCCGTCGAGTCCACGGGCACGGTCACGGTCTTCTCGGTCGTCGCGTTGTTGACGGCCACCAGGTACTCGACGGCTCCCGCGCGCTTCGTCGCGTCGGTGCGGGAGAAGGCGTACACGGAGCCCTTCGCGTACCGCTCCTGCTGGACGCCGTCGCGCAGCGCCGGGTGCTCTCGGGTGAGCTTCGACAGCGCGGCGATCGAGCGGTAGACGGGGTGCCGGGTGTCGTACGCGTCGTCGGCGTGGGTGCGGTCCGTGCCCAACTGGTCGTCGTCGAGGTAGTCGGCGGTCTTCGAGGCGAAGAGCGTCTGGCGGGCGTCCTTGTCGCCGCCGGCGCCGGTGAAGCCCTGCTCGTCGCCGTAGTAGACGACCGGGTTGCCCCGGCTGAGGAACATCAGCTCGTTGGCGAGGCGGGTCCGCTTCAGCAGTTCGGCGTCGCCGGCGGCGGGGTTGTCCTGCTTGAGGAACGTCCCGATGCGGCCCATGTCGTGGTTGCCGAGGAAGGTGACCTGTTCGTAGGCGTTGGCCTTGTCGGTGGTGTACCGGTAGTCGTCGGCGAAGACCCTGGCGAGCCGGCCGGCGTCGGCGCCCTGCGAGGCGTAGGCGCGGGCCGCGTCCTGGAAGGGGAAGTCGAGGGTCGAGTCGAGCCGACCCCGGGTGACGTACGGCGATGTGACGGCGGTGTCGGCGGAGAACACCTCGCCGAACATGAAGAAGTCCTCGCGGCCCCGCTCGGCGGCGTAGGCGTCCAGCGCGGTCGCCCACTGGGTCCAGAAGTCCAGGTCGACATGTTTGACCGTGTCGATCCGGAAGCCGTCTATCCGGAAGTCGCGGACCCACTTCTCGTAGATCCGCTTCATGCCCTCGACGACCTCGGGCCGCTCGGTCCACAGGTCGTCCAGTCCGACGAAGTCGCCGTACTCGGCGCTCTCGCCGGCCCAGGTGGAGTCGCCCCGGTTGTGGTACATCGTCGGGTCGTTGAGCCATGACGGGACCTTGGTGACGGCGCCCTCGCCCTTGACCGGGGTGTACGGGAAGGAGTCGGCGTCGACCCCGCCGCGCGGGATCCCCTCGCGGTCGTCGAACGGACGGCCGTCCTTGTCGAGGTACGGGTGGGAGCCCTTGGGGCGGTAGCCGTAGGCCTTCTCGGCGTAGTCGACGGTGTCGGCGGTGTGGTTGGTGATGACGTCGAAGAAGACCTTCATGCCCTTGGCATGGGCCTTGTCGATCAGCGTCTCCAGGTCCCGGTTGGTGCCGAAGTGAGGGTCCACCTGGGTGAAGTCGGTGATCCAGTAGCCGTGGTAGCCGGCCGACGCGTCCTTGCCACTGCCCTGCACGGGCCGGTTCTTGAAGATCGGCGCGAGCCAGATGGCGGTCGTCCCGAGGCCCTTGATGTAGTCCAGGCGCTTGGTGAGGCCCTTGAGGTCGCCGCCCTGGTAGAAGCCCTTGTCGGTGGGGTCGTAGCCGGTCTCCAGCCGTGAACCGGTCAGGCCCCCGCGGTCGTTGGCCCGCTCGCCGTTCGCGAACCGGTCCGGCAGCACGAAGTAGAACTGCTCGCGCGTCAGGTCGTGCCGGGCGGGCTGCGCGGCGAGCCGCGCGTCGGACGGTGGGGCGGGCGGCTTCGCCGCGGCGGCGGGCACGGCGGGCGCGAGTGCGGCGCACACGGCGACGGCCAAACCGGCCGCCACCGTTCTGCGCCGGGCGCGCGAGGGGGGTGTCACCAGGGTTCTCCTCACTGGTCTGGACTCGTCGGTACTCGTGTCGGAACGCGTGGGTGGTCGTGTCGGATGCGTCGGAACTCGTCGGTGCTGGGCGGAAAGCGTCGTAAACCGGCTGTGCCCGTGGGCTCGTGGGCTCATGGGCTGCTCCTCGGGCCCGTCACCCCCGGCCCCTGGCTCACGGGACTCCTCGGACCGGGCCCGCCCCGGTCCGGCGGCACGGCCGAGGTGGGGTGGCGCCGACCCGGCCGTGCTCGGCCGGGGTCCGGACGGGCGGCGACGCGGCGGCCGCGCCCGCCCGGCCCTGGTCCTCAGGACCGCCAGGTGTCGTTCAGGGTCACCTTGCCGGTGGGCGGGACCGTCGCGGTGCGGTTCGCCCCGGTCTCCCAGGTGACGTTGCCCGCGCCGTCCTTGCGCAGGTACTTGTACTGGAAGGAGGTTCCGGCGGGGAGGCCGGCGTCGAGCTTCCACACGGGGTAGGCCGCCGGGTCGAGCTTGAGGGCGCTGCCGGTGTTCCAGTTGCCGAGGGCGGCATGGTCGCCGGTGACATAGATGTCCTGGCCCGGGACGGTGGTGGCGTTGACCGCGAACGAGGCCCCGGAGGCGGTCGCTCCGCCGCCGCAGTTCCTCGCACCGGTGTGCAGCGCGACGGCGGTGTTCGGGCCGAGGGTCCGGGTGAACTGGCCGGCGCCGTTCACCGTGACGCCCGTGCCCGACTGGACGTCGCAGTAGTCGCCGGCCGGGAGCGAGGTCTGGAAGGTGCGGGTGAGCGCGGAGGTCTCGTGGTTGACGGCCACGTACGCCTTGTCGCCCCGGCCGAAGGCGATCGCGTCGGCTCCGTTGTCCCACCAGTTCGTGACACCCTGACCGCGCGCCACGTTCCGGAAGGCGACCATGGAGGAGATCTCGCGCCAGGCGTGCTGGCACTTCCAGCCGTCGCTGTAGCAGGCGTTCACCGTGCCGCCGTTGGGCGGCCCCGCGTCCTTGTCGGACCACTCGTAGCCGGAGTGGACGTCCGGAGCACCGTACGGCCAGGCCAGCATGAACACGTTCGCCAGCGTGTAGTCGGCGCCGTTCTTGTAGTTGAGGGTGTCGCCGCCGCGCTCGGTGTCGTGGTTGTCGACGAAGACGGCGGACTTGCCGCTCGTCATGTAGCCCCAGCCCTCGCCGAAGTTCTTCAGGTACGCCAGGTTCTCGTTGAGGAAGACCCGCTTGAGGTCGCGGGCGTAGCGGAACTCCTGCACATCGCCGTTGCCCAGGTACTCGTCCGGCTGGACGGCCTCACCGGCGCCGTGGATGGCCTCCTGCTTCCAGTACGCGCCCGGGTTGCTGAGCCTGGCCTTGATCGCGGCCAGGTCCGCGGCCGGCATGTGCTTGGCGGCGTCGACGCGGAAGCCGTCGACGCCGAGCGACAGCAGGTCGTTCATATAGCCCGCGATCCTGTCGCGGACGTACTCCTCGCCGGTGTCGAGGTCCGCGAGCCCGACGAGCTCGCAGTTCTGGACGTTGCCACGGTCCTGGTAGTTGGTGATCTGCGCGGTGCAGTCGTCCATGTCCGGGGCCGAGTACAGGCCGGGGTAGCCGTACTTGGTGTACGACGAGCCTCCGGTGCCCGTGCCGTTTCCGGCCGCCATGTGGTTGATGACCGTGTCGACGACGACCTTGACACCCGCCGCGTGGCAGGCGTTGACCATGTTCGTGAACGCGGCGCGGTCGCCCAGCCGCCCCGCGATCCGGTAGCTGACGGGCTGGTACGACGTCCACCACTGCCCGCCCTGGATGTGCTCCTGGGGCGGGGAGACCTGGACGTACCCGTACCCGGCCGGGCCCAGGGTGCCGGTGCACTCCTGCGCGACCGAGTCGAAGCGCCATTCGAAGAGGACGGCGGTGACGTCCTTGGTGCCGGGCGGGGCCGCCTGCGCTGCCCCGGGTGGCGCGATCACCGCGGCTGCCGTGCCCGCCACGACGGCGAGCGCGGCAGCCAGAGATCTGCTGGCCATGTGCTTCCTCCTGCGGCTCAGGAAGGGAGGTGGGAGGTGGTGAGCGAGGGCCTGTGGTGGGGGTGTTGAAGGTTCTTGCTGCAAAACTGAAAGCACCCTCTGCGCAGGTGACGGTAGGCCCGAACGATTGCCCGGTCAACAGTTCGGACACATCCGGGAAACACGGACGCCATCTGCCTGCAAGGTATTTCACCCTGCGGGCAGATGGCGTGCCGGCCCCGGCGGGGCGGTCTCCGCGCGGACTCCGGTGGGGTGCCTGCGCGCGCCGTGAGCGGACGACACCGGGACGGCGGCCTGGCACGGGCCCCGCGCCCCCGGCGCCGGCGCGAGCGCCTGATGGGCGCTCAGGCGGCAGAGGATCGCGTTCACGATCTACCGCATCCACCCGGCGCCAAGAACAGACACCGGGCACCCCGCTACGACGTTGACAAGACCGTCAGGCGGCCTGAGATCATCGCCGAACGCGATCAGGACAGACCATAACGAACAAGCTCAGGGTCGGGCACTGGGACGCAGGGCGCGGGCCAGGCGGACGATGCCGTAGACCAGAAGCACGTTGACGGCCGCGCCGGCGGTTACGAGCGCGGCGGAGGCGAAAGGGTTGCCTGCCGCATCCGGATCCGGATCGGTCTCCGTGTCGAGGAGGGCGAGCGGGTAGAGGAACCCGACGGTCACCAGCACCGATCCAGGGAAGGTCCACAGGTGCAGGAGGTCGAGGAAGCCGTCGGGACTGGCCCCCGCGAAGGCGCGGGCCAGTCCGGCCGTCGCGACGAGGCCGACGTATCCGATCGCGAGGAGTCGGCCGATACAGCCGGGACGGGTGGGGTTCATGGGTTTCCTTGCTGGAGGCGGATGCCCGGTGGGTCGTGCCCCCGTGAACAGGGGCGCGGCCCACCGACCTCCATTATTGAACATGTTCAAGCATGGAGCTGGCCCCAGGGTTCAGACCACGGGAAGCCGCTGCGAGCCCGCGATCTCTGCCAGGCCCTCGACCTGCCCATCGTCCCGAAGAACGCCGAAGGCATTCGATCCAAGCTGAAACGCCTGGTCAGCCGAGGCCTTCTCGTCGAGCCCGAGCCCGAGCCCGAGCCCGGCCTGTTCGCTCAGCCCCGTCCCTGACCGTCCACTCGCCCCGCCGACCAGGGCTCCTCCCCCAGACCCAACCCCGAAACGGGCATCAGCCCACATCCCGCACTCTCAGCTCCGCGCCCTCGCCGTCGAGCCGCGTACCACCAGCTCCGGCTGGAAGACGTACTCGGTGCTGGGCACGGGGTTCCCGCGGATCTCCTCCAGCAGCGCGCCGACGGCCGCAGACGCCATGGCCTGGACCGGCTGCCGCACGGTCGTCAGCGGCGGGTCGGTGAAGGGGATCAGCGGCGAGTCGTCGTACCCCACCACCGACACGTCCCCCGGCACCTCCAGGCCGCGCTCACGCGCCGCCCGGATCACCCCGAGCGCCATCATGTCGCTGCCGCAGACGATTCCGGTGCAGCCCGCGTCGATCAGTTCGGCGGCGGCGGCGTGACCGCCCTCGACACTGAACAGGGTGTGCCGGACGTACCGTTCGGCGTCGGGACCGGCCGCCGCCAGGAAGCCCTCCGTCTTCCGCCGCGACGGCACGTAGCGCACCGGCCCGACCGCGAGCCCGATGCGCTCGTGGCCGAGCTCGGCGAGATGGCGCACGGCCATGCCCGCGGCCATGTGGTCGTCGGGCGAGACGAACGGCGCCGAGACCTGCTCGTTCCAGCCGTTGACGAGCACGAACGGGACCCGGCGCGCGGCCAGTTCGGCGTAGCGCCCCTGGTCCGCCGCCGTGTCCGCGTGGAGTCCCGAGAGGAAGACGATGCCGTCGACACCGCTCTCCTCCAGCTGCTCCACGAGCTCGTCCTCGCTGGCCCCGCCGGGCTGCTGGCAGCACAGCACCGGTGTGTAGCCGTGCCCGGCCAGCACCTGCTCGATGACCTGGGCGAACGCCGGGAAGATCGGATTGGTGAGCTCGGGTACCACCAGGCCGATCAGTCCCGCGCTGCGCCGCCGCAGCCGCACCGGGCGCTCGTAGCCGAGGATGTCGAGCGCCGCGAGCACCCGGGTGCGGGTCGCCGCCGACACACCGGGCTTGCCGTTGAGGACACGGCTGACCGTGGCCTCGCTGACGTCGGCCTGGGCTGCGATGTCGGTGAGCCGGGGAGCGCCTGCCCCCGCGGTACCCCTCGGCCTGGGGATCGTCACACCGTCCACCACGCCGTGGCGTCCGCGGGCAGGACGGCGGAGCCGTCGTTCACCGCGACCGGCGCGCTGGCCAGCAGGAGCGCGCCGGGTGCGGGGAGGCGGACCGGCGCACCCGTGGTGTTGGCGGTGCAGACGAAACCCTCGCGGGCGAAGGCCAGGACGCCGTGGGGTGCGTCGAGCCAGGTCACCGCTTCACCCGCGCCGAGGCCCGGGTGTTCGCGGCGCACCGCGAGGGCCGCCCGGTACAGCTCCAGGGTGGAGCCGGCCACCCCGGTCTGGGCCTCCACGCTGAGCTCTGCCCAGTCGGCGGGCTGCGGGAGCCAGCTGCCGCCGCTGCCGAAGCCGTACGACGAGCCCTCGCGCGTCCAGGGGATCGGCACCCGGCAGCCGTCACGGAAGCCGTCCTGGCCCTCCGCCCGGAAGAACGACGGGTCCTGGCGCACCTCGTCCGGCAGGTCCGTGACGTCCGGCAGACCCAGCTCCTCGCCCTGGTAGACGTACGCCGACCCGGGCAGCGCCAGCATCAGCAGCGTGGCCGCACGGGCCCGGCGCAGGCCGAGCTCGCGGTCGCCCTGCTCGCGCAGCTGGGTGCCGAGGCCCGGCGGGTTGCCGAAGCGAGTGGCGTGCCGGGTGACGTCGTGGTTGGACAGCACCCAGGTGGTGGGCGCCCCGACCGGCCGCATCGCGGCGAGCGAGCCGTCGATGACCTCGCGCAGCTCCTTCGCGTCCCAGTTGGTGGTGAGGTACTGGAAGTTGAATGCCTGATGCATCTCGTCGGGGCGCACGTACAGCGCGGTGCGCTCCACGGTCGGGGTCCACGCCTCGGCGACGAGGACGCGCCCGCCCTCGTACTCGTCGAGGATCCGCCGCCAGGAGCGGTAGATCTCGTGGACGCCGTCCTGGTCGAAGAACGGCATCACGTCGTTTCCGAGCAGCTTCAGCTGCTCGCCGGAGCCGATGTCGGGCAGGCCGGGTGCCTTGACCAGGCCGTGGGCGACGTCGACGCGGAAGCCGTCGGCGCCCAGGTCCAGCCAGAACCGGAGGATGGAGCGGAACTCGTCCTGGACGGCCGGGTGCTCCCAGTTGAAGTCCGGCTGCTCGGGGGCGAAGAGGTGCAGGTACCACTCTCCCGGCGAGCCGTCCGGGTCGACCGTCCGCGTCCAGGCCGGTCCGCCGAAGATCGACTCCCAGTCGTTGGGCGGCAGTTCGCCGTCCTCGCCCCTGCCGGGCCGGAAGTGGAAGCGCTCGCGCAGCCGGGACCGGGGGCCCTCGCGCAGCGCCTGCCGGAACCAGTCGTGCTGGTCGGAGCAGTGGTTGGGCACGAGGTCGACGATGATCCGCAGGTCCAGGGCGTGGGCGCTGCGGATCAGGGCGTCGGCGTCGTGGAGCGTGCCGAACATCGGGTCGATGGCACGGTAGTCGGCGACGTCGTAGCCCGCGTCGGCCTGTGGGGAGGCGTAGAACGGGCTGAGCCAGACCGCGTCGACGCCGAGCTCCTTGAGGTACGGGAGCCGGCTGCGTATCCCGGCGAGATCGCCCATGCCGTCGCCGTTGCCGTCGGCGAAGCTGCGCGGATAGACCTGGTAGATCACCGCGTCCCGCCACCATGGCGCTGGCTCGGCTCGGTGGCCGGACGTCGTCGCGGTGGCGGGGGCAGCGAGGTGCTGGGTCATTTCATCCCTGGGATGGTCGTGGTTGGGGGGAACGTACGGCACGTGCGGGTCAGCCCTTGACGGCGCCCGCCGAAACGCCCGTGACCAGATGACGCTGTGCGAAGAGGAAGACGATCGCGGCCGGGATGGCGATGAGCACGGAGGCCGCGGTCATCGGACCCCACTGGGCGCCGTACTGGTTGACGAACTTCTGCAGGCCCCCGGCGAGGGTCAGGTTCTCGTCGCCGACCATGAAGGCGGAGGCGTAGGCCACCTCGCCCCAGGCGGTGATGAACGAGTAGAAGGCCGTCACCGCGATGCCGGGACGGGCCAGCGGCAGGATCAGCCGCCAGAAGGTGCCGAACGGGGTGAGCCCGTCGACCTGGCCCGACTCGTCGATCTCGCGCGGGATGGTGTCGAAGAAGCCCTTCATCATCCAGGCGCAGAAGGGCACCGCGATGGTGAGGTAGGTGATGACGAGACCGGCCGGCTCGTTGAGCAGGCCCAGACCCGACATGATGTTGTAGATCGGCACGATCAGGACCGCGACCGGGAACATCTGGGTGATCAGCAGCGTCCACATCAGGCCCCGTTTGCCGGGGAAGCGGAAGCGGCTGACGGCGTAGCCGGTGGTGGCGGCCACGAAGACGCCGAGGACCGTGGTGAGGCCGGCGACCAGGAGCGAGTTGCCGAACCAGGTCAGGAACTCGGTGTCCGCCAGCAGCTTCGTGTAGTTCTCGAGCGTCGTCTCCCTGACGAAGTCCGTCGTCGTCGCGTAGCTCGCCGGCTTCAGCGAGGTCAGCAGTACCCACAGCACCGGGAAGACGGCGATCACGGAGGCGACGAGCAGCGTGAGGTGCAGCGCGGTCGAGGCCAGCGGCGTGCGGCGGCCGCGCACCGGGGCGTTCGCCGGGGCGTTGGTCGTGGTCACCAGGTTTCTCCCTGCTTGCGGAGGACGCGCTGGTAGACAGCGGCGAAGACCATCAGGAGGACGAGGATCAGCACGCCCCAGGTGGAGGACTGGGCGAAGTCGCGGGGGCTGATCTCGAACGAGAACTTGTACGCCTGGGTGACCAGGATCTGCGTGGCCTCACCGGGGCCGCCCCGGGTGAGCAGGAAGATCACCGGGAACATGTTGAAGGTCCAGATGGTGCTCAGCAGCACGACGGTGGTGGACACCGACCGCAGCCCGGGCATGGTGATGTTGCGGAACCGCTGCCAGGCGTTGGCACCGTCCATCTCGGCCGCCTCGTACAGCTCGCCGGGGATGGACTGCAGTCCGCCGAGCAGGGCGACCATCATGAAGGGGACGCCGAGCCAGACGTTCACGGCGATCACCGAGAACTTGGCCCAGGTCGGGTCGTTGAGCCACGGCACGGCGTCGATGCCGCCGCCCGCGAGGAGCTTGTTGAGCAGGCCGTTGTCCTCGTTGTAGAGGAAGCGCCAGGCGAAGACGGAGACGAAGCCGGGCACCGCCCAGGGCAGGATCAGCATCATCCGGTAGAACGACCGGCCGGCGATCCTGCGGTTGAGGATGTTGGCGAGGGCGAGGCCCAGTCCGAAGGTGACGGCCACGCAGGAGACCGTCCACACCAGCGTCCACCCGAGGGTGTCCAGGAACTGGCTGCCGGTGAGCGCGTCGGCGTAGTTGTCGAGCCCGACGAACTCGTACGTCGCGGGAAGGTGGTTCACCCCGATCGACCGCTCGACGTTGCGCTCGTTGGCGTTCGTCAGCGACAGGTAGACGCCGCGGACGAGCGGGTAGCCGATGATCACCCCGATCACGATCACCACGGGGGCGACCATGGTCCAGGCGTACCAGTGCGTGGAGAGGGCGCGGCGGATCTTGCCGGGCGCGCCTGCGGTGTCGCGGCGACGGCCGCGGGCCCTCCCGGGCTCCGCGGCCTTCGCCACCGACTGGCCGCTGGTCTGGACAGCCATCAGTCGGTCTTCCTCTTCCCTTACTTCCAGTCCTTCAGGAGCTTGCGGTAGGCGTCGCCCGCCGCCTTGGCTCCCTTCTCCGGGGTGGTCTGGCCGGTGAGGACCTTGGTGTACTCGGTCACGAGCGGGGCGAAGAGGCTGCCGCCCTCGGGGATCCAGGGGCGCTCGACGGCCTTGTCGACGACCGGCTTGAAGAAGGCGACCATCTCGTTGCCGGAGACGGTGGGCTTGTCGTAGACCGAGGTGCGGGTCGGCAGGAGGCTGAGCTCCTTGGCGACCGTGGTCTGGGACTCGACCGAGGTCATGTACTCGACGAAGGCGTAGGAGGCATCGAGGTTCTTGGAACCGGCGTAGACGGCGAGGTTGTGCCCGCCCTGCGGGGCGCCCTGGCCGTCGGAGCCCGCCGGGACCGGGACGATGCCGAGATTGGCCTTGTCCTTGAACTCCTTGCCGCCGTACGTGTCGGTGACCGCCCACGGGCCGTTGATCATCATGGCGACCTTGCCATCCTTGAAGGCGGTCTGCATGTTGTTCCAGCCGTCGGTGGCATCGGTCTTCGCGGCGCCGGAGTCGACGAGGTCCTTGACGACCTTCATGGCCTTGACGCCGGCCGGGTTGTCGACGGTGATCTGCTTCTTCTCGGCGTCGACGAGGTTGCCGCCCTCGCCGTAGAGGAAGGACAGGAACCAGTACGCGTCGTCGCCGCGCAGGTAGAGGCCGGTCTTGCCGGTCTTGTCCTTGATCGTCTTGGAGACGGTCTTCAGCTCGGCGATCGAGGACGGCGGCTGGACACCGGCCTCCTGGAAGATCTTCTTGTTGTAGAAGATGCCCATGGAGTCGATGACCTGCGGCACGGCGTAGGTCTTGTCGTTGTACTTCGTGGAGGCGGCGGCCTGCGGCAGGAAGTCCTTGTCCTCCTTGAGGGCGGAGGTGCCGTCCAGCGGGGCGAGGTAGCCGAGGTCGGCGAACTCAGGGGTCCAGGCCACCTCGGAGCGGATCACGTCGGGGGCGCCGGAGCCGGACTGGGCGGCGTTCTTGAACTTGTTCTGCGCCTCGCCGAAGGGCACGTTCACATAGTTGATCTTGACATCGGGGTGCAGCTTGGTGAAGCCCTCGGCGAGCTTCTTGAAGACCTTGTCCTCGCTGCCGACGGTCGACGTGTCCCACCAGGTGACCGTGCCCGACAGCTTGCCCGAGGCGCTCTTGCCGCTCTCGGCGTCGTCCCCGCCGCACGCGGTCGCCGTGAGCGCCAGGCTCGCGACCAGAGCGGTGGCCGCTATGCCACGTCGCATGTGAACTCCTTCAACCTGGGCCGCTCCATCACGGCGCCGATTCGGTCAGGAACGTAACAAGGTTGAAAGAAGTCCGAAAGACCTTGCGAGAGATTTCCGCAAGCGGCCGCGATCGTTACATCCGCGTGTCCTCACGGTTGCCGTTGTGCGCCTTGCCAACAGCGCCTGACCCCGCCCCTGCGCCTCCGTGCGCCCGCGCAACTGCTTCCGCAAGAGATTGCAGCGCTGTTACCTTCGACTTGGGTCGGCGTTGCGCCGGAAGATCCGGAAGGTCGAGAAGTTCCAGAACATCCGGCACACCCGGAACATCTGCAACACCCGGAACGCCCGGAACATCGAGAGACAGGCATCCGAAGGAGCGCCCATGACGCAGGAGCTCGGCACGACCACCACGCCGCAGGTCAGCCCGGTCGCCCCGACCGTGCGCCCCGGCCGATCCGGTGACTGGTGGCGGGACGCCGTGATCTACCAGGTGTACGTCCGCTCCTTCGCCGACAGCGACGGCGACGGCGTCGGCGACCTGCGCGGCATCCGTGACCGGCTCCCCCACCTCGCGGGACTCGGCGTGGACGCGGTCTGGCTGACCCCCTTCTACGCCTCGCCCCAGGCGGACGGCGGCTACGACGTCTCCGACTACCGCGCCGTCGATCCGCTCTTCGGCGCCCTCGACGACGCCGACGACCTGGTCAGGGAGGCCCACCGGCTGGGTCTGCGGGTGATCGTCGACATCGTCCCGAACCACACCTCGGACCAGCACCAGTGGTTCCGCTCCGCACTGTCGGGCGGCCCGGAGCGGGGCCACTACCACTTCCGGCCCGGCAGGGGTACGCACGGCGAACTGCCGCCCAACGACTGGGAGTCGGTCTTCGGCGGACCGGCCTGGACGCGGACGGTCGACCCGGACGGCTCGCCGGGAGAGTGGTACCTGCACCTCTTCGCCCCCGAGCAGCCCGATCTGAACTGGGAGCACCCCGAGGTGCGCGAGGAGTTCGACGCGGTGCTGCGCTTCTGGCTGGACCTGGGCGTCGACGGTTTCCGGATCGACGTCGCCCACGGGATGGTCAAGGCGGCCGGACTGCCCGACATCGGGGCCCGGGAGCAGGCCAAGATGATCGGGGCGCAGGTGCTGCCCTTCTTCGACCAGGACGGCGTCCACGAGATCCACCGCTCCTGGCGGCGGCTCCTGGAGGGCTACGGCGGTGAGCGCATCGGCGTGGCCGAGGCCTGGGCGCCGAGCCCGGAGCGCCTCGCCCTCTACGTACGCCCCGACGAACTGCACCAGGCGTTCAACTTCCAGTTCCTGCGCTGCCCCTGGGACCCGGAGCGGATGAGGGAGGTCGTCGATGCCTCGCTGGCGGCGACCGCGTCCGTCGGCGCGCCCACCACCTGGGTGCTGTCCAACCACGACGTCCCCCGGCACACCACGCGCTACGGCGGCGGGCCGATGGGCCTGCGCCGGGCCCGGGCCGCGGCGCTGCTGATGCTGGCGCTGCCCGGGTCCGTGTACGTCTACCAGGGCGAGGAGCTGGGTCTGCCCGAGGTTCTCGATCTGCCGGACGAGGTGCGCCAGGACCCGTCGTTCTTCCGGGCGGAGGGCCAGGACGGCTTCCGCGACGGCTGCCGGGTGCCGATCCCCTGGACCCGTTCGGGCCCGTCGTACGGCTTCGGCAGCGGCGGCAGCTGGCTCCCGCAGCCCGCCGACTGGGCAGAGCTCAGCGTGGAGGCCCAGACCGGGGTGGCCGGCTCCACCCTGGAGCTGTACCGGGCGGCCCTCGCGGTACGCCGCGAGCACCCGGGCCTCGGCGCGGGTGAAGCGGTGACCTGGCTCGACGCACCCCACGGCGTCCTGGCCTTCGCCCGTGACGGTTTCGTCTGCACGACGAACACCCGCGGCACGGACGTGGCGCTCCCCTCCCCCGGGGTTCCGCTGCTGGCCTCCGCGACCCCCGAGTTCAGCGGCGGGACGGTCCGGCTTCCCGCCGACTCGACCGTCTGGTGGGCAATCTGACATGCGACCGGTACAGTCCAATCCCATGACCGCACGGCTCGCCGACATCGCAGCCCAGGCGGGGGTCAGCGAGGCGACGGTCAGCCGGGTGCTGAACGGCAAGCCAGGCGTTGCCTCGACCACCCGCGAATCAGTGCTCGCCGCACTCGACGTCCTCGGCTACGAGCGCCCCGTGAAGCTGCGCCGCCGCAGCGCCGGACTCGTCGGGCTCATCACGCCCGAGCTGGAGAACCCCATATTCCCGGCCCTGGCGCAGGTCATCGGACAGGCGCTGACCCGCCAGGGCTACACCCCCGTCCTGGCCACCCAGACCCCCGGCGGCTCCACCGAGGACGAACTCACCGAAATGCTGGTGGATCGGGGCGTATCGGGCATCATCTTCGTCTCCGGACTGCACGCCGACACCACGGCCGACATGCAGCGCTACGAGAAGCTGCGCGCCCAGGGCGTCCCCTTCGTCCTCGTCGACGGCTTCTCCCCGCTGGTGCGGGCCCCCTTCATCTCCCCGGACGACCGGGCGGCGATGCAGCTGGCCGTGACCCATCTCGTCTCCCTCGGCCACACCCGCATCGGACTGGCCCTCGGGCCACGCCGCTTCGTGCCGGTCCTGCGGAAGATAGAGGGCTTCGTCAAGGCGGTCCGCGACCAGCTCGGCCCGAGCGAGCAGCAGATCGAGTCGGAGCTGATCCAGCACTCCCTCTACACCCTGGAGGGCGGCCAGGCCGCGGCGTCCGCACTGATGGACCGGGGCTGCACGGCCGTGGTGTGCGCGAGCGACATGATGGCGCTCGGCGCGATCCGGGCGGCGCGGCAGCGGGGACTGGAGGTGCCCGACGACATCTCGGTGGTCGGCTTCGACGACTCCCCGCTCATCGCCTTCACCGATCCGCCGCTGACGACGGTGCGCAAGCCCGTCCCCGCCATGGGGCAGGCGGCGGTGCGCACGCTGCTGGAGGAGATCGGCGGAACGCCCGCACCTCACAGCGAGTTCGTCTTCATGCCGGAGCTGGTGGTGCGCGGCTCGACCGCGGCGGGCCCTTTGCACGGTTCGCCCTGATCCGTCCCACCCGGCCGGCGGGCCTCTCGACCGGACTCCCGAATTCCGTGGCACACCAGGGAAACACGGGGGATCCGACTGGTCCTCAGGAGGGACCGGAGGCCCTCCCGAACCCGACCGAGGGATGATCGGAGCGGCGCACCCATCTGGCAGACTCTCCTCCTATGGGTGAAGCGACCGTGAAGACCTTGGAAGGCCGGACCGCGTCCCCGTCACCCATGGTGACCGAGGACGGCCCGGCCCCGGAGCAGAGCAGACTGCGCAGGCTGCGGTCGGTCCGACGGCCCCGCATCTGGTTCGAGATCCTGCTCATCGCGGTCAGCTACTGGACGTACTCCCTCATCCGCAACGCCGTTCCCGAGCAGAAGGCCCAGGCGCTGCGGAACGCCGACTGGATCTGGGAGGCCGAGAAGGCTCTCGGCATCGCAGTCGAGCAGACGGTCAACCACGCGGCCAACTCGGTGACATGGCTGATCGTGACGATGAACTACTACTACGCCACCCTGCACTTCATCGTGACGATCGGCGTCCTGGTGTGGCTCTACCGCCGGCACCCCGGCCGCTACGCCCCCACCCGGCTCGTCCTCTTCGCCACCACCGGTGTCGCCCTCGTCGGCTACTACCTCTACCCGCTGGCCCCGCCGCGGCTGATGAACGGCCAGCACTTCATCGACACGGTGCTGGTGCACCACACCTGGGGTTCCATGGCCTCCGGCAATCTGAAGACCATGTCCAACCAGTACGCGGCCATGCCGTCGATGCACATCGGCTGGTCGCTGTGGTGCGGACTGACCATCTTCGTGCTGGCGAAGGCGCCCTGGGGAAAGATCCTGGGCCTGCTGTACCCGACGCTCACCCTCATAGTGATCGTGGCAACCGCCAACCACTTCTGGCTGGACGCCGTCGGCGGGCTGCTCTGCCTCGGCTTCGGCTACGGCCTGTCCTACGCCTGGTACGGCTCGCTCCCGCACCGGCTGCCCCGCCATGTGCCGGACCCGGTGCCCGCCGGCGCCGTACTCACGGCTTAGCCGACGCCCGACGCGCCGGAGAACGCACGGAGCGGACGCGCTCCCGCGGCACGGTTCGCACTGCGCGGTTCGCCCGGCGCGTTTGAACGCCCGGTGTCGCCGGCCCGACTCCCGGGCTGCGGGCCGGTGTCGGCCCTCACTGTCCGTGCTGGGCGGGACGCCCACCCGCGCACCCGGTACGCGCGGCCGGGCCGGACGCCCGTGGCGCACGGAGCACGCCCGGAAGGCCGCGTCCGCAAAGCGGCGCCCCTCCACCCGGAAGCCGGGGCGCACCGAGGCGGCCTGCCGGAACACCGGGGCCGGGGAGGCGGCATGCCCCGCGCCAGATGCACTCGCGGGTGCCGCCGGCGCCGGAACCTCCGGCTACGCCCCGTAGAACAGTCGCTCCACGACCGCACGCGCCCGCCGCGTCGCACGGCGGTACTCGTCGACCATCTCCCCGACATGCCCCTGGCCGTACCCCAGGTAGCGGCCCACCGCGGCCAGTTCCTTCGCTTCCGAGGGGAAGGTGTCCCCCGCACGGCCCCTGACGAGCATGACGCCGTTGCGGACCCGGGTCGCCAGCACCCACGCGTCGTCGAGGATCTCCGCGTCCTCCGGGGACAGGAGCCCCGCGTCCCGGGCGGCGGCGAGGGCACCACGGGTGCGCGTCGTGCGCAGACCCGGTTCGGAGCAGCCATGACGCATCTGGAGGAGCTGCACCGTCCATTCGACGTCGCTGAGGCCCCCGCGGCCCAGCTTGGTGTGCAGCGTCGGGTCCGCGCCGCGCGGCAGGCGCTCGGTCTCCATCCGGGCCTTGAGACGGCGGATCTCCCGGACCGCCTCCTCGCTCAGGCCCCCGGCCGGGTAGCGGAGCGGGTCGACCAGTTCGATGAAGCGCGCGCCCAGGTCCTCGTCGCCGGCCATCGGCTCGGCGCGCAGCAGCGCCTGGCTCTCCCAGACCAGTGACCAGCGGCGGTAGTAGGCCGCGTAGGAGGCGAGCGTGCGCACCAGCGGGCCGTTGCGGCCCTCCGGGCGCAGGTCGGCGTCGATCAGCAGCGGCGGGTCCGCGGTGGGGAGCTGCAGCAGCCGCCGCATCTCCGCGACGACGGTGTTCGCGGCCTGGGCGGCCTCGTGCTCGTCGTCGCCCTCGCGCGGCTCGTGGACGAACAGCACATCCGCGTCGGAACCGTACGACAGTTCGTGTCCGCCGAAGCGGCCCACGCCGATGACCGCGAACCGGGTGGGGAGCTCGTCCCCCCACCGCTCGCGCACGACGGCGCGCAGCGCGCCGGCGATCGTGGCCGCGTTGAGGTCGGTGACGGCGTTGCCCACCCGGTCGACGAGCGTGCGCGGGTCGTGCCCGGCCGGGTTCTCCTCGGTGCCGTAGGAGCCGATCAGGTCCGCCGCCGCGGTACGGAACAGCTCCCGCCGCCGCACCGCGCGGGCGGAGGCCACCGCCGCCTCCGCTCCGTCCGCGCGCCCGACCGCCGCGAGCACCTCCTGCTCCAGATGGTCGCGGCCCCGCGGCTTCAGCCCCTCGGGATCGCCGAGCAGCGCCACGGCCTCCGGGGCGCGCAGCAGCAGATCGGGAGCGAGCCGGCCGGCGGACAGCACCCGGGCGAGGTTCTCCGCGGCCGCGCCCTCGTCGCGCAGCAGCCGCAGGTACCAGGGCGTCTTGCCGAGCGCGTCCGACACCTGGCGGAAGCCCAGCAGGCCCGCGTCCGGATCGGCGGAGTCCGCGAACCAGCCGAGCAGCACCGGCAGCAGCGTCCGCTGGATCGCCGCCTTGCGCGAGACCCCGGACGACAGCGCCTCCAGATGCCGCAGGGCCGCGGCCGGATCGGCGTAGCCGAGCGCCTCCAAGCGCTGCCGGGCGGCCTGGGTGCTGAGCCGGGTCTCACCGGGCGCGAGCTGGGCGACCGCGTCCAGCAGGGGCCGGTAGAAGAGCTTCTCGTGCAGTCTGCGGACGACGGAGCCGTGCCGCCGCCACTCCTTGTCGAGCTCGGCCACCGGGTCGGCGCGCAGCCCGAGGGACCGCCCGAGGCGCCGCAGGTCCTCCTCGCCCTCCGGGACCAGGTGCGTACGGCGCAGCCGGTACAGCTGGATCCGGTGCTCCATGGAGCGCAGGAAGCGGTACGCCTCGTCGAGCTGTGCCGCGTCCGCCCGACCCACGTACCCGCCCGCCGCGAGTGCCCGCAACGCCTCCAGGGTGGAGCCGCTGCGCAGCGTGGGGTCGGTTCGCCCGTGGACCAACTGCAGCAGCTGCACGGCGAACTCGACGTCCCGCAGCCCGCCCGGGCCCAGCTTCAGCTCGCGGTCTATGTGCGCGACGGGGATGTTGTCGACGACGCGGCGGCGCATCTTCTGCACGTCGGGCACGAAGTTCTCGCGCTCGGCGGCCTGCCAGACCAGCGGCGACACGGCCTCGACGTACTCGGCGCCGAGTTCCGGGTCCCCCGCCACCGGCCGCGCCTTGAGCAACGCCTGGAACTCCCACGTCTTCGCCCAGCGCTGGTAGTAGGCGAGATGGCTGGAGAGGGTGCGCACCAGCGGGCCGTTGCGGCCCTCCGGCCGCAGATTGGCGTCGACGGGCCAGATCGCGCCCTCGACGGTGGTCTCCGAGCAGATCCGCATGAGGTGCGAGGCGAGCCGGGTCGCGGCCTTCACCGCAGTGGACTCGTCCACGGACTCGGATGCCTGCTCCCCGACGAAGATCACGTCCACGTCGGAGACGTAGTTGAGTTCATGGCCGCCGCACTTGCCCATGGCGATCACCGCCAGCCGACAGGCGGCGGCGTCCTCGGGGGCTTCGGTGCGGGCGATGGCGAGAGCCGCGCGCAGCGTCGCCGTCGCGAGGTCGGCCAGCTCCGCCGCGGTCTGCGCCACGTCGGTGGTGCCGCACACGTCACGGGCGGCGATCGACAGCAGGCAGCGGCGGTAGGCGACACGCAGCGACACCGGCTCGGTCGCCTCGGCGAGTCCCCGCTCGAAGTCGTCCACCCCGGGGTGCAGATCGGACGCCTCGTACATCACCAGCGCCTGCCAGTCGTGCGGGTGCCGGGCCAGATGGTCGCCGAGCGCCTCCGAGGCGCCCAGCACCCCGAGCAGCCGGTCGCGCAGCGGCTTCGCGGAGAGCAGCGTGTCCAGCAGTACCTGCCGCTCGTCCGGCTGCTGGGCCTCGACCAGGCGTACGAGTCCGCGCAGGGCCAGGTCGGGGTCGGCGGTGGCGCCGAGCGCGTCGAGGAGGACGGAGTCGGTGCGCACGGGAGCCATCTCGGGCAGGTCCAGCAGCCGCTCGGCGGCGGCGGGGTGGGTGAAGCCGTGTCGCAGCAGACGGGTGAAGGTACTGCTTCTGCGCCCCGGCACCGATGTCATCCCGCCGCCTCCGATCAAGGTCCGGATCCGGGTCCGAGCGTAGTCGCAGGGGTGCGGGGGCCGCGCCCCGGAGGGCGTCGCCCGATGTGCGGTTCCGTGATGTTCGCCATGTTCTTCGTGGTTCGTGCGGGACAACCCGTATTCCTGGAATCTCCGTCCTCCGTCGTGTCCGGGCACCGCGCGCGCCCGGACGGCACGGACACGTTCACCGAGGACCACCCGCGCCCGCGGGTCGCCGGTGCGCGGTGGGGCCCCGCAACGCCCGCCGGCCGCCCGGTGACCGGCGGGCGCGCGTTCGCCCGCGGGACACCGGTGCCCCCGCGGGCGCGTGCGCCCGGGCGGTCACCGGCCCCCACCGACCACGAAAGCACCGACCGCCATGCCCAGCCGGCCCCGCCGCAGCAGCCGCCCCTCGGCGGCGCCTCACGCATCCGCGCCCCGCTTCGGCTCCGCGTTCCGTCGCGCCGCCGCGGCCCGCCCCGGCTCCGGTTCCTCGCACGCCCCCGACTCCGCGGCCCGCCCCGGTTCCCCTCCCGGTCCCGGTCGGGAGGACGGCCCCGGGGCTCCGGGCGGCGCCGGCCTCCCGGTCCGCTCCGGTCCCGTGGCCCGCCGCGCCCGGCGAGGAGTGGTCGCCGGGCTGGCCGCCGCGCTGCTGCTGGGCGTCGTGGGCACGCTGGTGACCGTGCCCGACACGGCCGCGGACCGCCGCGGCGCGCGGGCCGTTCCCCCGGCGGGGCCGGCGGTCCAGCCGGTCCGCACCACCGCGGGCGAGCGGGTGGTCCAGATCCTCGCCCATCCCGACGACGACCTGTTCTTCATGAACCCGGACACCGCCCAGTCCCTGGCCACGGGCCGGAGCCTGACGTCGGTGTACCTGACGGCGGGCGAAGCCGACGGCGTCAACGCCCGGCGCGACGACCCGGATCCCCCGGCCCCCGACAAGGCCGCGTACGCCGAGGCCCGCCAGAACGGCATACGCGCCGCCTACGCCGAGATGGCCACCGGTGACCGGACCAGCCCCTGGTCGCGCTCTGCCGTGCGCACCGCGGGCGGCGGGTCGGCCGAGCTCGACACCCTCCGCGCCAAGCCCTGGATCAGTCTCGTCTGGGTCCAGCTCCGGGAGGCCGGCAGCGTCAACGGCGACCGACCCCACAGCCTCCGCGGGCTGTGGGACGGCCGGGTGGACTCCCTCGGGTCGCAACTGTCCTCCGGGACGCCGGTGCGGGAGGACTTCGCCTACACCAAGCGGCAGGTCGTGGAGACCGTCGCCGGACTGCTGGAGCGGTTCCGGCCGACGTTCGTCCGCATTCAGGACCCGACCCCGGGACGCACCGCGAAGGGCACCTACTCCGACCACCAGGACCATCTGTACGGGGCGCGGTTCGCACAGGCGGCGCTCGCCCGCTACGCGGCCGTACCCGGGCACCCCGCCTTCGGCGTCCAGACCTACCTCGGCTATGCCACCGGACGGCTGCCCCGCACCCTCGGCCCCGCGGACGCCGCGGCGAAGCTGCGCACCCTTGAGACGTACGCGTGGACGGACGGCGCCGACCACTGCGGCGACCCGGCCGGCTGCGGAGACCGCAAGGTGGCGGCACGGCCCGCCGGCCACGGCTGGGCGCAGACGGTCCGCCACACACGCGGAGAGTCGACGACCTGGGCGCAGCCCGGTCCGGGCGGGACCGCGTGGGCGTTCTCCGTGCTCGACCGGCGGCTCGCCGTCTGGCACCGCGCGGGGCCCACGGCGGGCTGGACCGGTCCCCGGCTGACCGGTGACGGCGGCATCGACGGCGGGGTGACCTCGGTACGCCTGCCCGACGGCCGGATCGCCGTGCTCGGGACCCGTACAACTCTCGGCGCACGCGCCGCCGACTACCGCCGGGACGTGGTGCTCAGCGTGCAGCGCTCCCGGGGCGGCGACTTCGGGCCGTGGGCCTCGCTCGGCACTCCGGAGCGCGACGACGAGAGCGGTACTTCGGCCATCAGCGCGCCGGCGGCGGTCGTGGACCCGACGGGCCGGCTCAGGGTGTTCGTCCGGGACTCCGCCCACCGGCTGACCGGCCGGACCGGGCTGCCGGGTGGCGGCTGGGAGCCCTGGACGCCGCTGGGCGGCACGGGCCTGCGCGGCGATCCGGTGGCGGCCACGGACGCGTCCGGCCGGCACACCGTTTTCGTCCCCACCCCGTCGTCGGTGCTGGCCTGGTCGCAGTCCGGCCCCGGCGGCCCGCTGGCCGGCCCGATGCGGACCGGCCTTCCGGCGACGACGCTGGCGCTGAACGCGACGGCCGACGCCCGGGGCGGCGGCATCCGGCTCTGGTACCGCGTCCCGGTCACGGGCGAGGTCCGCGCCGCCCACTTCGGCGGGGCCCCCGGTGTGCCCGGCACCGGTGAAAGGGGCGGAGCGGTCGGCGCGGGGGCGGCCGGCGCCCCGCGTACGGGCATCGCGGGGAAGGCGAAGGGTGCCCCGGGTGCGGAAGCGGGCACAGCTTCGGGCGGGGCGGCGGGTAGGGGCACGGCAGGGATGTTCGTCCCCGTCGTCTCGTTCGTGGCCTCGACCGGTGTGGCGGGCTTCGGCCCGGTCGGCTCGGGCGGCGATCTGCTGGCCGTCCGGTCCCGCACCGGTGTTCTGGCGACGACGCGCACACAGGCGCGGCCCCGCCCGGTACCGGTGACGGAGCCCGAGGCCGGGGCCGGGGCCGGCTGGACCGAAGGCGGTTTCCTCCTCGCCGGGGCGCCCGCCGGACTTCCCGGCGGCATCGCCGCGATCGGCCTGGACGGCACCCTGCACTGGACGCCGTCGGGGCGTCCGCGGACGGCGCAGCTTCCGTAGGGGGCTGCCGCGGGTGACTTCCGCAGCGGCCTTCGTCTCCGCAGGGGGCTTCACAGGAAGCTCCCGCAGGGGCCTGGGCAGGAGAACCCTGGTCGTGGCGGGTGTGGCCGTCCGGGTGAGGGACGGGACCGGGCTCGCCCGGCTGGCCGGGTCCGGGCGTGGGAAGTACGGTCCGGAGTGGCACTTCGAGGTCCGGACAGGGCCTTCCGGCACAAGGGCGGGGGCCGCGCCCCGGTCTTCGAGGTGGCAAGCTCCACGGGCCTCGGCTTCGGCCGGGGACCCGAGACGTACGACCGGACCCGACAACGCTTCACCGCTGAGCCGCCCGCCCGGTCGCCGACCGGGTTATCCGCCGGGCCGTCCCAGCGGGCGGACGGCGGGAGCACCGGGCCGGTCCGCCCCGACGGAACGACCGCGGACGGGACCCTCACCACCGCCGCCCCACCCGTCACCGAAGACCCGACCCATCACGGAAGAGGAGAGAGACCACCCCATGGAATGGACCCTCGAAGTGGTCGCCATCCCGGTCACCGACGTCGACCGGGCGAAGGACTTCTACGTGGACCGGTGCGGTTTCACCGCCGATCTCGACATGTCGCCGTTCGAGGGCGCCCGGCTCGTCCAGATCACCCCGCCCGGCTCGCGCTGCTCGATCGTCCTGGAATCCGGGATGCCGGAGTCCCCGGGACAGCCCAGGATGACGCCGGGCTCACTGCAGGGCCTGCAGATCTGCGTCACCGACATCGAGGCCGCCAGGAAGGAGCTGGTGAACCGCGGAGTCGTGGTCGGTCCGGTGCGCCATGTGGGACCGTCGGGCTGGGCGGACGGCAAGGGGAAGGAGCCCTGGAACTCCTTCATGTTCTTCCAGGACCCGGACGGCAACGGCTGGATCGTCCAGGAGGCCCCGGCCCCGCTCGCGGACCGCTGAGCACTGAGGGCGCCCGCGTCGCGGGCGCCCTCCACCCCGGCGCACACTGATCTGGGGGAACCACCCCCGCGCGGTCCGCACGAGCCACCAGGGGCGGTGCCCATGGAATGGACCCTGGAAGTGATCGTCGTCCCCGTCTCCGACGTGGAGCGGGCGAAGGACTTCTACGTGGGCCGGTGCGGTTTCACCGTCGACCACGACACGCACATCTCGGACGGCGTCCGCATCCTCCAGCTGACCCCGCCGGGCTCCACCTGCTCGATCGTCATCGGCGAGGGCATGCCTCCGGCACCTGGCCAGACGACGATGCGCCCCGGCGTGATCCAGGGTCTCCAACTCTGCGTCACCGACATCGAGTCGGCCCACGACGAGCTGCTCGCCCGGGGTGTCGAGGTCAGCGCGGTCCAGCACGTCGCCCCGTCGGGCTGGGCTCCGGGCAGGGGCGAACCCTGGAACTCCTTCATGTTCTTCCAGGACCCCGACGGCAACGGCTGGATCGTCCAGGAGGCCCCGGCTCCCCTGTCGCAGCGGCACACCGTCTGACCTTCGCCTTTCGGCGGCAGCGGTCGCCATCGCAGAGTTGACGCGCCGTCTGTCGACCGTTCTCCGTGCCGCCGGGTCAGCGGACGCGGTTGCGACGGCGGTACGCGTAGGCGGCGAGCAGCGCTGTCGCGGCGACCGAGACGAGGCTGCCGGCCGTGAGCACGGACATCGTGGTGCTCGCGCCGCGCTCGGCGGCCGGCTTCGTGCCGATGGTGATACGGCCGGTGGTCTCCCGCTCGACGCGGCCGCTCACCAGGGTGAGTCGTGCGGTCCACACACCGTCCGGCAGCCGCCGGTCGAGTGTGGCCTTCGCCGTCGTGGAGTGGCCCGGACCGACGGTGCCCGCCCTGACGCCGAACGGGCCTGCGGACAGCCCGCCCGGCCCGTTGGACAGGGTGAGCCTGCCCGTGAGGTCGAGGGCCCGCCCGCCGGTGTTCGTCACTCGGGCCGTGACCACGGGGACACCGGCCGCGGTGCGGGCAGCGGTGAGGCCGTCGACGCGGAAGTCCGAGCGCGGTTCCCCGTCGGGCCCTACGGACAGGTACATGCGCACCCCCGCGCGGACCACGTTGCGTACCTGCTTCGAGGTTTCGCGCTCGGGGCTGATCTCCGCCCAGACGACTCCGTAGTGTTCGCCGCGGGTCGCGTCGTCCGCCACGGTGATCTCGGTCCACACCTTCGCCGTCTCCTCGGGCCCCAGGTCGAGTTCGCCCGGCTCGAGCGTCACCCAGTCGGTGAGCTCGTTGCCGGTACGGCCGGGGGCGAAGACGAAGCCGTCCTTTCGGTGGACGGCGGCGGCCGCGGGGTAGAGCCGCACGCGCTGCCGACGGTCCGACAGGTTGGTGACCGCGATCCGCCTGCGAATCCTCTCGCCCGGCCCGACGTGGTCGACGACATACCGGTGGGCTCGCTCGTCGTCGCGGCGGCTGACGGGCGCGTCGACGAGCCGGATGCCGACGCTCACGTCGTCGGAGGACCCTCGTGGCGTTTCCGCGGCCGCGGGGGCGACCGGTGCGACGAGCAGTGACACCGCGAGGAGCAGTCCGCCTACGGGGTCATGCCACCGAATGGGTCACCGTCCCGCTGTAGAGCCCGCCGACGGCGTCCGGCGGAATGGTGATCTCCAGGGTGGGGTTCCAGCTCGCGCTGTTGTTTCCGCTGCCCGAGGTCTTGGAGAACGCGGTGCGGGGCTGGGCCAGGGTGACCCGGTCGCTCCGCGTGGGCTGGCCGGGCACGAAGGTGCCGGTGCCGGTGGTGGCGGTCGCCGGGCCGGACCAGTACTGCACCAGGTTCGGCAGGATGATCTCGGCGGGGTCGTCGATCCCGGTGTCGAACTGCGTCGAGACCACCGAGGCCGTCCACGTGGCGCTCGCCGCGGCCCTTCTGTCGTCCACCGTCACGGTGCCGAGCTGGCCGCTGATGGTCTGCCCCGGGAACCCGGACCCGAGATTGCGTGAGGCGGGAACCTCGATCGTGAGGTTCGACGTCGACACGGTGAACGTCACGGTCGTGTCGCCCGAGGGCTGGGCGGCCGCGGGCAGCGAGGACACGCCGGCCAGGGCGAAGGCGACACACGGAATCAGGAGTCTTCTGTGCACAGGGCCACCATAGATCGGTATGCGAGGAAGACATGGCATTCGGCATGGATCATGCCACTGAGTGGGTGATCGTCCCGGTGTAGGTGCCGCCCACGGCGGTCACCGGCACCGCGACGATCAGCGTCGGCAGCCAGCCGGTGGTGTTGTTCCCGTTGCCCGACGTCTTTCTGAACGCCGTGCGCGGGACGCTCAGGCTCTGCGCCTGCGCGCTCGTGGCCTGGCCCGGTACACGGGTGCCGCCGCCGTCGGTCGTAACGGCCTGACCCGACCAGTAGGAGAACTGACTCCGGGAGATCTGCCGGGCCGCACCACCGCCCGGCGTGGTGAAGTCGGTCGCGGACACCGTCGCGGTCCAGACCGTGTTCTGCCCGCCACGCCTGTCGAGTACCCGGACCTCACCGAGTTGTCGGCTGAGCGAGGCACCGGGAAAGGCCGAGCCGAAACTCGCCGTGGCCGGCACGGTGATCGACAGGGTGCCGGGCTGGCGCGCGACGCGCCCCGCGTCCTGGCTCGTCACCGGCGCTGCCGCGCCGGACAGTACCGCCGCCACGACCGCCGACCCGACTCCCGCAACGGTCCACAGCATCTGCACGCCGCGACTATAGGCCAACTGCGGGAGCTTTTGGTCCGTCTTCACCCTTTCAGTGGGTTTCTGACCGCCTGTGACCGGTTAGCGTTCCTCGATCGGTTTCGCCCGTCCGCACCCACGCGGTGGATTCCGCCCCGGAGCCCCCATGCGCAACCCCGCACGCACAGCGGCCTGCACCGTCCTCGCCCTGGCCCTCGCCGCATCCGCCGGCCCCGCCCTTTCCGTCCCGGCGTCCCCCGACCGCACCGGACCCACCCGGCTCGCCGCCGCCCACGACCACCTGGATCGGCAGCCCACGCACGTCCGGCTGCGCACACGCACCTTCGACCCGACCACGCCGGAGGGGGAGCGCAGCCGGCCGCGGGGCAACCTGCGGACGAAGAGCGGCGGCACGTACCTCGTCCAGTTGAGGACCACACCGCTCGACAGCCATCGCGCCGAACTGGCGGCCCTCGGTGCCCGGATCGGCGCCTACATCCCCGACGCCACGTACGTGGTGCGCATGGACAAGGCGGCCCGAGGACGGGTCGCCGCGCTGCCGTACGTTCGATGGGTCGGACCGTACGACGCCGGCGACAAACTGGAGGGCGGGGCCGTGCGGCCGAGCACCCGCCGCTATGTCGTCACGCTGGTGGAACCGGACGCCGCCGACCAGCGGGCGGTGGTCGAGCGGATCACCGCGATCGGCGGGAGGGTCGACGGCTCGTCGGCGGGCCGGCAGTTGATCGAGGCGACCCTCGAGCCGGCGCAGGCGCTTGCTGTGGCGCACCTGGACGCGGTACTCGCGCTCGACGTCTGGACGGTCCCAGAAGTGGACATGGACAACGCCCGAGCCGCGGGCGGCGCCGACGCGGTCGAGACGGCGTTCGGGTACCTCGGCCAAGGGGTGCGCGGTGAGGTGATGGACACCGGACTGCGCACGACGCACCAGGAGTTCGCGGCGTTCCCGCCGATCCTGCACACCGCCAACACCACCAGCACGAGCCACGGCACCTCGACATACGGGCAGGTCTTCGCCTCGGGCGTCAGCGCCACCGCCCGCGGCCTGCTCCCCCAGGCGCAGCCGATCTTCGCCGCCCACAGCCTCGTGTCCGACCGGTGGGCCCACACCGAGCAGCTCGTCGACCCGGCGGGCCCGTACCGGGCGGTGTTCCAGTCGAACAGCTGGGGCAGCGCGCTGACGTTCGGCTACAACTCCACGTCGGCGGCGATGGACGACATCGTCTTCGACCACGACATCCTGATCTGCCAGTCCCAGGGCAACACCGGCAACCGCTCCGCCCGGCCGCAGGCCTGGGCGAAGAACGTGGTGTCCGTCGGCGGCACCTACCACTACGACACCGTCTCCCGGACCGATGACGCGTGGAACGGCGGCGCGAGCATCGGCCCGGCCGCGGACGGGCGGATCAAGCCCGACCTGTCGAACTACTACGACGCGGTCCACACCACCGCGAGCGGCGGCGACGCCGCCTACACCGGCACGTTCAGCGGCACCAGCGCCTCCACCCCGATCACCTGCGGCTACGCGGGCCTCGTCTTCCAGATGTGGGCGGACGGGGTCTTCGACGGCGGCCCCGGTCTGGACCGCGACGTCTTCGCGTCCAGGCCGCACGCCGCCACCGCAAAGGCACTGCTGATCAACTCGGCCGACCAGTACCCCTTCACGGGCGCGTCCCACGACCTGGCCCGCATGAAGCAGGGCTGGGGTACGGCCGACGTCGGCAACCTGTACCAGGAGGCACAGGACAACGACTGGCGGCTGCCGGTCCTGGTCGACGAGACGGACCTGCTCACGGTGGGTCAGACCGCGACGTACACACTGACCACCGACGGCAGCCGGCCGCTGAAGGCGACGATGGCCTACACCGATCCGATGGGCTCACCGTCGGCTGCCCAGGCGCGCGTCAACGATCTGACCCTGAAGCTCACCGCCCCGGACGGCACCGTGTACTGGGGGAACAACGGACTCGCGGCGGACAACTGGTCATCGCCGGGTGGCTCGGCGAACACGGTCGACACCGTCGAGAACGTGTTCGTCCAGACTCCGGCCGCCGGCACCTGGACGATCGAGGTCATCGCCGGTCAGGTCAACGCGGACGGACACGTCGAGACCCCGGCGACCGACGCCGACTTCGCACTGGTCGCCACCGGAGGCGTCACGGGCTGACCCGTGGACGAGGCAGCGTCGTGCGGGCCTCCCGGACGGCACGGGGGCGGCGGGACGGGCGGGGCCGACGGTCCGCGACCGTCGGCCCCGCCCGTTGCCCGGACAGCGGAGCCGGGACTACAGCACCGGCAGGTTCTTGCGCAGCTCGAACGCCGTGACCTCCGAGCGGTACTCCTCCCACTCCTGCTTCTTGTTGCGGAGGAAGAAATCGAACACATGCTCGCCGAGCGTCTCCGCGACCAGTTCGCTGCGCTCCATCAGCATGATCGCCTCGCCGAGGTTCTGCGGAAGCGGCTCGATGCCCATCGCGCGGCGCTCGGAGTCCGAGAGCGCCCAGACGTCGTCGTCGGCGCCGGCCGGGAGTTCGTAGCCCTCCTCGATGCCCTTGAGGCCCGCGGCGAGCAGGACCGCGTAGGCGAGGTAGGGGTTGGCTCCGGCGTCGAGGGAGCGGACCTCGATGCGTGAGGAGCCGGTCTTGCCCGGCTTGTACATCGGGACGCGGATCAGGGCCGAGCGGTTGTTGTGGCCCCAGCAGATGTACGAGGGGGCCTCACCGCCGGAGCCGGCGGTGCGGGCCGAACCGCCCCAGATGCGCTTGTAGGAGTTGACCCACTGGTTGGTGACGGCGGAGATCTCCGCGGCGTGCCTGAGCAGGCCGGCGATGAAGGAGCGTCCCACCTTGGAGAGCTGGTACTCGGCACCCGACTCGTAGAAGGCGTTCCGGTCGCCCTCGAAGAGGGACAGGTGGGTGTGCATGCCTGAGCCGGGGTGCTCGGAGAACGGCTTGGGCATGAAGGTCGCCTGGACCCCCTGCTCCAGCGCGACCTGCTTCATGACCAGGCGGAACGTCATGATGTTGTCCGCGGTGGACAGCGCGTCCGCGTACCGGAGGTCGATCTCCTGCTGGCCCGGCGCACCCTCGTGGTGGCTGAACTCCACCGAGATTCCCATGGACTCCAGCATGGTGATGGCCTGGCGGCGGAAGTCCATGCCGACGTTCTGCGGGGTGTGGTCGAAGTATCCGGAGTTGTCCGCGGGGGTGGGGCGCGAGCCGTCCAGCGGCCGGTCCTTCAGCAGGAAGAACTCGATCTCGGGGTGCGTGTAGAACGTGAAGCCCAGGTCCGAGGTCTTCGCCAGGATCCGCTTCAGGACGAAGCGGGGGTCGGCGAAGGACGGCGAGCCGTCCGGCATGAGGATGTCGCAGAACATGCGTGCCGTACCGGGGGCCTCCGCGCGCCACGGAAGGATCTGGAAGGTGCCCGGGTCCGGCTTGGCGATCATGTCCGACTCGTACACGCGGGCGAAGCCCTCGATCGCGGAGCCGTCGAAGCCGATGCCCTCGTCGAAGGCCTGCTCGAGCTCGGCGGGGGCCACCGCGACCGACTTCAGGAAGCCGAGCACATCGGTGAACCACAGGCGTACGAACCGGATGTCGCGCTCCTCGAGCGTGCGGAGCACGAATTCCTGCTGCTTGTCCATAGCCACATCCTTGCAGTTCAGACGGCCTGTGCACCACCGCCAGGGCGTAGAGGAGGAGCTTCAGTATCACGACCCGGGGTTTCGCCCAGATTACGCACCCCGTATGACATGGAGCACGTACCCGCCGTTACCATCTGCCCCCATGGGGGGCATGCGGAACGCCCGCACCGCGCATACCGCGCGTCCCATGGCGCTGGGGAGTGCCGTGGCGACGCTCCTCGCCGCGCTCTTCCTCTGTCTGGGGCAGGCCGACACGGGCAGCGCCGGAGCACACGGCACCCACCGGGAGACCGGCGAGTCCCTGGCCGCCGCGCGGGTCGGCGAGACCACCCGTGCCGTGCCGGGCGACGCCCGGGCCGACCCCGCCGCCGCGTACACCTGTCCGTACGACCGCGGCGACTGCGGGCTCTTCCCGCACCTGATGCCCGGCGTCCTCACCGCCCCGCCCCAGGACGCACCGCCGGCACCGGCCGGGCTTCCGCCCGGCGCCGTGCCCGCCCGCGTCGCGGGCGGCCCACCGCGCACCGGTGCGCTCCCCCGCGCCCCGGATCTCCACGTCCTTCAGGTGCTGCGGACCTAGCAGGGCCGTTCCACCGCCGGTCCGCGCAGCACGGCCCGCGGCCGTGCGATCACGCGCACACCCCACACCCCCGACGCAGAAGGACGAAGCAGAGTGTCGAGCAGGACCAACAGCAAGACGAACGACCGCCGGGCCCGCATAGAGGAGATGCGCCGCGCCGAACAGGCCCGTGAGCGCCGCAACCGCATCATCACGATCTCGCTCAGCGCGGTCCTGGTGGCGGGCCTCGTCGGCTTCGGCACGTACGTGCTGAACAGGGAGTCCGAGAAGAAGGAGCAGGCCGAGGCCGCCGCCAAGGCGCCGATCGAGGACGAGAAGTCCTGGGACGCCAAGAAGCTCGGGCGCAACCACGTCACCGCGGCCGTGAAGTACCCGATGAAGCCGCCGGTCGGCGGTGACCACCACCAGGCGTGGATGAACTGCGATCGCAACGTCTACGACAAGCCGATCCCCGAGGTGAACGCCGTCCACTCGCTGGAGCACGGCGCCGTGTGGGTCACGTACAGCGACGAGGCCCCGGCCGCGGACGTGCAGAAGCTCAAGGACAAGGTCGGCAAGACCTCGTACTCGATGATGAGCCCGGTGAAGGACCAGGCCGGGGCCATCATGCTCAGCGCCTGGGGCAAGCAGGTGACGGTCGACGGCGCGGACGACCCGCGGGTGGACCAGTTCTTCACCAAGTACGTGCAGGGCCCGCAGACCCCCGAGCCGGGCGCCGCGTGCACGGGCGGACTGAGCGCGTGACGCTCACGCTGACGCGTACGCACTGGGTCTCGATCGCCGCGGTGGTGTCGGCGCTGCTGTTCGCGGGCGCCGCCACGGTCGCGTCCGCGGGCGGCGACGAGCACCCCGGTGGGCACGGGGACGCCGCAGGGGCCTCGGCCGCCCCCGCGGCGGGCTCGGCCGACGCGGGCTTCGCCCGCGACATGGCCGTCCACCATCAGCAGGCGGTGGAGATGTCCTTCATCGTCCGGGACCGCACGCAGGACGAGGAGGTGCGGCGGCTCGCCTACGACATCGCCAACACCCAGGCGAACCAGCGCGGCATGCTGCTGGGCTGGCTGGATCTGTGGAAGCTGCCGAAGGTCGAGTCCGGGACCGAGCCGATGGCCTGGATGGCGCGGGCCCACGGGGACGGCGCACACGGGGACGGCGGACACGGCGGCACGTCCGGGAACGGCGGCACCGGGAACGGCGGCACGTCCGGGAACGGCGCTCACGGAAGCGGCCAGGGTGCCGGGGACGCGGGCCACGGCGGGCAGCGGACCGGCGCCGGGGCGGTGATGCCGGGCATGGCCACGCAGGCCGAACTGGACCGGCTGGCCGAAGCGAGCGGCAAGCAGGCCGAGGTCCTCTTCCTCCAGCTGATGACCGACCACCACAAGGGCGGCGTCGCGATGGCGGAGGGCTGCGCGGACCTGTGCACCGTGCCTCAGGAGAAGGCCCTGGCCCAGGGGATGGTGGATGCCCAGCAGTCCGAGATGGACCTGATGGCGGATCTCCTGGAGAAGCGGGGCGCGGCGCCCCGCTCCTGAGACCGGCGCGCCGGCGCGGGCCGGACGGACACCCGCCCCGCGCGGGCGCGCGCTCCCCCGAAGCGCGCCCTTCGCGGCCCCTGGGCCCGGGGGCCGCGAAGGGCGGCCGTCCCGTCGGGCGCCGCCACCACGTCGGCGGTAAGGTCGAAGACGGCTTCCTCGGCGTCCGCCGGCACCGGTTGCCCGGCTCCCCGCCGCCCTGGGTGGCGGCGCGCACGTCGATGAAGTCCCCGCAGTCCCGGCCGGGAGGTCCCGGCCCGTGGTGCGGGGCGCCGGCCGGGCCGTCGGCAGGCCGCTCTCCACCCGCGTGGACGGCGGGCGTGACATCGGGTGACAACGGGCGTGGGCCGCGCCCAGGAGGTACGAACCCCATGACGACCGCCAAGGACATCATGCATCCCGGGGCCCAGTGGATCCCGGCGCACGAAACTCTCGACCGTGCCGCGCAGTTGATGCGCGAGCTGAACGTGGGCGCGCTGCCCATCGCCGACGCCGAAGAGCGGCTGTGCGGCATTCTCACCGACCGCGACATCGTGGTCGGCTGTGTGGCCATGGGCCACGACCCGTCGAAGATCACGGCAGGTGACATGGCCCGTGGCACCCCGCGCTGGATCGACTCGGGGGCGGACGTCGGCGACGTGCTCCACGAGATGCAGGAGCACCAGATCCGCCGGCTCCCGGTGATCGAGAACAAGCGCCTCGTCGGCATGATCAGCGAGGCGGACCTGGCGCAGCACCTGTCGGAGGACCAGCTCGCCCAATGGGTCGAGCAGGTCTACGCACGGGCCTGATCCGGCGTCAGCCGGGATCCGCCGCAGGGGGCGCCGCCCAGGGTGCACGAGTGGGCGGCGGACCCCGCGGGCCACGGCCGCCCCACCACGCCGCCCCCGACACACGGGTACGCGGTGCACCCCGCGAGCCGGCCGGCCGCCACCGCGGTAGCCGCCACCGCCTGCCCGCGGCGCCGACGCCTCGGTACGCCGCTGGCGGCCCCCGGCGAGTTCGCCGAGCCGGGTGCCTGCGGACGGGCCGGTGACCGCTGCCGGCGGTCTTTCGTCGCCCCCTCACCCCGGCTTCAGGACCGCCCGGGCGACCGCGTCCGGGCGGTCCAGCATGACCAGGTGCCCCGACGGCTCGACGGCCTCGAAGTGCGCGTCGCCCAGCTCCGCGGCGAGCGCGCGCTGCCGTGCCAGCCAGCGGCCCGTCGAGCGACGGCCGTGGCCGTCCGAGGCGGCCAGCACGGTCACGGGCACCCCGTGCGGAAGCGGGAACCGGGTACGCAGGTCGAGCAGTTCGGCGGCGACCGCGCGGTAGTGGGTGTTCTCCAGCAACGCGCCCCGGAGCACGCGCGAGGTGCCGTAGCAGCGGTGCACGAGCGTGGCGGGGGCCGGGTCGCCGCCGCCTTCGCGCGACAGCCGGACCACGGCGCGGCGGAGGGCCGGGCCGATCACGGCGGGGGCTCCGACCGCCGTCAGCGCCGTGCCGAGGCCGTGCGCCACGGCCGTGCGGAAGGCGGGGGCGCGGGGCGCCGTGGCGTCCTCCTCGATGCTGGCGTCGACCAGGACGAGGCCGGCCGTGCGGGCGGGGTGGAGCCGGGCGAAGGCCTCCACGTGGAAGCCCGCGATGGAGTGTCCGACGACGGTGGCGGGTGCTCCGCCGAGACCGAGGGCGTCGAGGATCCCGGCGATGCGGTGGGCCTCCCCCGAGGCGGACGGAGGCACCACGGCGGTGCCGCTCAGCCCGTGCCCCGGCCGGTCGAAGCGGACGACGGTGCGGTACGGGGCCAGCAGGGGCACGACGGGGTCCCAGTCGAACCAGCTCATCGCGAGGCCCGCGCTGAGGACGCAGACCGGCCCGCTGCCCTCGGCCACCACGTGGTGGGGCACTCCTCCGATCCGTACGAACGTCACGCCGTCCCCCTCGCACCCGGCCGGCCCGCACCCGGCCGGCTCGTGCCCTCCCGCGCCACGGACAGCGCGAGTACCGCCAGCCAGCCTGCCACGACCAGCACCTGGAGTCGTTGCCCGGCGCCGAGCCACCAGACGCCGCGGCCCGCCTCGAGGGCGGCGACGGCGGTCAGCGTCCAGACGGTGGCGGCTAGTTCGACGGCGAGGAGCCCCGGCCCGAACCGGCCCAGTTCGGGCCACCGGTGGTAGCGGCGGGCCGCGACCGTGAGCGCGACCATGCCGGTGAGGGCGCCCGTCATTGCGAGACCGGAACTCACGGCGTGCGCGGCGTGCGTGGCCGGGACGAGGCCCGCCGTCTCCAGGGCGGCGCACTCCGGGTCGTCGGTGGGCGCGCAGCTGAGCGGCAGCCGTGAGTCGAGGGCGGTCGCCAGGCCGAATACGGCGAGGGCGGTCCAGCCGGCGACGGACCACGGCCGTCTCGGACGCGTCGGCAGGGCGACGGCCGCCCCGGCGAGGACGAGCAGCCCGGCCGCGAGGTCCGTGGCGCGGAACAGGCCGCCGAAGGGCTGGTCGGCGGCCGAGAGTTCGCTGACGTACGCCCGGACCGGGTCGAGACCGGTGGCCAGGAGCAGTTCGAGCACCCATGCGGTGTAGAGCAGGGCGCCGAGTGCGATAAGCAGCGCGACAGTTCTGGATGTACCGGATGTTTCGGGCATCGTGCCCCATGCTAGATCGTGCCGCGTCCAGCCCCACCCGGGGCCCGTCCCCCACGGGGGTGGTGCGCGCATGTTCGACCGACCGGAGGGCCATGTCCAGTCAGGAGCACACCCGTCAGACCTCTCGCACCCGTCGCGCCGTGCTCGGTGCCGGGCTCGCCGCCGCCGGATCGGGGCTGCTCGCCGCCTGCTCCGGCGGCGGGGCGGACGACGGCGGCCGTGGCGCGGCGGGTGCCCCCGCCCAGGGGCCCGTGCCGGCCGACGGCAGGAAGGCCGGCGGCCCGGCGGCGGTGCGCAGCGTGGGCCCGCTCCGCACGCGTACGTTCACGGCCACGCCCAGCACGGTCGACATCGGGCGCGGGCGCACGTTCAGGACGTGGACGTACAACGACCGGCTGCCGGGCAAGGAGGTGCGGATCAACGCCGGGGACACGCTCGAGCTCACCCTGGCCAACCACCTGCCGGTGCCCACCACGGTGCACTGGCACGGCATCGCCCTCGAGAACAAGATGGACGGCGTGCCGGAAGTGACGCAGCCGGCGGTCAAGCCGGGCGGGACCTTCGAGTACCGCTTCACCGTGCCGCACGCCGGCACGTACTGGTTCCACCCCCACTACGGCGTGCAGATCGACAGCGGCATGTACGCACCGCTGATCGTGGACGACCCGAAGGAGCCGCTCGCCTACGACCACGAGTGGGTCATCGTCCTGGACGACTGGATCGACGGCGTGGGCGGGTCCACTCCGGACGACGTGCTGTCGCAGCTCCGCAAGGGCAAGCCCGCCATGGGACACGGCAACGCACACGGCGGCGGCCACGGCGGTGACGGGGACGACCGGCGCGAGCGGGACCGCGAGGACCGCGGGGAGGGGGACGACGAGGAGGGCGACGGCCGTCCGCGGTCCCGGCCGACCGGCGGGGTCGACGCCGGGTACGGGCCGGCCAGCGCCGGGGACCCGGACGCCGGACGCGATGCGCCCGGGCCGGCCGGCGGCAGGGGCCCGCGCCGGCTGATGAGCGACGCCGTGAGCAAGCTGCTCGGCGGCCACGCGGGCGATGTCGCGTACCCGTACTACCTGATCAACGGGCGCACGGCGGACGACCCGACCGAGTTCAGGGCGAAGCCGGGCGACCGGATCCGGCTGCGGATCATCAACGCGGGCGGCGAGACGGCCTTCCGGGTGGCACTCGGCGGCCACGAGATGACGGTCGTCCACTCGGACGGCTTCCCCGTCCACCCGTACAAGACCGACGCGCTGCTGCTGGGCATGGCCGAGCGGTACGACGTGATGGTCACCGCGAAGGAGGGGGTGTTCCCGTTCACGGCGCTGGCGGAGGGCAAGCGGGGCTCGGCGATGGCCGTGCTGCGGACGGGCCGCGGGGCCACGCCCAAGCCCTCCACCCGCCCGTCGGAGCTGGACCGCAGGGTGCTGCAGTCGTCCGCGCGCCTGCGTCCCGAGGAGTCGGTGGCGCTGGACCGGCGCCGCCCGGACCGTCTCATCCGGTTCACGCTGACCGGCGGCATGAAGCGGTACGACTGGGCCTTCGACCGGCAGCCGTACGACCCGGAGGTCCTCCACAGGATCGAGTACGGCGAGCGGGTGCGGCTGGTGGTCATCAACGCCACGGACATGTGGCACCCCATGCACCTGCACGGCCACACCTTCGCCCTGGCCGGCATCGACGCGCTGGGCGCCCGCAAGGACACGGCGATCCTGCTGCCGCACCGCAAGCTGGTGGCGGACTTCGACGCCGACAACCCGGGGCTGTGGATGTTCCACTGCCACAACATCTACCACTCGGAGTCCGGGATGATGACGACGCTGGCGTACGAGGACTGATCCCCCCGGCCCGGGGGAGGACGCCTCCCTCTCCCGGGACCCGCACCCCGGCTGCACCGGGGTGGCGCGCGCCACACCACCGGGACATCGCGTCAGAAAGACGATTACACTGGTCGCGTGCCTCAACTTCGCCTCGCCCTGAATCAGATCGACTCGACCGTCGGCGATCTCGCCGGCAACGCCGAGTCGATCGTGCACTGGACCCGGCACGCCGCCGCGCAGGGGGCGCATCTCATCGCGTTCCCCGAGATGGCGCTGACCGGCTATCCCGTCGAGGACCTGGCCCTGCGGTCGTCCTTCGTCGAGGCGTCACGGGCCGCCCTGCGCGCGCTCGCCGCGCGTCTCGCCGACGAGGGCTTCGGGGGGATCCCCGTGATCGTCGGCTATCTCGACCGCTCCGAGAAGGCGCAGCCGCGGTACGGTCAGCCCGCGGGCGCCCCGCGGAACGCCGCGGCCGTACTGCACGGCGGCCGGGTGGTGCTGACGTTCGCCAAGCACCACCTGCCCAACTACGGCGTGTTCGACGAGTTCCGGTACTTCGTGCCGGGCGACACCATGCCCGTCGTCCGCGTCCACGGCGTCGATGTCGCGCTCGCCATCTGCGAGGACCTCTGGCAGGACGGCGGCCGGGTCCCCGCCGCGCGGTCCGCCGGGGCCGGGCTGCTGGTCTCGATCAACGCCTCGCCCTACGAGCGGAACAAGGACGACACCCGGCTGGAACTGGTGCGCAAGCGCGCCCAGGAGGCCGGCTGCACCACCGCGTACCTCGCGATGATGGGCGGCCAGGACGAACTCGTCTTCGACGGCGACTCGATCGTCGTCGACCGGGACGGGGAGGTGATCGCACGCGCACCGCAGTTCGCGGAGGGCAGCGTGATCCTGGACCTGGACCTCCCGACCGCGTCCGCCGACGCCCCGACCGGCCTGGTGGACGACGGGCTGACCGTCGACCGGATCGTCCTCTCCGAGGACCCGCTCCCGCCCTACGAGCCGGAGCTGACGGGCGGTTACGCGCAGCGGCTCGACGACGAGGAGGAGGTGTACTCGGCCCTGGTCGTCGGACTGCGGGCGTACGTGGCCAAGAACGGCTTCCGCTCGGTCGTCGTGGGCCTCTCCGGAGGTATCGATTCGGCACTGGTCGCCGCGATCGCCTGCGACGCGCTGGGGGCGGAGAACGTCCACGGCATCTCCATGCCGTCCAAGTACTCCTCGGACCACTCCCGGGACGACGCGGCCGAACTCGCCCGGCGTACGGGGCTGAACTTCCGCACCGTGTCGATCGAGCCGATGTTCGACGCCTTCATGGGCTCGCTCTCGCTGACCGGTCTGGCGGAGGAGAACCTCCAGTCACGGCTGCGCGGGACGACGCTGATGGCCGTCTCCAACCAGGAGGGCCACATCGTGCTCGCGCCGGGCAACAAGTCCGAGCTGGCGGTGGGCTACTCGACGCTGTACGGCGACTCGGTCGGCGCCTACGGGCCGATCAAGGACGTCTACAAGTCCTCCGTCTTCAGGCTGGCGAAGTGGCGCAACCGGGCGGCCGAGGAGCGCGGCCGGATCGCGCCGATCCCCGAGAACTCGATCGCCAAGCCGCCGAGCGCCGAACTGCGGCCGGGGCAGGTCGACACCGACTCGCTTCCCGACTACGACGTGCTCGACGGGATCCTGGAGCTGTACGTCGACCGCGACCAGGGCAAGGACGCGATCGTGGCGGCGGGCTACGACGAGGAGCTGGTGGCGAGGGTGCTGCGGCTCGTCGACACCGCCGAGTACAAGCGGCGGCAGTACCCGCCGGGTACGAAGATCTCCGCGAAGGGCTTCGGCAAGGACCGCCGGCTGCCGATCACGAATCGCTGGCGCGAGACGACGGCGCGCTGACCCGCGGCCCGTCCCCGGTCACGAGGCTTCCCGCGACGACGCGCGAGGCCCCCTTCGCCGTACGGTCGAGCAGCCCGGCGGTCACCGCTGTCGCCAGTCCGACGACGGTGAGGGCCGCGCCCACGAGCGCCGGGGAGGTCCAGCCCCAGCCTGCCGCGACGGCCGCGCCACCGAGCCAGGCACCGCCCGCGTTGGCGAGGTTGAAGGCGGAGTGGTTGGAGGCGGAGGCCAGGGTCGGGGCGTCCTGGGCCTTGTTCATCACCAGCATCTGCAGCGGTGTCGTGGTCATGAAACCGACCGCGCCGAGCACGACCACGGTGACCAGCGCCAGCCACGGGATGTGCGCGGTGAGGCGGAAGGCGACCAGGACGAGCGCGAGCGCGGCGAGCGAGCCGTACAGGGTGGGCCGCAGGGCGCGGTCGGTGAGCGGACCGGCCGCCAGGGCACCGAGCGTCATGCCGATGCCGAAGAGGGCGAGGACGAGCGTCACGGAGGTCTCGCCGAGACCCATCACCTCGGTCGTCATGGACGCCAGGTAGGAGTACACCGCGAACACGCCCGCGAAGCCGAGGACGGCGGTGAGCAGCCCGAGGATCACCTGCCGGTTGCCGAGGGCGCGCAGCTCGCGGGCGATGCCCTGGTGGGATTCGACGGGCAGCTGCGGGACGAGCCGGGCGAGTGCCGCCATCGCGACCAGCCCGATGGCGGTGACGACGAGGAAGGTGGCCCGCCAGCCGAGGTGCTGGCCGAGGAGGGTGGCAGCGGGCACGCCGACGATGTTGGCGACCGTCAGCCCGAGGAACATCGTGGCCACGGCACGCGCCTGCCGTCCCGGGGCGACGAGCCGGTCGGCCACGACCGCACCCACGCCGAAGAACGCGCCGTGCGGCAGCCCGGCGAGGACGCGTCCGGCGACGAGGGTGCCGAAGCCGGGAGCGAGCGCGGACGCGAGGTTGCCGACGGTGAACAGCGCCATCAGCAGGAGCAGCATCCGCCTGCGCGGGACGCGGGAGCCCAGTGCGGTCAGCAGCGGTGCGCCGATGACGACGCCGATCGCGTACGCCGAGACGAGCTGCCCGGCCGTGGGGACGGAGGTGCCGAGGTCCTCGGCGACGTTGGGCAGCAGGCCCATCATCACGAATTCGGTGGTGCCGATGCCGAAGGCGGACACGGCGAGCGCGAGCAGCGCCAGTGGCATGAGAGAGCCCTTCCCGGTTAGTTCGTTACCGGAACAAAGTCTCTCAGGCGGATTGTTCCCGCGGATGAACGGGCGGTTGCCGCGATCCTGCCGGCGGCCCTCCCCGGAGCGGCCCGGCTTCCTGGGCAACGGGTCAGAAGCGGATACCGGCCGCTATGGGCAGATGGTCGCTGGCCGTGCGGGGCAGCGTCCAGGACGAGACCGGCTCGACGCCCTTCACCATGATCTGGTCGATCCTGGCCATCGGGAACGACGCCGGCCAGCTGAAGCCGAAACCGTCGCCCGCGGCGCCCTGCGTCGAGCGCATCTGCGAGGTGACCGCGTTCAGGGCGCGGTCGTTCATCGTGCCGTTGAGGTCGCCCAGGAGGACGACCCTGCCCACCGGGTCGCGGGCGATCGCCTCGCCGAGCGCGTCGGCGCTGGTGTCCCGCTGGCTGGCGGTGAAACCGGCGTTCATCTTGACCCGCACCGACGGCAGGTGTGCCACGTACACCGAGAGATCGCCGGACGGGGTGGCGACGGTGGAGCGCATGGCCCGGACCCAGCCCAGCCGGATGTCCACGGGCCGGGTGTCGCTCATGGGGTACTTGCTCCACAGCCCCACCGTGCCCTGGACGGAGTGGTAGCGGTACCGGGACGCCAGCGCCTTCTCGTACGCCGGGACCGCGTCGCCCGTCAGTTCCTCCAGGGCGACGACGTCGGCGCCCGAGGCGGCGACCTCGCGGGCGGTGCCCTCGGGGTCGGCGTTCTCGGCGTTCACGTTGTGGGTGGCGACGGTGAAGTCCCCACCGTCGCCCGACTTGTTTGTGAGCAGTCCGCCGAAGAGGTTCAGCCACACGATCGCCGGCACGAGCAGCGCGACCAGCGCCGTGGCGGACCGCCGAAGGAGCGCGAGGACCAGCAGCACCGGCACCAGGAGCCCCAGCCAGGGCAGGAACGTCTCGGCGAGACTGCCGACATTGCCGATCCTGTTGGGGATCTGCGCGTGCAGGATCATCAGCAGGCCGGTGGCGACCGCGACGACCGCGAGGACGACGCCGCGCCGCCAGATCCCCGGATCGCTCCGCAAACGGCCGAGCAGGGCCCGGATCCGGGAACCGGGGCGGGGGTCCTCCGCGCTGCCGTGTCCCGACTCCGTCATGTATGCCTGCCGCATGTGCATAGTCCTCACTGCCTTGCCGTGCACACCTTGCCCGCCACGACCCTAGGCGATACCGGGTGTGTTCCTGCCGTACGGGTTCGAGGACGGCCGGGCGCCGCGACGGGTTCCGATCAAGGTCGGCGGCGGCGAGGCTGTGACAGAACGCGCATATTGGCCGGTTCGGCGGGGACGCCGGAGGGCCCGGGCGAAGGGCGGAACGGTCGGACGGCGACTCGACGGTCCGGACGATCGGAACGGCCGCCCCGGACCGTCGCTGCGGCCTCCTTCCGGACGCTCAGGGCGACGACGGCGGCCCGAGGCCCTCCAGCACGGCCGTCACCATGCGTTCCGCGAGATCGCCGGGCAGCGGGGCGTCGGGGCGCATCACGGCACGCACGAGCATCGGGCCGACCAGGAGGTCGTTGAGCAGGTCGATGTCCAGGTCGTCGCGAATCTCGCCGCGGGCGACGCCGCGGCGCAGGATCTCCAGCACGGTCGCCCGGCGCGGGTCGATGACGGTGGCGACGTAGGCGTCCCACAGCCTGGGGTGGCTCTTCATCTGGGCGCGGACGTTGTGCAGCAGCGCGGACGAGCGCTGGGCGAGGCCGCGGAGGCGGACCGACTCCAGCATGACGACGAGGTCGTCACGGGCGGAGGTGCCGGGCATCTCGGGATCCGGCGGCTCGATGTCCCGCAGGACGTCGACGAACAGCTCCTCCTTGTCGGCCCAGCGCCGGTAGATGGTGGCCTTGCCGACCCCGGCGGTACGGGCGATGCGCTCGATGGAGATGTCGCCCAGCGGCAGTCCCTCCTCCAGCAGGGTCACCACCGCCTCGCGGATCGAGCGCTCCGCCGCCTCGCTGCGTGGCCGGCCGCGCCGCGGAGCGTTCGCGCCCGTGCCGTGGGCGGTCACGGCGCCCGGCCGCCCGCCGGTTCCCGTACTCGTGCCCCGTGCCGCTCCGGTCCCGCTCGACACAACCGCCTCCACTCCGCCCCGCCCTCCCCGTGGCGTGCTTCCGTGACGCGCTTCTCGTCGCGTCTCCCGGTCCGCCCCTCGGCGGGTCCCTCGATTCTCGCGGACCCCGGTCATCCCCGCGCCACCCCCGCCGCCGGGCGCTCGTCCGGCACGGCCGGTGCGTCCGCGGACTTCCGGCGGCCGGGGAGATACGTGGCCACGACGATCGCGCCGACGAGCGTCACCGTCGCCGCGGACAGCGCCGCCAGGTGCATGGCGACCAGGAACGCCTCGTGGGCGGGCGCGACCAGGAGCCGCCCGGCGGGGCCGAGCCGTTCGGCGACGGCCAGTGTCGCCTCCAGCGACTCGCCCGCCGCGTGCTTCGCCTCGTCCGGGACTCCGGGGGCGCGCTCCAGGGTGCTCTCGATCCCGCCCCGGTACGCGGCGGACAGCAGCGAGCCGAGGACGGCCACGCCCAGCGCCCCGCCGATCTGCCGGAAGGTGTTGTTGATCGCGGAGGCCACGCCCGCCTTCTCCCTCGGCAGCGCCTGCATGACCGTGACCGTGACGGGCGACATGACGTGTCCCATGCCGGCGCCCTGCACGAAGAAGGCGAGCTCCAGCGCCCACAGCGGGGTCGAGGCGTCGAAGAACGCGAAGCAGGCGAGCCCGGTCGCGATCATCACCATTCCGGCCGTGCAGGTCGCCTTGGCCCCGAACCGGGCGACGGCCAGCCGGGCGCGCGGCGCGAACAGCGACTGGGCCACCGCGAGCGGCAGCACCAGCAGACCGGCCTGCAGCGGGCTGTGGCCGAGCACGCTCTGGAGGTAGAAGACCGAGAAGAACGCGACGCCCATCATCGAGAGGAAGGCCAGCGCCGTCGCGGTGATCGCGGCGGAGAACGCGGGATTCCTGAAGTACGAGAACTCCAGCGCCGGGTGGTCGATGCGGTGCTCGTAGACCACGAACACCGCCAGCACGGCCAGCCCGCCGACCAGGGGCAGCAGCACGGACCGGTCGGACAGCGAGGCGAGCTCACCACCATGGATGATCCCGTAGACGAGCAGGACGAGCCCGACGATGGACAGCAGCACGCCGACGGGGTCGATCCGGCCGGGGTCGGGGTCCCGGGAGTCGGGGATGAGCAGGGCCATCGCGACGAAGCCGACGATCACCACCGGCACGTTCACCAGGAAGATCGAGCCCCACCAGAAGTGTTCGAGCAGCAGCCCGCCCGTCAGCGGGCCGAGCGCGATGGCGATGCCCACCCCGCCCGCCCAGATGCCGATGGCCTTGGGCTGCTCGTCCCGCTCGAAGACGTTCATGAGGACGGCGAGGGTCGCCGGCATCACGAACGCGGCGCCGAAACCCATCACCGCGCGGTACGCGATGAGCTCACCGGACGACCCGGAGAACGCCGCCAGCGCCGAGCCGACGCCGAACACGGCCATGCCGAACAGCAGCGTCCTCCTTCGGCCCACACGGTCGCCGATCAGACCGGCCGTGAACAGCAGGGCGGCGAAGACGAGGGTGTAGGAGTTGATGGCCCATTCCAGCTCCCCCTGCGTGGCGCCGATGCCCACCGGCGCGGGGGAGGCGATGGTCTTGACCGCCACGTTGAGGACCGAGTGGTCCAGCACCATGATGAGCACGGTGAACATCAGGACGGCGAGAATGAGCCAACGGCGTCGGTGAACGGATTCCGGAACCCGGGGTGGGGCGGGGGGTGCGCCCGGCGGTGTGGACATGACCGCAGCGTATTTCTATACGGCACCGTCTCGTATAGAAATGCTGGGCCGTTGGTGTCGGGACCGGCCAACTTCGCGGCAGTGTGAACGGGGCCACTTCACGCGGCGGGCGCGGGGATGCCACCATGGACGCGGTCCGGGGACGCCGTAAGGGCGCCTCGAGATGACGAAGGAGCCGTTCACCATGACGCTTCAGGCTGCCCAGACGCAGCCCGCCGGCAGCAGCGGCAAGGCGCTGTACGGCGGCAAGGGCACTCGCCGCATCTCCGTCCACGACATCGCCGCCGCCAAGGAGCGCGGCGAGAAGTGGCCCATGCTCACCGCCTACGACGCCATGACGGCGTCCGTCTTCGACGAGGCCGGCATCCCGGTGATGCTGGTCGGGGACTCGATGGGCAACTGTCACCTCGGCTACGACTCCACCGTGCCCGTCACGATGGACGAGATGACGCTGCTGTCCGCGGCCGTCGTACGGGGCACCAAGCGCGCCCTGATCGTCGGTGACCTCCCCTTCGGCTCGTACCAGGAGGGTCCCGTCCAGGCGCTGCGCTCGGCGACCCGGCTGGTCAAGGACGCCGGGGTCGGCGCCGTCAAGCTGGAGGGCGGGGAGCGCTCCCTGCCGCAGACCGAGATGCTGGTGCAGGCGGGCGTCCCGGTCATGTCCCACCTGGGCCTGACCCCGCAGTCGGTCAACACGATGGGCTACCGGGTCCAGGGCCGCGGGGACGAGGCCGCCCACCGGCTGCTGCGCGACGCCAAGGCGGCCCAGGACGCGGGAGCTTTCGCCGTCGTCCTGGAACTCGTACCCGCCGAGCTCGCTGCCGAGGTCACCCGTTCGCTGCACATCCCGACCATCGGTATCGGCGCCGGCCCGGACACGGACGCGCAGGTCCTCGTATGGACGGACATGGCAGGACTGACGGGCGGCAAGGTGCCGCGCTTCACCAGGCAGTACGCGAATCTGCGGCAGACGCTGGGCGACGCGGCGAAGGCGTTCGCCGAGGACGTCGCCGGCGGTGCGTTCCCGGCCGAGGAGCACACCTTCCACTGACCGCCGCCGGGCAGCTGCGCCCGTACCGGCACCCCATGCCCCACGAGCCACTGCGGCACCACGGCAGCCCGCCGATCTTCCCCCGTCGGCGGGCTGCCTCCTTTCCGGATGCGACCGGGTCCGGGGCCGGCGGCCGGCGAGGGCGCCGACCCGTCGTGGAGCTTCGCCACAGGCCCCGGCGGACGCCGAGGCCGTGTTCAGCCGCTCGTGGTGGCCAGCTTCGCCGCGAAACCCAGGAACAGCGCCCCCGCAGCCGTCGTGAGGCCCGCCGACAGCTTCCGGCGGCGGCGGAACCGCGTGGCCAGGTACGTACCGCCGAGGATCAGCACGGTCACGTACGCGACGCTGATGACCTGGTAGACGAGTGCGAGCAGAGCGAAGGACAGCCCCGGGTACGCGTACCCGGGATCGACGAACTGCACGAAGAACGAGATGAAGAACAAGATCGCCTTCGGGTTCAGGACGGTGATCACCAAGGAGCGCCGGAACAGCCTTCCTCCCGCCGACGGGTCAGGGGCGCCCTCGGCGTCCTCCCTCCTCCCGTCACCGCACCGCCACAGTGCCCACGCCGCCCGGATCATGCCCGTCGCGATCCAGGTCAGGTAGCCGGCGCCGGCGTACTTCACGACGGCGAACAGAAGCTCGTTGGCTCGGAGCAGCGAAGCCAGACCGGCGGCCGTCGCCACCATGAGCAGGGTCTCGCCCAGGAACACCCCCGCTGCGGCGCGGTAGCCGGCCCCCACCCCCAGCCGTGCGGCGGCCGACAGCGTGAACAGTGAACTGGGCCCCGGCAGCAGAATGATCAGCAGCGCGCCCAGGGCGAAGGTCAGCGGATTCTCCACTCCCGGCATTTCGCACCCTTCCTCTCGCCCGCCGCGATCGGCGAACCGCCGTACGTCTCCCGCCCGCGCTCAGGTGTCCCGGTGGCCCCGGGAGCCGCCGGGCGAGCCTTCCCCTGAGCCGCTCCTGAAGGAGTTCAGCGGCTCGTGGTCGACCAGCAGATCCCATACCGGGTCGTTCGGCAACGGAATATGCCGCGAGGACCCGAGCGGGGCGAGCTCCACCTCTCCCCGCATGCGCCCCTAACCGGCGATGGCACGGTGCGGGGTTCGGTCTCCCTCGGCAGGGGAGACCGAGGACATCGGCCTCACGGACGGCGGGGTCAGGGTTCGCGCGAAGCACTGCAAGCCGCACCGTTCGTGGCTCTTCGGTCACGACGAGGGCTGCCGGTCCTGACTTCCGGCCGGGTGTCGGCGGCCCGTCGGCAATGTGTCGGCGGCCCGTCGGCGGCGGTTGGGACGGTTGCGTCATGACGCGAACCGACATGAACGCCGTCGAGGTACGGGGCCTCGTCAAACACTACGGAGAGACGAAGGCGCTCGACGGGGTGGACCTCGATGTCCGGGAGGGCACCGTCCTCGGTGTCCTCGGGCCCAACGGCGCCGGCAAGACCACTCTGGTCCGCTGCCTCTCCACTCTGATCACCCCGGACGCCGGACGCGCCACGGTCGCCGGCCACGACGTGGCGCGCCGCCCCCGGCAGATCCGTCGCGCGATCGGCCTCACCGGCCAGTACGCCTCCGTGGACGAGAAGCTGTCCGGCCGGGAGAACCTGTACCTGATCGGGCGGCTGCTCGATCTATCCCGCAAGGACGCCCGGCGCCGGTCGGACGAACTGCTGGAAAGGTTCTCGCTCACGGACGCCGCGAAGCGCCCCGCCGCGACCTACTCCGGCGGTATGCGCCGCCGGCTCGACCTGGCCGCCTCGATGATGGGCCGGCCGGCCGTGCTGTTCCTGGACGAACCCACGACGGGACTGGACCCGCGGACCCGCAACGAAGTGTGGGACGAGGTGCAGCGGATGGTCGCCGAGGGCGTCACCGTCCTGCTCACCACCCAGTACATGGAGGAGGCCGAACAGTTGGCGCACGGGCTGACGGTCGTCGACCGGGGCCGGGTCATCGCCGAGGGCGGGGTCGCCGAGCTGAAGGCGAGGGTCGGCGGACGCACCCTGCGGATCCGGCCGGCCGTCGCGGCGCAGCTGGCCGCGATGGCGTCGGCCGTGCGCGAGGCGGGCCTCGACGGTGTCGCCGGCGTCCAGGCCGTCCCGGACGAGGGCGTGCTCCACATTCCGATCCTCAGCGACGGGCAACTGACCGCGGTCGTTGGCCTGCTGGGCGCCCGGGGCTTCGCCGTCTCCGACATCGGGACCGAACTGCCCAGCCTGGACGAGGTCTTCCTGGCCATCACCGGCCGGCGGACCGCCTCCGTCACCGGCACGGTCCCCCAGGAGGTCGCGGTATGAGCGCCGCCACGGCAACCCCTGCCGCAGCCGTTCCCGACGACGGGCGGATCGGTCTGCGCGGCAGTCTCCGGCACATCGGCGCGCTGGTCCGGCGCAATCTGCTGTGGATCCGGCAGGACCCGGAGTCCATGATGGACGCGGTGCTGATGCCGATCGTCCTCACCCTGCTGTTCGTGTTCGTCTTCGGCGGTGCCATCGCCGGCGAGGGCAACCATGACGCCTACGTCGACTACGTCGTCCCCGGACTGATGGCGATGATGGGCATGAACATCGCGATGGGTGTCGGCACCGGCTTCAGCCAGGACTTCCGGAGCGGTGTGATGGACCGCTTCCGCTCCCTGCCGATCGCCCGCTCCTCCGTGCTGATCGCCAAGATCGTAGTGGAGATCGGCCGGATGCTGGTCGCCACCGCGATCCTGCTGACGGTCGGTTTCCTGCTCGGTCTGTCCGTGAACGGCGTCCCGGGACTCCTGGCGGCGGTCGGACTGTCGATGGTCTTCGGCTCCTCGATCATGTGGATCTTCCTCACCATGGGCGTGACGATGAAGAGCGCCCAGACCATCCAGGGAATGGGGTTCCTGGTGCTGATGCCGCTGCAGTTCGGTTCCTCGATCTTCGCCCCGACCGGCTCCATGCCCGGCTGGTTGCAGACCTTCACCAACCACAACCCGCTGTCGTCCCTGGCCGACGCGGCTCGCGGGCTGATGCACGGGGGCCCGGTGGCCCATGAGGTGTGGGTGACGCTGATCTGGTCGGCGGTGATCACCGGGGTGATGGCCCCGGTGGCCATCAGGAAGTTCCGGACGAAGTCCTGAACTCCCGGCTCCGGTCGTGCGGGCGGGCGGCGGCCTCCTCCGGGTGAGGCCGCCGCCCCGGCGCGCCGGGCCGTGGACTCCGCGTCGCCGGGCACGGTGCCGACGGTCCGCCCCGCACGATCGTGGTCGTCCCGCCCCAGGGCGGGCGCGCCGCCGAGCGCGGCAGGACCGCCGTCGCGCGGAGGACCCGGGTGGTACCGGGCACGGAGCGGCACAGCCGCCCGTTCTCGTGGCGTCCGTGCCGCTCCCGCCGCGCTCCGGCGGCGCTGCGGAACTCCCGCCCCACCCGGGACGTTCTGGCCGTGCCGCCTGTACGGTCGGCATGCGATCCGCCGATCACCACCGGCCGACCGCGGACCAGCCGTGCACGTACCAGCCGACCACGCCCCGGGAGCGCCCTCGATGACCTCGGCCACCACCCGCTCCAGCGACCGGACGGTGTCGCCCGTCTTCCTCGGCATCGCCGCGATCATGGCGGTGACGGGCTGGGCGGTCTGGACGGACTTCGCGGACAGCCCGGGCGTCGCCGTGTTCCTGTTCGTGACGGCCGCCTGGATCGTGTCGCTCTGTCTGCACGAGTACGCGCACGCCCGCACCGCCCTGCACGGCGGGGACCTCACGGTCGGCGCGAAGGGCTATCTGACGCTCAACCCGCTGAAGTACACGCACGCGGTGCTGAGCATCGTGCTGCCCGTCCTCTTCGTGATCATGGGCGGTATCGGCCTGCCCGGCGGTGCGGTCTTCATCGAGCGGCACCGGATCAAGGGGCGCTGGAAGCACAGCCTGATCTCCGCGGCGGGCCCGCTGACGAACGTCCTGTTCGCGGTCGTCTGCACGGCACCGTTCTGGCTCGGTGCGCTCGAGGGCGTGCCCCTCGGCTTCCGCTTCGCCCTGGCTTTCCTGGCGCTGCTGCAGGTCACCGCCGCGATCCTCAACTTCCTTCCCGTTCCGGGTCTGGACGGGTACGGGGTCGTCGAGCCCTGGCTGTCGTACGGCTTCCGCCGTCAGGTGGAGCCTTTCGCGCCGTTCGGGCTGCTGGCGGTGTTCGCCGTCCTCTTCATCCCCGAGGTGAACCACGCGTTCTTCGACGCGATCTTCGCCCTGATGGACGGGCTCGGAGTGTCCCGGGCGGAGGTCGCCTGCGGCCAGGACCTCTACCGCATCTGGACCGAGCAGTACCCGCAGTGCACGGAACTGCTCGACCGCTGAGGACTGTCCCGCCGTCGCCCGCGGCAGACGGGTGCACGGTCCGCCGAGGGATGGCGCACGCCGGCCGCGCGGGGTCAGGAGGTCGGCGTCGTCCGCTCCCTGCCGCGGCGGATGTAGTAGATCGCCATGTTCGACGACACACCGGCCAGGAGCACCCACACGATCCCCAGCCAGCTGCCTTCGACGAACGAGACGACCGCCGCGGCGACGGCGAGGACACAGATGACGAGGGCGTAGAGGGCGAGGCGGGGCATGGGGGTCGGCTCCTGTCCGGTCACGGGTGTTCCGGACCAGTGTCCCCCATGCCCCCATGGCGCCGGTGACGCGGCACCGCGTCCGGGGCGGGTACCGCTCAGACGTCGGTCACGCGCAGACCCGCGTGCGCCTTGTAGCGCCGGTTCACCGAGATCAGGTTGGCGACCAGCGACTCGACCTGGTGGGCGTTGCGCAGCCGGCCGGAGAAGACACCGCGCATCCCGGGGATACGGGCCGCGAGGGCCTGCACCAGGTCCGTGTCGGCGCGGTCCTCGCCCAGCACCATCACGTCCGTGTCGATCTCCTCGATCGACTCGTCCTGGAGCAGCACCGCGGAGAGGTGGTGGAACGCGGCGGTCACCCGGGACTCCGGCAGCAGGGCCGCGGCCTGCTCGGCGGCGCTGCCCTCGGCGGGCTTGAGCGCGTAGGCGCCCTTCTTGTCGAAGCCGAGCGGGTTCACGCAGTCGACGACCAGCTTCCCGGCGAGCTCGGACCGCAGCGCCTCCAGCGTCCTGGCGTGCCCGTCCCACGGCACCGCCACGATCACGACATCGCTGCGCCGCGCGCACTCGTCGTTCTCCGCGCCCTCGATGCCGAGCCCCAGCTCGCGGGCCGCGGTCTCGGCACGCTCGGCGGCCCGGGAACCGATGATCACCTTCTGCCCTGCGCGGGCGAGCCGGTAGGCGAGGCCCCGGCCCTGGTCCCCCGTGCCACCGAGGACGCCGACGACGAGACCCGAGACGTCGGGGAGGTCCCATGGGTCCCTGGCGGCGGGCTTCGGTGCGCTGGCGTTGTCTTGAGAAGTCATGATCCGACCTTACTCGCAGGTAGCAGGGCGGTCTCCGTCCCGTACGGATGGACCGCGGCGGAACCGCGGGCGGCGGGCGCGCCCGTGGGGCAGGATGCCCGCCCATGGATGCCGTGCGCGTCGCGCTCTTGAGGGAAGTCCTCGCCGGGACCGAGTGGCCCGCGGCGGCCCGCGGGTTCGCGGGCACGCTGCGCTCCTCGGTCGTCCCCCAGGGCGGCGGTCTGCTGCTGGTGGGAACGGCCGAGTACGAGCCGTGGCACCTCGCCGCGCACCTCGTGGACGAGGCGGCCTGGTCGGGGCAGCCCGAGCTGGCGCCCACCCTCGTACGCCACCGGGTGCGCCCGGGGGACCCGGCACACCTCGCCGTCGGTCTGGGCCGGGTGTCGGCGGCCGGGCGCGGGGACACTCTGCTGGTGGTGGCGCCGCAGCGGCCCGACGAAGGGCTGCTGGAGCGAGTCCACGACGCCCGGCGCTGCGGGGCGACCGTGCTCTCGCTGGACGCCGGCGACCCGGAGGTCGTCGGGCTGGCGCACGAGGCGCTGACGGTCCCGGGGACGGCGGAGGTCGACCTGGACACGGTGCAGCACCTCATGAGCGCGGCGGCCGGCGAGAACGTCCCGCCGTCGCCGGGACCGCGTGGCCGCAGGCCCTTCCGCGACCGCCTCGCCCGGCTGGCCGACCACCTCACGACGCCCCCGCCGGCGCGGTGGTGAAATTCGGTTGCCGCACCCTCGCCGCCCCGCCGAGCATGACGGGTCGTGGCTTCACGACTCGGCGTTGCGCTGCTCCCCGACCTCTCCCCCTGGCGCTCCTCACGGGACTTCCGTCTGCTCTGGGTGCAGGGGCTCATCACGTTTCTCAGCAGCTTCCTGGCGATGGTGGCGCTACCACTGCAGATCAAGGACCTGACGGGCTCGCCGCTCGCGGTCGGGGTCATGGGCGCCGTGGAACTCGTGCCGCTGGTCGTGTTCGGGCTGTACGGGGGCGCGCTCGCCGATGCGGTGGACCGGCGCAGGGTGCTGGTGCTCACCGAGGGCGGCATGGCCCTGATGGCCACGATCCTGCTGGTCAACTCGTTGCTGCCGGCGCCCGCGCTGTGGCCGCTCTACGTCGTGGCGGCCGGTGTCTCCGCCCTCGCCGGTCTGCAGCGCCCCGCACTGGACTCCCTGATGGCCCGGATCGTGCCCCACGACCAGCAGACCGCCGCCGCCGCGCTCAACGCGCTCCGCTGGCAGCTCGGCGCCATCGCCGGGCCCGCGCTGGCCGGGCTGGTCGTGGCCTACGCGGGACACGCGACGGCGTACACCACGACGGCCGCCGGGTTCCTGGTCTCCGTACTGCTGTGCACCCGGCTCTCCCCCGCCCCGCCCGCGCACGACGCGGAGAAGCCGTCGCTGCGGGGCATCGCGGAGGGCGCCCGGTACGCGTGGAGCCGGCCGGTGCTGCTCGGCACATACGCGGTGGACCTGGCCGCGATGTTCTTCGCCTTCCCCAACACGGTCTTCCCGTTCCTCGCCGACGAGCTCGACGCGGAGTGGTCACTGGGGTTGATGTACGCGGCCGGGTCGGTCGGCTCACTGCTGCTCAGCCTGACCAGCGGCTGGACCTCACGGGTGCGCCGGCACGGCCTGTTCGTGGTGTTCGGCGCCGCCGGATGGGGGCTCGCGATCGCCGCGGCAGGGTGGTTCACCGACATCTGGCTGGTGCTGCTCTGCCTCGCCTTCGCGGGCGCCGGCGACATGCTCAGCGGACTGGGTCGCTCCACCATCTGGAACCAGACGATCCCGGAATCGCTGCGCGGCCGCCTGGCCGGCATCGAGGTGCTGTCGTACAGCGTGGGACCGCAGCTGGGCCAGGTGCGCGCCGGTGCGGTGGCCGGCTGGACCGGCACCCGGGCGGCGTTCTGGAGCGGCGGGCTGCTCTGCGTGGCCTCGGTGGGCCTGCTGACGGCGGCGCTGCCGAAGCTCGTCTCGTACGACGCGGCGACGGACGAGGACGCCCTGCGCCGCCGTGCCCAGAAGGAGAGGGCGGCGGCCGAAGGGTCGGCGGTCTGACGGCACGGAGCCGCCTCGCGGTGCGAAGCCGCCCACCCCGACAGCGGCCCGGCGGGACGGCTCCCTGCGGGGGCGGCCCGGTCCACACGGCCCGGGTGCGGCAGGCCGGCCGGCCCGGGTGCGACGGACGCCGAGCGGCCCGGGGCGGCGGGACGGCAGACGGTCCGGCTCTCGCGGCCGGCGCCGGTCGGACGGGTACGGACCCTGCGGCGCACGGCCGGCGCCGGTTCGCCGCCGGGTCCCTCCCGCGGTCAGTCGGCGGCGGTGTCTCCGCCGCGCGGCGCGTCGTGCCACCGCGGGTCGTTCTCCCACTCGAGGTTCCGCTCCCGCGCCAGCTCCATCGCGTGCGTGGCCTCCTCGCGCGTGGCGTACGGGCCGAAGCGGTCCTTCGCCGGGCACTCGGGCCCCTCCTCGACCTTCTTGTGCTCCAGGCAGTAGTACCACTCGCCCGGCTTGCCCACCGTGCGCTTCTTGAACAGGGCCATCGTCGGCTCCTTCCTCTGACCCATGCTGCCCCGACGTCTTCCCCTTCGCCCGAGGACGACGCGTTCCCGCCGCCCGGAGCGCCGGGAACCCCCGGTTAGACTCGCTGGCATGTCTGGCCAGTCGCTGCTCGTACCAGGGAAGCTCTCTCCCACCCGTTCCGTACCCGGAAACATCCGGCGCCCCGAGTACGTCGGGAAGCCCGCACCCAGGCCGTACACCGGGCCGGAGATCCAGGACGCCGAGACGATCGAGAGGATGCGCGTCGCGGGCCGTATCGCCGCTCGGGCGATGGAGGAGGCCGCGAAGCTCATCGCCCCCGGGGTGACCACGGACGAACTCGACCGGGTCGCGCACGAGTTCATGTGCGACCACGGGGCGTACCCGTCGACCCTCGGCTACCGGGGATTCCCCAAGTCGCTGTGCTCCTCGGTCAACGAGGTCATCTGCCACGGCATCCCCGACTCCACGGTGCTGCGCGACGGCGACATCGTGAACCTGGACGTCACCGCGTACCTCGACGGCGTGCACGGCGACAACAACGCCACCTATCTGTGCGGCGACGTCGACGAGGAGTCGAAGCTGCTGGTCGAGCGGACGCGGGAGTCGCTCAACCGCGCGATCAAGGCGGTCCGGCCCGGCCGCCAGATCAACGTCATCGGGCGGGTCATCGAGTCGTACGCGAAGCGGTTCGGCTACGGCGTCGTGCGCGACTTCACCGGCCACGGCATCAACTCCTCGTTCCACTCCGGTCTGATCATCCCGCACTACGACAGCCCGCACGCGACGACCGTGATGCAGCCCGGCATGACGTTCACCATCGAGCCGATGCTGACACTCGGGACGCACGAGTACGACATGTGGGACGACGGCTGGACCGTGGTGACGAAGGACCGGAAGCGGACGGCGCAGTTCGAGCACACGCTGGTGGTGACGGAGACCGGGGCGGACATCCTGACGTTGCCCTGACGCGAATCCTGGGTAGCGTTTTTACCGACAGGCCGTCGGGAACCAGTTGACTTAGGTAAGCCTAAGTACGAGGATCCTACTGGTTCCCGCCCCCCTCGGTCCCCGGAGGCCCGCCTTGGACACGCTGGACACGCTGGACACGCCCTTCTCGACCCTGATCCGTGTCGCGTCGCACGAACAGCACACCGAGGCGGAGACGTCGACCTTCATGAGCGATCTGCTCGGCGGCCGGCTGGCGGTCGAGGCGTACGCCCGCTACACGGAGCAGCTGTGGTTCGTGTACCGGGCGCTGGAGGACTCGGCGGGCGCGCTCGAGGCCGACCCGGTCGCGGGGCCGTTCATCCGGCCGGAGCTCTTCCGCGCGGCCGAGCTGGAGCGGGACCTGGCGCACCTGCGCGGCCCGGACTGGCGAGGCGGCCTGCGCCCGCTGCCCGCCACGACCGCGTACGCGGCCCGCGTCGAGGAGTGCGCCCGCACCTGGCCGGCGGGATATGTGGCCCACCACTACACCCGATACCTCGGAGACCTCTCCGGTGGCCAGATCATCCGCGACAAGGCCGAGCGCACCTGGGGCTTCGCCCGCAAGGGCGACGGGGTCCGCTTCTACGTCTTCGAGCAGATCCCCAACCCGGCGGCGTTCAAGCGGGGTTACCGGGAACTGCTGGACTCGGTGAACGCCGACGACCTCGAGAAGCAGCGCATCATCGACGAGTGCAGGCGCGCCTTCGACTTCAACGGCGCGGTGTTCCGCGAGCTGGGCCGGGAGTTCCCGCTCAGCGCTGCATGAGGGCGGAGTGACGGGCACGGCGGTGGGTCCCGCGTGGTCCCCGGCGCCGGCTCACCGCGAGCCGGCGCGCCCGCCGAGCACCCACCGCGGTCCGCCCGTGGTCCGGGCGTCGTCCGGGCGTTCCTCCTGGCGTGGTCCGACCGCGGTCCGGGCGCGGTCCGGGCGTCGCCCCCGTGGCGGCGGCCACGTGGCGCGCCCGAGCACGGCCCCGGACGCTCCCCCACGCCTCCATGGGTCGAGGCCCGGCACCGGTAGCTCCGGTGACGCGACCCCGGCGCCTTCGCCGCGAGCCGTCGGGCGTGGCTGTGCGAGCCGTCAGTGGCGCGTGAGCCGCACACGGCCGCCGAGTTCGATCAGGCCGTCGGGGCCGGGAGCCGTCAGGAGCTGGGAGCCGCTGCCCTGCGTGATGTTCAGTGCGCGGCCGAGCTGTTCGGTGAGCAGCAGCGCCGCCGCTCCGGTCGCCTCGTCCTCGTCGATGCCGTCGCCCCGGCCGGGGAAAGCGCGGGCCCGGATCCGCCCCGCGGCCTCGTCCTCCCACGCCCAGGCATACGTCCATTCGCCGGGTGGCGGCACCTCCAGCGCCTCGACCTCGGCCGCCGAGTCGTACCGGCGCAGGGTGCGCGGCGGGGCCCACTCGGCGGGTGCGGTGATCCAGGTGAACTCGCCGTCGGAGCGCACCCAGACCTCTCCAGCCGGCGGGTTGACCGCTTCCAGGTCCAGCAGCCAGGCCACCCCGACGAGCGGGTGGCCGGCGAACGGCAGGCGTACGGCCGGGGTGTAGATGTCGACGACGCCGCGCTCGGGATCGTCGACGAACACCGTCTCGCTGAAGCCCAGTTCGGCCGCGAACGCCTGGCGGGACCTCTCGTCCGGGTACGGCCGCCCGTCGCGCACGACTCCGAGGGCGTTGCCGTGGCGGCCGTCGCCGGAGCAGAAGACGCGCAGGACGTCGAGGCCGCGGGGTCGTTCGTGTGTCACCCGGGCATTCAAGCATCCCCGTACGACACGGACCGGCAGGGCCGCGGTCACCGGGTCGATGGCCGTGCCCGGCTGGTAGAACGGCTCGCCGTTCGGGCCCGCGAACTGCGCGGCGCCGTCCTTGGTGAGCTCGGCCGCGACGTTCTTGAACGTGACCACGCCGTCCTTGGCCGCGTAGTCCGCCCCGGACAGGTCGAGGTCGGCGAACTCCACGTCGTTCCTGGTGCCCTTGGAGGTGGTGACGTCGGCGAGGAGCGTGCCCGCGGCACCCGAAGCCCTGACCTTCACATCGGAGATGGGAACTGCTCAGCGACGTCTACCGGCAGCCGGTGGAGGTGCTCGCACACCCGCGGACCGGCACCCCGCTCGTCGTACCGAAACGGGACCCTTGAACCGCGCTTGACCCGCCCGTGGGACGGTCATGACGGTGCCGTGACCTCCCCTTTTCCGGTGTGCGGGGATGAGATCCGAATCACTGGACGGGCCGGTGCAGCTCAGGTAAGGCTCGGTTAAGTTAGGCCCGCCTCACCGGCTTGCCGTCCCGTCCGTAATCCGTCCGCGCCCCGTCCGTAATCCGTACGCAGCCCGTCCCGAACCCGTCCCCGTGGAGCCCGTATGCAACCCGCCCGCCTGTCCGTCGTCACCGCCGTCGCCGCGCTTTCCGCGCTCACCGCCGTCACGGGTTGCGCCGAGAAGAGCGATGCCGGGGACGGCGGCGGTGCCATCGCCGTGACCGCGAAGGACGACTCCTGCGAGGTGTCCGCGAAGGAGTTCCCGGCCGGTCATGTCCGGCTGGACATCGAGAACAAGGGCTCCAAGGTCACCGAGGTCTACATCCTCTTCCCCGACGACCGCATCGTCACCGAGCGCGAGAACATCGGCCCCGGCACCAAGGCGAGTCTGACCGCGGAGGTCAAGGCCGGCGACTACGAGATCGCCTGCAAGCCCGGGATGCGGGGCGACGGCATCCGCCGTCAGGTCAAGGCGACCGGCGGTACGGTCGCCAAGCGCTCCCCGGAGATGGACGCGGCGGTCGCCGCCTACCGCACGTACGCCCAGCAGCAGGCCGACGAGACGCTGCCGAAGGCGAAGGTGTTCACCGACGCCGTCCGCGCAGGCGACGTCGAGGCGGCGAAGAAGGCGTACGCGGACTCCCGGATCGGCTGGGAGCGCACGGAGCCGGTCGCCGAGTCGTTCGGCGACATCGACCCGAAGGTCGACCTCCGCGAGGACGGCGTGGCCGACCTGGAGCCGGGCGAGAAGTGGACCGGCTGGCACCGGCTGGAGAAGGCGCTGTGGCAGGACGGGAAACTGGGCGCCGAGGAGAAGGCGCTCGCCGACACCCTCGACAAGGACCTCGCGGTCTGGGTGAAGAAGGTCGGCACCGCCGAGATCACCCCGACGTCGATGGCCAACGGCGCCAAGGAGCTCCTGGACGAGGTGGCCACGGGCAAGGTCACCGGCGAGGAGGAGCGCTACTCCCACACCGACCTGGTCGACTTCAAGGCCAACGTCGAGGGCGCGCAGAAGTCGTACGAGCTGCTGAAGCCGGTCGCGTCGAAGAACGACACGGAGCTCGTCGCCGAGCTCGACAAGCAGTTCGCCGCGCTGAACGCGCTGCTCGACAAGTACCGGGCGGACAAGGGCACCTACGTCTTCACCTCGTACGACAAGGTCTCCGGGGCGCAGCGCAAGGAGCTGTCCGACGGGGTCAACGCGCTGGCCGAGCCGCTGTCGAAGCTGGCCGCGGCCGTGGTCGGGTAGGGGGACCGGCAGACATGTCCGAGGAGACCACACCCCCGGCCGGGACGGCGGAGCCCGGCACGGGCGAGCGCGCCGACACCGGCACACGCACCGGCGGGAACGAACGCACCGCCCAGCCCACGCGCACCGGCGCACGGGAGCAGACGGACGAACGCCCCGACACCGGCACGGGCGTCGCCGGGGCGACCGCCGCGCCCTCGCGGCGCGCGCTGCTCGGCTGGGGAGGTGCCGGGCTCGCGCTCGGCGCCGCCGCTGCCGGGGGCGCCGTGGCCGCCGCGACGGCCGGCGGGGACCGGACCTCGCCGGCCGCCGCGAGCGGCGCCGCGGTGCCTTTCCACGGCGCGCACCAGGCCGGCATAGCCACCGCCGTGCAGGACCGGCTGCATTTCGCGTCCTTCGACGTGAAGACCCGGGACCGGGCCGAACTGGTCCGGTTGCTGCAGGACTGGACCCGGGCCGCCGAGAGCATGACGGCCGGCGACACTGTCGGCGAGGGCGCGTACGGCGGTCTCGCCGAGGCCCCGCCGGACGACACCGGCGAGGCGCTCGGGCTGAAGCCGTCGCGGCTCACCCTCACCGTCGGCTTCGGCCCGTCGCTCTTCGACGCCCGCTTCGGGCTGGGGGACCGCAGGCCCGCCGCGCTCGTCGAGCTGCCGAAGTTCGCCGGGGACAACCTCGACCCGGCGCGCAGCGGCGGCGACCTGTGCGTCCAGGCCTGCGCCGACGACCCGCAGGTGGCGGTGCACGCCATCCGCCAGCTCGCCCGGATCGGCTTCGGCAAGGTCGCCGTCCGCTGGTCGCAGCTCGGCTTCGGCAAGACGTCCTCGACGACGCCCGAGGCGCAGACGCCGCGCAATCTGATGGGCTTCAAGGACGGCACCCGCAACATCGCCGGCACCGACACCGCCGCCCTCGGCAAGCACGTCTGGGTCTCGCCGAAGGACGGCCCGGCCTGGCTCGTCGGCGGCTCCTACCTCGTGGCGCGCCGGATCCGGATGAACATCGAGACCTGGGACCGCACGTCGCTGAAGGAGCAGGAGGACATCTTCGGCCGCGACAAGGGCGAGGGAGCCCCGGTCGGCAGGGCGAGGGAGCGGGACGAGCCGTTCCTGCCCGCGATGCTGCCCACGGCGCACGTACGCCTCGCGCACCCCGACTCCAACGGCGGGGCGAGGATGCTGCGCCGCGGCTACTCCTTCACGGACGGCACGGACGGGCTCGGCCGGCTCGACGCGGGGCTGTTCTTCCTCGCCTACCAGCGGGACGTCGCCCACGGCTTCGTCCCGGTCCAGCGGAGTCTGGCCGCCGACGACCTCAACGAGTACATCCAGCACGTGGGTTCGGCGCTGTACGCGATCCCTCCGGGCGTCCGGGACAAGGACGACTGGTGGGGCCGGGCGCTGTTCTCGTGAGCGGAAGGGACCTGCCGTGTTCGGCAACTATCTGATCGGGCTGCGCGAGGGGCTGGAGGCCGGACTCGTCGTCTGCATCCTCGTCGCCTATCTGGTCAAGACGGACCGCAGGGACGCGCTGAAGCCGGTGTGGGCCGGCATCGGGGTCGCCTGCGGGGTGTCCCTGGCCTTCGGCGCGGCCCTCGAATTCGGTTCCCAGGAGCTGACGTTCGAGGCCCAGGAGCTGCTGGGCGGCACCCTGTCGATCGTCGCTGTCTGCCTGGTCACCTGGATGGTGTTCTGGATGCGGCGCACCGCACGGCAGCTGAGGGCCGAACTGCACGGGAGGCTGGACGCCGCGCTGCGGATGGGCACCGGCGCCCTGGTGGCCACGGCGTTCCTGGCGGTGGGCCGGGAGGGCCTGGAGACGGCCCTGTTCGTCTGGGCGTCGGTCCGGGCGGCGGCGGACACCGCCGGCTCGTCCGCGCCGCTCGCCGGCGTCCTGCTCGGCATCGCGACCGCCGTGCTGCTCAGCTGGCTGTTCTACCGTGGCGCCCTGCGGATCGACCTGGCGAGGTTCTTCACCTGGACCGGCGGGATGCTGGTGGTCGTGGCCGCCGGTGTGCTGGCGTACGGGGTGCACGATCTGCAGGAGGCCCGTTTCCTGGGCGGCCTCGCCGAGAAGGCGTTCGACATCAGCGCCGCCGTCCCGCCGGACAGCTGGTACGGCACCCTGCTGAAGGGCGTGTTCAACTTCCAGCCGAACCCGACCGTCCTCCAGGTCACGGTGTGGGCGCTGTATCTGGTCCCGGCACTCACGCTGTTCCTCACCCCGGTAGGGTTCGGACGGTCAGTGCGGGGCGGCGAGGAACAGAAGGCAACCGATGAGCAGGCTGGGTCGGGCGGCGACGGGGCTCGCGGCGGTGACGGTGCTGTCGCTGACGGCGAGCGGGTGCGTGACGGTGCACGGCGAGCTGGAGGTCGTACCGTCGGCGACGAGGGCTGAGGCCGAGCAGGCCCTCCAGGACTTCACCGACGCCTACAACGCGGCCGACAAGGCCTACGACCCGGCGCTCGACGCGGGCCGGGTCACGGGCGCGCTGGGCGCCATCAACCAGGCGGGCCTGAAGGCCCGCAGCATCACCACGCCCGGCGGGAACCCACGGCACCGCCCGCTGGAGCTCAGCGACACGACGTACCACATCCCCAAGAAGGCGGGCTGGCCGCGCTTCTTCGTGGCGGACGCCGACAGCAACCGGGACACCGACTCCGGCGACCTGGACAGCCGCTGGCTGATCGTGTTCGTCAAGAACAGCAACAAGCAACTGTGGGAGGCCGCGTATCTGGCGATCCTCTCCCCGGCCGAGGTGCCGAAGTTCCGCACGGACCAGGAGGGCTGGGCGGAGCCGGTGGCCCCGGACTCCGACGCGACGGCCGTCACCCCGCGCGACCTCAGCGAGGAGTACGCCTCGTACCTGCGGACCGGCAAGCCGCAGCACTTCGCCGACGGCGCGCACACGAGCGGATGGCGGCAGGTGCGCGAGCAGAACGGCCGGCGGGCGGGGCTGAGCACGCAGTACGTCGACCAGGCACTGGACACCGGGGACTTCGCGCCCCTCGGGCTGGCCACGGAGGACGGCGGGGCGCTGGTGTTCTTCGCGCTGCGCTACTTCGACCGGCAGACGGCCGCGCAGGGTTACCGGCCCAAGGCGAGCCCGGACGTGAAGGCGCTCATGAACGGTGTGGTGAAGAGCACGCTCACCAAGGAGTGGGTGTCGAGCCAGGCGGTGACGGTGGCCCCGAAGGGTGCCGCCGGCCCGCCGGTGCGGATCATCAGCCGGCTGCAGGGTGTGACGGCGGCGCGCGGCTCGTAGTACCGCGCGGACCCTTCCGGGGCGCGGCGGCGGTCATGGGCACCAGGGGCACCGGGGCGTGCGGCAGGGCCGGGCGACTCGGCGGGGCACGGGCGCGACCGCCGAGCACCTGACCGATCCGGCGGCGCGGGAAGGCGGAAACGCGACGGCTCGGGGGCGCCCGGAGGCGCAACACGTCGGCACGGCGTTCCGCGCGGCACGGGCGTTCCGCGCGGCCCGACACTCGACGGCCCTACGCCCGACGGCTCAACCCAGCGGCTCGGCGGCCCGACATGCAGCGGCTCAGCGGCTCGACGGCCAGGCCACCGTGTGGTGGTCCGGGTCGTGCTGCCCGGTCTTCTCCGCGTACCTGGTACAGGCGTCCGCCAGCGCCTCCAGCAGGGTCAGCGGGTCCGGCAGCGGATGCTCGGGACCGCGCACCCAGGCGACACCGAGACCGCCGGGGAGCCGCGAGGGCGGTACGAGGACATAACTGCCGCGGCTGTGCCAGCGCAGGCCCGGATGCTCGTCCATCGTCCCGGGGTGGCAGTCGAGTTCGCAGGGCCACCACTCGTCCTCGTCCTCGGGCGTGCCGCGGGTCGCGGTGAAGAACAGCATCCGCCCTTCTCCGGACTCGGTGACCGGACCGACCTCGGTGCCCTCCGCGAGCAGCCGCTCCAGCGCGGCCCGGCCGGCCTCCAACGGTACGTCGAGGACGTCGTGGACCATGCCGGTGGCGGTGATGAAGTTCGCCTCGGGCCGGTCCTCCGCCCAGCGCTCGACGGAGGCGGGATCGTGCGTGGACTGGGTCTGCCAGGCGAACGAGACGGGGTGCCGGGCGGGTGTCGGACAGCCGATGCGCTCACAGGAGCAGCTGTATCCCGCGGGGTGCGCGGCGGGCGCGAGCGGGAGTCCGGCGGCGGCGGTGGCCAGGAGCTGGTCCAGACGGTCCCGGGCCCGGCCGGCCGCGGCGCCGGCGGCATCCTCCCGGGAGCGGCGGCGCAGCCACTGCGGCAGCCGGTTGTCCCAGGAAAGCCTGCTCTCCGTGCCGCGGTAGCGGCCGTTGCCGTCGCCCATCTATCCCCTCACATCTCCCTGCTCGCCCCGGCTCGCGCGGGTGCGGCCGCGCGTCGGCACTGGTGCCATCGTCCCACCATCGGGCGCGCCGGGCGGCCGCACCCCCCGATCGAGTGGCCGAAACGCCGGTCGGGACGGGGGACGGGGCCGGTCAGGGGCGGGGGCGAGGCGGGTCAGGGGCGGGGGGCGAGGCCGTGGAGGGCGTACTCGACGACCCTGTCGGCGTACTCGTGCGTGAGGGGCAGGGTACGCAGCAGCCAGCGGTGGGCCAGCGGTCCCACGAGCAGTTCCAGGGCGATGCGGGGGTCGACGCCGGGGCCGGCCTGCCCCGCGTCCTGGGCCGCGCGCAGCCGGTGCACGTACAGCTCCAGCTGCGGTTCGAGGACCCTCTCCACGAACTGGGCGGCGAGGGCGGGGTCCACGACGCTCTCGGCGGCGAGGGCGCGCGCGGGGGCGTCGTGGACGGGCGAGTTGAGTTCGTCGACGGTGGCGCGCAGGACGAGCTTCAGGTCCTGCTCCAGGTCCCCGGTGTCGGGGAGTTCGTGCTCGCCCTGGGCGGCCTGCTCGGCGACGTCGAGGAAGGCCTCCAGGAGGACCGCGGCCTTGGAGGGCCACCAGCGGTAGATGGTCTGCTTGCCGACGCCCGCGCGGGCGGCGATACCCTCGATCGTCGTCCGGGTGTAGCCGACCTCGCCGACGAGCGCCAGGGCGGCCTCGTGGATGGCGCGTCGGGAGCGCTCGCTGCGGCGCGAGGAGTCGGGCTTCCTGCTCTCTGGCATGGGCCCAATCTAGCAATGTCCGCGACGATACGTATCGTCTCGGTTCATATCAGGCGTACGTCCGATGAACCACCCGATCGGATCACTGCGCGAAAGCGCCGGAGGCCGCACCATGGCCTCACGCACAACCGTGCGCCCAGTCGTCCGTGAGGAGCCCGCATTGCCTCGTGACGCCAGATCCCGCCGCTACCTCATGTGCCCACCCACGCACTTCGAGGTGACGTACTCCATCAACCCCTGGATGGACCCCGGGAAGCCCGTCGACCTGTCGCTGGCGATGACCCAGTGGGAGGTCCTGCGCGACCGCTACCGCGCACTCGGCCACACCGTCGAACTGCTCGAACCCCGCGAGGACCTGCCGGACATGGTCTTCGCCGCGAACGGCGCCACCGTGGTCGGCGGCCGGGTGCTCGGCGCCCGCTTCGCCTTCCCCGAGCGGGCCGCGGAGGCGGACGCCCATCTCGAGTGGTTCCGCGCCCACGGATTCACCGAGATCCACGAGCCGGCCCACATCAACGAGGGCGAGGGCGACTTCGCGGTGACCTCGACCTTCGTACTGGCCGGCCGGGGCTTCCGATCGAGCCCGCTGTCGCACGACGAGGCGCAGGAGTTCTTCGGACGGCCGGTGATCGGGCTCGATCTGGTGGACCCGCGCTACTACCACCTGGACACCGCGCTGTCGGTCCTCGACGACGAGACGGACGAGATCATGTACTACCCCGGCGCCTTCTCCCCGGGCAGCCGCGCGGTCCTCGCCCGCCTCTTCCCCGACGCCCTCGTCGCCCGCGAGGCGGACGCGGCGGCATTCGGCCTCAACGCGGTCAGCGACGGGCGCCACGTCCTGCTGCCGCAGGCGGCCCTGGGCCTCTTCGACCCCCTGCGGGCACGGGGCTTCGAACCGATCGGGATGGACACGGGCGAACTGCTGAAGGGCGGCGGCAGCGTGAAGTGCTGCACTCAGGAGCTGCGCGTCTGAGTGCCGGAGGCGGGGGCGGTCCGCCGCCCCCACCGACCCCGCGCCCGCCTGCCCCGCGCCCGCCGGCAGCCCCAACCGGCCGGCTCAGGCGTCCTCGGCGTCCGGAGGCGGCCAGGCGGCGCCCCAGGACGTGTCGCGCGCCGCGCGGTAGAGGGAGCCGTGGCGTTTGGCGACCGTCTCGCGGTGGAGGGCGCCGTCGGCGGAGCACAGCTCCAGCAGCACCTGGCCCTTGCGGATCTGCGGCTTCCGCGTCACCCGGGAGGGCGCCGGGATCGCCGGGTCCCTGGTCGCGGCGACATAGGCGAACTTCTCGTCCTCGTAGGGCAGCGAGCCGCCCTTCACCCGCCGGTGGAGCGACGACCGGCTCACCCGCGCCGCGAAATGGCACCAGTCCGCGCCCGGCACGATGGGGCACTCCCCGCTGTGCGGGCACGGCGCCGCCACCCGCAGCCCCGCGTCCACCAGCAGGTCCCGCGCCGCGATGATCCGCTCGTAGCCGTCCGGCGTGCCGGGTTCCACGACCAGGACGGTCCGCCCCGCCGCCGCGGCCTGGCGCACGACCGCCGCCCGGATCCGCTCGTCGAGCTCCTTCAGCACGTACGAGACCGTGATCAGGTCCGCCGGCTCCAGCCCCATCGACTCGCCGATCCGCGCCCGCCGCCAACGCGCGCCCCGCAGCGCAGGCGAGTCCGCGGACGCCGCCAGCTCGCGGCCGAGCTCCAGCGCGGGCTCCGCCCAGTCCAGAACCGTGGTCCGGTGCTCCCCCTCGGGCCAGGCGTCGGCGACCGCCCAGCTCGCCGCACCCGTACCGCCGCCGATGTCGGTGTGGGTAGCGGGCGTCCACTCGGGCGCCGCCGCCCGGAACGCGTCGAGCGCGGACCGTACCGCCTCGAACGTCGCGGGCATCCGGTACGCGGCGTAGGCGGCCACGTCGGCGCGGTCGCGCAGCACCGGCGCGTCGGTCGGAGTGTCCCCCCGGTAGCTGGCGATCAGGCGGTCCACCGCCTGGGCGGCGCGGCCCTGCGGCAGTCCGTCGAGGAGACCGGCGAGGGCGTCGGGGAGGGTCGTGTCCACCGGCGAATTCTAGGCCGCGACCGGAGGGGTCGCCCCACGAGGCCCCCGGCGTCCGGCAGGGCGCTCCAGGAAGCGGAGCGGCAGCCCTCCGGCACGGTGCTCCGCGAGGCCGAGAAGCGCCCTCGTGCCCTGCGGCCCCCGGCGACTCCGAGAACGCCCGCGAGGCGCCGTGCGGGCGTCGGGTGCCCGAGAGCCTTCCGCCGTCGGCACCGGGCACGGCGACGCCCGTGGCCGGTACGGAGCAGTCCCGGAACGAGGACTCGGACGAACTACTGTGCGTACACGCCCAGTTGCTAATCTGGCGGCCGTTGTGCCGGGCAACGCTCGTCGGGGGGACCATGAGACAGAGGATCGTGCGCACGGCCCTGGCGGCCGGCGTCGCCGTACTCTCCATGATCCTTCTGCTCGCCACCTGCGGCGGCGGAGGCGGGAAGGACGGCGGAGGCGGGAAGGACGAGGACCGCGGCGACGGGCCGCAACGCCCCGAGAATCGCGTCTCAGGCCCGGTCACCGAGCTCACCGTCCCCGCCTTGTACGACACCGCCAGGGGCTGGGAGGTCCCGGACGCCTCGCCCGACCACGCGCTCGCCACCCGGTCCGGGCTCATCGCCTATCTGGAACGGGCGCAGCACACCCGTTTCCGGCTGCGCACGCTGTACACCGGCACCGGGCGCCCCGGCTGGTCCAGCGAGCCCTTCACCCCGCTCGCCGGCGCGGAGAACTTCCCGCGGCTGCTGTCCATGGCCAAGGACGACCGGCAGTTCTTCGTCGTCTGGTCGTACGGGAAGACGGGCCGCGGCTCCCTCACGCCCTCGGGCCCCTTCGTCTCCCTCGACGTCTACGACGCGGTGGACGGCTCGCGGCGGCGGGTGGAGGTGCCCTGGACCGGCGCGCCGACCGTCTCCGCGGCCGGACCCGGCATCCTCATCGGCGACGGCGGCGCGCGCAGCGCGGTCGTGGACCCCGACAGCGGCGAGGTGTCCGTGGTCCCGCCCGAGGCCCTGCGCCCGCCGAAGGGCTGCGCCACCTGCCGGCAGCTCACAGCGGTCCAGGGGGTGACGGCGAAGGGCCTGCTGGTGCGCGGGGCCCGGGAGTTCTGGGTACGCGACGGCTGGTTCAGCCGGAACGTCGCGCCGCGCGGCGCGGACCGGGCGAACGGGGCACCGGTGTCCCTGGTCTCCGGGCGACTGCTCGTACGCTGGCAGAAGGCGAAGGGCACCGAGGCGGCCACCACGCGCGACCTCTGGGCGGTGCACGACGCCGCGTCGGGCCGGCCGCTGGTGGCGGCCGAGTGCCACAAGCCGGCGATCGAGCCGGGCACGTACCCGCAGGCCGTGCTCTCCCCCCGGCTGCGCTACCTCGCCGCCGGGAACCTCGCCTTCGACCTGGAGAAGCGCATCGGCCGCTGCTTCGAGGAGCCGGACGGCACGCGTCCGCTGACGCTGACGACGGTCACGGACGCGGGAATCGCCTACGGGGCGACCGACGCCCGCGGCCCCGCCGAGGCGCTGGCCGGCGTCGGGGCGCCGCACGTCGTGGACCTCGCGAAGGGCGTGGCCGAGCCGCTTCCCCGCAGCGTCCGACTGCCCACGGCGGAAGCCTCGGGCGTCGGCGTCTTCCGGTGGACGGACAACCGGGACCGGCTGCACCTGATCGGCTACGTGCGCGCGGACCGCCCCGCCCCGGCCCCCTGACCTCGCGGAGGGGCGCCGAGATCGGGGCGGCGCGGCTGCCCCTGTGCCCCGGGCCCCCTGCCTTCGGGTCCGTACCGCCGGGCCCGTGCCCGAGTACCCGTGCCTGCGTCCCTGCCCCGCGAACCCGTCTCGACCGGCCCCGCTGATCCCACGGGCCCCGCCCATCGCACCGGTCCGTCCCGAGCCCCTGGCCACCGCGTCGCCACGCCCCGCCGCTACGTCGCCTCGCTACGCGGACCGGCGGGCCTCGTCCGCCTCAGCCGTCTCGTCGGCCGTCGGCCGTACCGCCGCGTCCTGGGGCCCCCGCGCCCGCCACGGTCGGCACAGACCCAGGAAGCAGCCCACCGCACCCAGCGCGCACACCAGTTGGACGACGGCCATCGGCACCGCCGTCGCCTCGCCCGCGATCCCGACGAGCGGGGAGGCGATCGCCCCGACGAGGAAGGAGGACGTGCCGAGCAACGCCGACGCCGATCCGGCGGCGTGCGGTGCGCGCATCAGGGCCTGGGCGTTCGTGTTCGGCAGGGTGACGCCCATCGCCGACATCAGGACGAAGAGCCCGGCGGCCACGGGAAGGAGTCCTCTCTCACCGAAGACGCCGGCGGTGACCAGCAGCAGCGCGAGGGCCGACAGCGCGATCACGGCGAGCCCGAAGCCCAGGACCTTGTCCAGGCTGACCCGGCCCACCAGCAGCTTGCCGTTGACCTGCCCCACCGCGACCAGGCCGATGGAGTTGACGGCGAAGAGCAACCCGAACGTCTGGGGCGAGGCGCCGTAGAGGCTCTGGACCACGAACGGGGAGGCCGAGATGTAGGCGAACAGCGCGGCGAAGGCGAGACCGCCCGCCAGCGTGTAGCCGGTGAAGACCCGGTCGGCGACCAGCGCGCGCATGGTGCTCAGGGCATGGCCCACGCCGCCGCTGTGGCGCCGCTCCGGAGGCAGCGTCTCGTGCAGCCACTTCGCCACGACGAGGGTGAGCAGTACGCCGATCCCGGCGAGGACGTGGAAGACGCCCCGCCAGTCGGTGACGCGGAGGACCTGGGCGCCGACGAGCGGTGCCACGATCGGGGCCACCCCGGAGACCAGCATCAGCGTCGAGAAGAAACGGGCCATCTCCACGCCGTCGTAGAGGTCGCGCACGACGGCCCTGGCGATGACGATCCCGGCCGCCCCCGCCAGTCCCTGGAGCAGCCGGAAGGCGATCAGCATCTCGACGCCGGTCGCGAGGGCACAGGCCGCGGTGGCGGCCACGTACACCGCCATACCCACGAGCAGCGGACGGCGTCGGCCCCATCTGTCGCTCATCGGGCCGACGACGAGCTGGCCGAGGGCCATACCTGCGAGGCAGGCGGTGAGGGTGAGCTGGATGGTGGCGGCGGGCGCGCGGAGATCCCCGGTGACCTCGGGAAGCGCCGGGAGGTACATGTCCATGGATAGCGGCGGGAGCGCGGTGAGCCCGCCGAGGACCAGTGTGACGAGCAGACCGGCCCGGCGTGCGGCCGCGACCGCGGCGGGCACCGCGGCCCGGGACGGGGAGGGGGCCGCCGCCGGAGAGGAAACCGGGGCCGGGGACGAAGCCGGGGACGAAGCCGGGGCCGGCAACGGGCCGGACGCGGCGGGGGATATGTGCTCTGGGGTGGTCGGCCCGCTCTCCGGCATCAACAGCTCCTGTCCTGGTCGTCGCCCCATATGCTCTCAGTCCGTCCGGAGTGGTCGCGGCCGGTTCCCGGGCACCGGCGGGAACGGAACGCAGGACCGGCGCCGAGAACCGGGGAACCAACGGGACCGGGGACCGGGCGGGGGCCGGGGCCGGGGCCGGGGCCGGGTCCGGGTCCGGGTCCGGGTCCGGGTCCGAGGGATGCGTACAGGTGACGCGGTGCGGTGAGGTGCGCCGGTGACGGCGGGATCGCGGCGGCGCTCACGGCGTAACACCGACGCGCCGCCGGACGCGGAGGCGTCGCGGAGGCCGTCCAACCGGCTGCGCGGGCCTTCGCCAGGGTGGGGAGTCGGGGGCCCCGGAAGGACTTCCCGCCGGCGGGCGGGAACACGGGCCCGCGTCCCTCAGGCGCGCGGGCCCGCCCCTCCCGGGGTGGCCGTGGCCGCCCCGGTCACACCGGCTCGAGCCCGGGGTCGCCGGCCTCGGTGACGAAGGACGCGGCCGTGGTGACCGGCGCGCCCGGGGTCGTCACCGCGGAGACCGTACGGAAGTCCGCACGGGCGAGCTCGGTGGTCAGTGTGACCTTCACATAGCCGCGGCGGCCGTTGTAGAACCTCATGTGCGGGTTGGCCCGGGTGAGGTTGTCCCAGTTGGCGGGCTTCTCGGCGCCGTCCTTGCCGCTGCTGACGGACGTGGCGACGAACTCCGTGCCGACCGTTCGCGAGGACGGGTCGTCGAAGTCCTTCTTCAGGTCGAACGCGTAACCGACGTGGACATCGCCGGTGAGGACGACGAGGTTGTCGATGCCGGCGGCCTCGGCACCGTCGAGGACCCGCTGCCGGGAAGCCGGGTAGCCGTCCCAGGAGTCCATCGAGAGCTTGAAGTCGGGCGTGGGGAGGTTGCGCCGCCGGGCGAACGTGACCTGCTGGGGCACCACGTTCCAGACGGCGTCCGAGGCCCGCCAGCCGTCGAGCAGCCAGCGCTCCTGGGTCTCGCCCGTCATGGTGCGCGCCGGGTCCTCGGACTCGGGCCCGGGGGTCTGCCAGCCGTCGCCGTACGCCTGGTCGGAGCGGTACTGACGGGTGTCGAGCACGTCGAACTGGGCGAGGCGGCCGAATCGCAGCCGGCGGTAGAGCCGCATGTCCGGGCCGGCCGGCCGCTGCGGCCTGCGCAGCGGCTGGTTCTCCCAGTAGGCGCGGTACGCGGCGGCGCGGCGCAGCAGGAACTCCTCCGGCGGGACGTCGTTCTCGGGCGTCTCCCCCGCGTAGTTGTTCTCGGTCTCGTGGTCGTCCCAGGTGACGACGAAGGGATGGGCGGCGTGCGCGGCGGCGAGGTCCGGGTCGCTGCGGTAGAGCGCGTAGCGCAGCCGGTAGTCCTCCAGGGTGACGGTCTCGCGGTTGAAGTGGGCGGGCAGGAGCCGGTCGGTGTGGTTGCGGGCGCCGCCCACGGCGTTGACGGGGTACTCGTAGAGGTAGTCGCCGAGGTGGAGGACGGCGTCCAGGTCCTCCCCGGCGAGGTGCCGGTACGCGGTGAAGTACCCGTCGTGGTACGCCTGGCAGGAGACGGCCGCGAGCCTCAGCTCGGCGATCCGGGCACCGGCACGGGGCGCTGTGCGGGTGCGTCCGACGGGGCTGATCCAGCGGCCCGCGCGGAAGCGGTAGTGGTAGACGCGATCGGGGTCGAGTCCGGTGACGTCCACGTGGACGGTGTGGTCGAACTCGGGGTGGGCGGTGGCCTGTCCGCGTCTGGCGACGCGGGTGAACCGGGCGTCGTGGGCGATCTCCCAGCCGACCCGGATCCGGGCGGGGGGCAGCCCGCCGCCGGGCTCGTACGGGCGGGGCGCGAGGCGCGTCCACAGCAGTACGGAACCGGGCAGCGGGTCCCCGGACGCCACGCCGAGCGTGAACGGGTCCTCGGTGAGCTTCCCGGTGTCCAGTTCGGCGGCGGCCGCGGTGCCGGCCGCGGGCAGGTTCACGGCGAAGGCGAGCGCCGCTGCGGCTCCGGTGACGGTCAGGAAGCGGCGGCGGCCCACGTGCCGGGCAACGGCGCGGAGTTCGTCCGAGTGCAGGTGTACGGATGTCATCTGGCCCTCCCCTTGCGGACGTTGTCACTCCGCATTTGAGCGGGACCCGGCGTCCGCGGATTGTCCGGTACACAACATCCGCGTGTCGGACGGATGAGAACCCCGGAGGTCCCTCTGCCGTACGCTGCGGCGCCATGAACGCAGAACGGAGAAGTGCGGTGGTCACGGGCGCCGGCTCGGGCATCGGGCGCAGCGTCGCCCTGGCGTTCGCCGGCGCGGGCTGGTCGCTGGCGCTGGCGGGCCGGCGGGCGGACGCGCTGGCGGAGACGGCCTCACTGGCCGGCGGGGCGGACGTGCTCTGCGTCCCGACGGACATCACGTCCCCGGACGCCGTCACGGCGCTCTTCACCGCGACGCGGGAGCGTTTCGGCCGGGTGGACCTGCTCTTCAACAACGCGGGCACGTTCGGCCCCGGCGGGGTGCACCTCGAGGACCTCCCCCACGAGGCGTGGCGTCATGTGGTGGACGTCAATCTGACGGGGTCGTTCCTGTGCGCCCAGGCCGCGTTCCGGGTGATGAAGGACCAGGACCCGCAGGGCGGCCGCATCATCAACAACGGCTCCATCTCCGCGCACGCGCCGCGTCCGCACTCGGTGGCGTACACGGCGACGAAGCACGCCGTCACCGGGCTCACCAAGTCGCTTTCCCTGGACGGCCGCCCCTATCGCATCGCCTGCGGCCAGATCGACATCGGCAACGCGGCCACGGAGATGACGGCCCGAATGGAGACCGGCGTCCTCCAGGCAGACGGCCGCACCGCCCCCGAGCCGGTCATGGACGTGGACGACGTGGCCCGGACGGTGCTGCACATGGCGGAGTTGCCCCTGGAGGCGAACGTGCAGTTCGCCACGGTGATGTCCACGACGATGCCGTACATCGGCCGCGGCTGACTGGCCCGGTCGCGCCGCGTGGGGCGTCGGGACGGGCGGACCGACGGCCCGCGGTGTACGGGTGGGGCGGGCGCGGTCGTCCCGACGGCGACCGGGACCACGGCCGGTGCCTCGCACCTTGCGCCACTCGTGGCGCGTCACCCTCAAGCGCCCCAACGCTCAGGACGGGAATCCCGGCCGGGTCCGCAACTTCCGCCGACGCCTCGGCCTCCTCCCGGAACCAGAGCCTCCGCGCGTCCGCCCGAACGGCCGGAATTGACCGACGCATGCCAACAATCTCGGTCGGCACCCTTGCCTTCTCCGGGAGTTCCTGCCCCAATGACAACCGTCCCTGACTGCCCATCAGCCCCCTCCACCGGGGCCGGTGCCCACGCAGGCAGCGGCGGTCGGCGACGCCATCCGTGACCCCCACACACGAAGGCGGGACCCCCGATGAAGCACCGCGCACTCGGCACCGGCACGGCCCTGCTCGCCGCGACGGCCGTCGGCGCCCTCGCCCTGGCCCCGGCAGCGCTCGCGGTCGAGCCCACGACGGCGACCCTGTCGTTCGACTGCGGCTCGCTCGGATCCGGCGAGGCCTCGCTCACGGCCACCCAGGACGGCACCGCGGCCACCATCACCCTGTCCACCTCCGCCGTCACCTCGCCCTTCCCCCTCTCCGCCAACTCCGTCCGCTCAACCCTCACTCTGACCAGGAACGGCTCCGGCACGACGACGTTCACCGGCAGCGCCAACCCGGCGATCCCGGCCGGCGGCGCGGTCTCCACCGGCCCGCTGAACGGCACGGTCGCCGCGGGAGACAGCCTCGAGGCGGCGTCCCTCCAGATCGTCGTCTTCGGCATCACCGCGACCTGCAACGCCACCTCGCCGCAGGACCCCGGCCCGTTCGTCTTCTGACGCACACGCCACCCGCCGGCCACCTCGAAGCACGGTGTCACCGCCACTCCACCGACGGTGACACCGCCCGGGGGCGGCGTCCCCGGACGCCGCCCCCGGAACCTCCCGGCGCTCCCGGCCCGCCCGGCTCCCAGGACCCGGACCCCGGCTCCGGCTCCGGCTCCGGCGGGCACCCGGGCGTGCTCCCGGGCGTGCTCCCGGCGCCCGCCTCCGCAAGTCGACCTACCATGAAATGCGAGGTACGGGCGCATTTGCCGCGAGGCAGAGGGAGGACCGACCTGTGACTGCTGAGGCGCCGGCCTACGAGGCGGCCCGCCGAGCGGGCGCGCACGGGGGCCCCGGGACCCCCCGGTACCTGCCGATCTCCGAACACGGACTGATCGGTGACCTGCGCAGTGCCGCCCTCGTCGGGACCAACGGCACGATCGACTGGTACTGCTGCGGCCGCTTCGACGCACCCAGTGTCTTCGCGTCGATCCTCGACGCCGAGAAGGGCGGCCGCTTCGAGCTGGCACCGGACGTACCGGCCCGGACGAAGCAGTTCTACTTCCCCGACACGAACGTGCTCATCACGCGCTTCTTCGCGGAGGACGGAGTCGGTGAGATCCAGGACTTCATGCCGGTCGCCGACGACTCGCGGGAGGCCGACCGGCACCGGCTGATCCGCCGGGTCATCTGCGTCCGCGGCTCGCTGCCGTTCCGGGTCATGGTCGCGCCGCGCTTCGACTACGGCTGCCAGACCCACACCGTCCGCATCGAGGGCGACTATCCGGTCTTCGAGTCGCCCTCACTGAGCCTCTCGCTCACCTCCAGCGTTCCGGTCGAGACCGACGGCCGGGACGTGTGGTCGCTGTTCAAACTGCACGAGGGGGAGACGGCCGTCTTCGCACTCGACCGGCTCGGCAGCGGCGTCGTGCCGCGGGCATGCCCCACCGCCACGGCCGAGGAGGCGTTCGGGGCCACGGTGCGCTACTGGCGGCGCTGGCTCTCCACCTCGCGCTACCGCGGCCGCTGGCGCGAGATGGTGCACCGCTCGGCTCTGACGCTCAAGCTGCTCACCTACGCCCCCACCGGCGCCATCGTGGCCGCGCCCACGACGAGCCTGCCCGAACAGATCGGCGGCGAGCGCAACTGGGACTACCGCTACGTCTGGGTCCGCGACGCGGCCTTCTGCGTCTACGCCCTGCTCCGGCTGGGCTTCACCGACGAGGCTCAGGCGTTCATGCGGTTCCTGACCGAGCACGTCTGCGTCACGTGCGGCGACGGAGGTCCCCTGCAGATCATGTACGGGATCGACGGCCGCCGTGAGCTGCCGGAGCGCGAACTGCGCCATCTCGAGGGGTACCTGGCCTCCTCCCCCGTCCGCGTCGGCAACGACGCGGTGGACCAGCTCCAGCTCGACATCTACGGCGCGCTCATCGACTCGATCTACCTCTACGACAAGTGGGGCGAGCCGATCTCCAGCGAGCAGTGGGACCACGTCTGCGGCATCGTCGAATGGGTCTGCGCGAACTGGGACCAGCCCGACGAGGGCATCTGGGAGACGCGCGGCGGACGCAAGTGCTTCCTGTACTCCCGGCTGATGTGCTGGGTCGCGATCGAGCGCGCCATGCGCATCGCCCGCCGCCGGGGGCTGCCAGCGGACATGGCGCGCTGGGGCGGCGTCCGCGACGCGATCTACCGGCGGATCATGCAGCGCGGCTGGTCGGCCGAGCGCCACACCTTCGTGCAGCACGAGGACGACAGCGTCCTCGACGCGGCCCTGCTGATGATGCCGCTGGCGAAGTTCATCTCCCCGACCGACCCGAAGTGGCTCACGACCCTGGACGCGCTCGGCGAGGAACTGGTCTCGGACTCCCTGGTCTACCGCTACGACCCGCAGGCCAGCCCGGACGGGCTGCGCGGCGAGGAGGGCACTTTCTCCATCTGCTCCTTCTGGTACGTGGAGGCCCTGGTCCGTGCCGGCCGTCCGGACGAGGCCCGGCTGGCCTTCGAGAAGATGCTCACGTACGCCAACCACCTCGGCCTGTACGCGGAGGAGATCGGCCGCACGGGCGAGCAGAACGGCAACTTCCCGCAGGCGTTCACCCATCTCGCGCTGATCAGCGCGGCGTTCAACCTGGACCGTGCACTGGGGTGAGCGCGTGGGCCCCGGGGTGGCGGCTCGGACGGGGTGTGAGCGGCCCGCCATCCCACCCGCACCCGACAGCGGGATCTCGAGCACCACTGCTCGATGTCGTCGGCCGTCCCTTGTGCGCACGTACGCCCGCCTCGTCCGCGATGTCCCGCAAATGCGTGTGACCCTGCTCATGATCAGCCGACGTCGCTTCAGCAAGTTCGTCGACCCTGATGTCCACCGGGGTGTCCACCTGCCCGTTCACCGCCATGGGATACAGCCGGGCCTTGTTCACCCCCGCCTTCTGCTCCTCGGCCATCTGCCGAAAGTGCGCACTGCCGGCCACAGCTGCCGCGCCGGCTCGTTGTGATTCAGCCGTTGAACTGAAAGCGCGCCGACTCGCCGAGCACCGAGCGGGCGCTCTCGAAGTCGGCCAGGCGGGCCGCCACCGTGGCCACGGCGAGGCGTTCCGGGAGGGCGGCGGAGAACTTCAGGCCGCGTACGGCCCGGCGGTCCACGTCGGGCATTACGAGGTTCTCGACGACGCTCTCACGGGCCGTGCGCCAGGCGGCCGGGGTGAGGTCTTCGCGCAGGCGCAGCCAGCTGTCGGTGGGCCGTTGCAGAGGGTCGGCGACCGACCGGAGGGTGGCTGCCAGGGTGGCGTTGGCGCGGTAGCCGGCCCAGGTCCACCAGCGGACGTCGGAGCCGACACGCGTGATCAGCGTGCCGCCCGGGTGGACGGAGTCGGGTGCGTCGGTTTCTCGCTGTCCGGTCAGGCACGCCTGCGCACGCCGGGTGAGGGAGACCGGCGGATCCGTGCCGAGCAGCACCTCGCGCATGGCGCGCGTCAGGGCGTACGACAGTCCGGCGACGCCGCCGTTCATCCACTTGGCGATTCCGCCGCCGTCCGCCGGTTCGACGAAGACGCGTTTGCGCAGCCAGTCGATGTAGGTGACCTGCCAGCTGCGTCCACCGAGCAGCAACCGCCTGGGGCCGGGGCGTTCCTCGGTGAGCACGCTCGGGTCGGTGCGGCCGATCTCCGTGCGTCCGGACAGGACGGTGAACTGCGGAGGTGCGGTGAAGGAGGCGGTGAGTTCGATGAAGTGCCTTTTGCCGAAGCGGCGTTCCGCCTCGGGGCCGACGAACAGCATCCCACCGTCGCTGTCCAGGAAGCCTTCCTTGGTGAGGAAGCGCAGGATGGGGGCGGCCGACGTGTCGAAGGGGGCGAGGCCGTTCCACTGCCGGTCCCACAACCGGTCGCCCAGCTTGTGCTGTTGCAGGGTGACGGCGAGCAGTTGCTGAGCCACCAGGTGACGCGGCTCCGGCGGGGGGACGACGGGTTCCACCCAGCCCCGCGACCACAGCAGCAGCAGTCCCGCCGCCTGCAGCAGTGTCTCCTCGCGGGTGGCGAGGAACAGACAGTTCCGCTCCGTGCCGGGCCGCCGTCCGGTGCGGCCGATGCGCTGCAGGAACGAGGCGACGGAGGCCGGCGAGTCGATCTGCACGACGCGGTCCAGGTCACCGACGTCGATGCCGAGTTCAAGGGTCGACGTGGAGACGATGACGCAGTCGCGGGCCTCGGCGAACGCCTGCTCGGAGCGGGTGCGTTCATCGACGGAGAGCGAGGCGTGGGACAGGAAGACGGTCACCTCTCGCGCGCGGAGCGCCGCGCCCAGCTCCTCGACCTGGCGGCGCGAGTCGCAGAAGACGAGCCGCTTCTCTCCTCTGTGCAGCGCCGCGATGAGTTTGGCCGCGTTGTCGAGTGAACCGACGTAGTCGAGCTCCACTTCGCCCGCAGGCCTTCCGGCCGGCTCGCGACTCGCCGTGTCGCCGCTTCCGCTGCCGGCTGTGGCCGGCAGGTGCACTTCGGGGGCGACCACCTGGCCGGCGCGGCTGCCGGCGCCCGCGCCTTGCAGCCAGTGCAGCAACTGGGCCGGGTTGCCGACGGTGGCCGAGAGCCCGACGCGCTGGATGGGCCGTCCGGTGACCCGCTCCAGCCGTTCGAGCACGGCGAGCAGATGCCATCCCCTGTCGTCCCCCGCGAACGCGTGCACTTCGTCGACGACGACGGCCCGGACGCTTCCGAGCAGGCGGGCATGGTCGGTCTTGACGCCGATCAGCATCGCCTCGAGCGACTCGGGCGTGGTCAGCAGGATGTCCGGCGCCTCGGCCCGGAGCCGCTGCCGGGTCGACTCCTTGGTGTCGCCGTGCCAGAGCGCGGCTCGTCGCCCCAGCCACTGGGCGTACGCGTCGACCCGGCCGACCAGATTGTTGAGGAGTGCCTTGAGCGGGCACAGGTACAGCACGGAAGTGCCGGTCCACTTCTGCTCGGTCATCGCCGACAGCAGGGGGAAGCAGGCCGCCTCCGTCTTGCCGCCCGCCGTCGGAGCCAGCAGTACGGCGTCCTGGCCCGCCATGAGCGGCGTGATCGCGGCCCGCTGCAGGGGGCGCAGATCGGGCCAGCCGAGGGTGTTCACGATGTGGTGCAGGACGACGGGGTCGAGCCGGTCCAGTACGTCGGCTTGCCCGTCACCCGGCCCCTTCCCGGCCGGGGGTCCCGCGCCCGCCATCACAGCTCCAGGTCGATGTCGTCGGCCGACGCGGAGTCCCGGGAGACCGCGGCGGCCAGGTTCCGCTCGACGTCGGTGAGTTCGCTCCCGGCGACGGTGAGCCGGTAGTGCCGGCGGGGGTCGAAGTCGTCGAACTGGTCCACGCGGTCGAGCACGTCCCCGACGAGCTTCTTCAGGAACAGCCGGGGGGCCACTCCGACCTTCCCGCCCAACGCCCCACCGACGGCCTCCGCGAGGTCGGCGACATACGCGTCGTCGACGACCTCGCGCACGCGCTCGGGCATGTGCGCCGCATCGGAGTACAGGTCACGGATGGTGAGGCCGAGTCCGACCAGGGACTGCTGGTTGAAGCCGGGAAGCCTGATCTGCACGGCGCGAGGGTTGTCGAAGCGCGGGTCCGTGGTGAAGTCGGTGGCCAACCGCTGGGCGAGCGGCGCCAGACGCTGCACGCCCTGCTGACCGTCGTAGAAGGCCGAGGTACCCGTGATGACCAGATAGAGGCCGGGGAAGCGGCCCGAGTGCACCTCGTCGATGAGCTGCCGCAGCGCGTTGAGTGCCTTGTCGCGGGCGTCCGAGCGGACCCGCTGCAGCGTCTCCACCTCGTCAAGGACGACGAACAGCCCGGTGTGCCCGGAGTCGCGCAGCACGGTGAGGAGCCCCTGCAGGAACCCGAGCGCGCCGAAGTGGTCGAGGTCGCCGCGTACCCCGGCGGACCGGCGGGCGGAGGCGGCGACGTGCGGCTGGCCGCCGAGCCACGCCAGGACTGCCGCGGCGGTGGCCTCGTCGCCGGCCGCGAGGGCGGCCCGGTAGCCGCGCAGAGCGGTGGCGAACGACGGGGCGTGCCGGGAGACCTCGGCGAGCCGTGCGACGAGCAGCTTCTCCACCTCGCCCGGAAGCTCCTCCTCGGTCGCACCGGCCGCGAGGGCGTCCTCCTCCAGTGCGTAGAACCAGGCGTCGACGACGGGCCGCAGCGCGCTCGGCGGAAAACTGGAGGTGGTGAGCCGTTCGGTGAGCCGCCGGTAGACCGTCTCCAGCTTGTGCAGCGGGGTCTCGTTCTCCGAGATCTGGATCTCGGCCACGGCGAAGTTCCGGCGCTTGGCCCGCTCCCCCAGCCAGCGGGTGAAGAACGTCTTGCCGGACCCGTACTCACCCCGCACGGCCTTGAACACGGAGCCGCCGGTCGCCACGGCATCCAGTTCGGCGTCCAGGGCCGCTTCGAACCGGTCGAGTCCGGTGGCCAGCAGGTCGAGTCCGCTGTCGGGCACGGCACCGCGCCGCAGCGCGTCGATGACGGTACGGCGGCGGGCGGCGCTCACCTGTGCGGGGCGCTGGGATCCGGTGGTGCTCACGGGCAGCAGTCTTCCATTTGCAAGGAGACTCCCGTACCCGGACCGGAGGACGGCGGCCGGTCGGTGGGTCGGCGCTGCACGCGGCACCGCGGCGAGGCGCCCGCTTCGCCGAACCGGTTGACTGTCACCCGGAGATACTGCTGGAATCACTCTCCGTACATACGCCAGGGTGGGAGTGGGACGAACGTGGCGGCTCTCGACAATGTGAAGCTCAAGGACGTACTCGCGGACGTGGCGTCGGGATCCTTACAACTGCCGGACTTCCAGCGGAACTGGAAGTGGGACGACGACCGGATCCGCGCCATCATCGCGACGGTGACGCTGGACTACCCGCTCGGCGTGGTGATGACGCTGCAGACCGGCGGCGCCACCCGATTCCGCTCCCGGACACTCACCGGAGCACGCCCGGACGGGGACCCGGCCGCGGACCTCCTCCTGCTGGACGGGCAGCAGCGCCTCACCTCCCTCTTCCAGGCCCTGTGGCTGGACGCACCGGTGGAAACCGCGGACGCCCGGGGCAAGCCCGTCGAGCGCTGGTACTACGTCGACATCGCCAAGGCCGTCGGCGCGTCCGCGGACCGCGACGAGGCCATCCTTTCCGTACCGGCGGACAAGGTGCTCCGCACCGACTTCAACCGCACGGTGGTGCTGGACCTGAGCACCACCGAGGGCGAGTGCGCGGCCGGCCTCTTCCCTCTGCACCTCGTCTTCGACGCCCAGCGCGTGCACCTCTGGAAGAAGGCGTACATCAAGGCGGACGAGGACCGGAACTGGGATCTGTGGGGCCGGTTCGACGAGTCGGTCCTGCAGCAGATCCGCTCCTTCCAGGTGCCGATGATCCGGCTGGCCGCGTCCACCTCCATGGACGCCGTCTGCGCGGTGTTCGAGCGGGTCAACACGGGCGGGGTGCCCCTGAACGTCTTCGAACTGCTCACCGCGACCTACGCCGGGGACCGCGGGTACGTGGACCGGACCGGGGACTACTACCAGCTCCCCGAGGTGTGGCGGGAGGTCAAACAGGGGCTGGCGGCGAAGTACCCGGTGTTCGGCCGTCTGGACCGGGGCATCGAGAACGGGCTGAGCAGCATCGACTTCCTGCAGGCCATCGCCCTGGTGCGGACCTGGGAGCGGAAGCAGGCGGGCACCGGGGCGACGGTGTCGTGCAAGCGCCGGGATCTGCTGGACCTTCCCCTGGCCGACTTCGTCCGGCTGGCGCCGAAACTCGCCGACGCCTTCGCCTGGGTGGGCGACTTCCTGGAGCGGCAGTGCATCGTCCGTCCCAACGACCTGCCGTACCAGACGCAGCTCGTCCCGCTCGCCGCCGCCCGCGCCATCCTCGACACGGCGACGGACGGTCTCGGCGCGGAGGAGAAGGTCGACCAGTGGTTCTGGTGCGGCGTCCTCGGGGAGATGTACGGCGGTTCCACCGAGACCCGCTTCACCCGTGACGTCGAGCAGCTGGTCCCCTGGATCGCGCAGGACGAGCGGGCGCCCGACACGGTGGCGGACGCCTTCTTCTTCGCCGACCGGCTCGACAGCCTCACCACCCGCAACAGCGCCGCCTACAAGGGCATCTACGCCCTGCTGGTCAAGCAGGGGGCGGTGGACTGGCACTACACGGACAGGCCGCTCGGCCCCGGACGGCTGGACGAGTACGGCGTGGACATCCGGCAGATCTTCCCCAAGACCTGGTTCCGGCGGGGCAGCAGCGAGGGCCTGCCGACCAACTCCATCGTGAACAAGACTCCGCTGTCCTACCGCGCGGCGATGGACATGACGGGGGCACCGGCCTCCTATCTGACCACGATGGTGGCGGCCTCCGACATGCGCCCCGAGTGGTTCGACGACGTGCTCGCCACCCACCTCATCGATCCGGCGGCACTCCGCGACAACGACTACGGGCGCTTCTACCGCGACCGCTCCAAGCAGTTGCAGGATCTGGTGCACGCCGCCATGGGCAAGCGGACCATGCTCCGCGACCTCGCGGAGGGCGACGCCCGATGACGACCACACCGAGTGGCCAGGACCTCGCCGCGCTCAAGGGCAGAACCGTCCCCGTACAGGACATCCTCGACCTGTTCCGGGTCAGGGTCCGCGACCACCGGACGGTGCACCGCATCTCGCAGGCGCTCACGGACGCCGGGCTGGCGACGCTGCCGGACTTCGCCGTCTGCGGTCTGCGCAGCGACGTCGACGTGGTGCCGCTCGCGTCCGTCCCCGCGCAGGCCGCCCCCGCCGACCCGGAGGAGGACGAGGCGGAGGAGGCGCTGCCGTCGGCGGCGCTTCCGCAGCGGCTGCTGCTCGGGGACATCCCGTCGGCGCGGCGCGGCCTGGTGTCCGTCGGCCCCGCCACCCCCCTGGCGCAGACCACGTTCCTGATGCGCACCAACGGCGTCTCGCAGGTCCCGGTGACGACCGGTATGGCCCAGATCCATGGGGTGGTCACCTGGGGATCCGTCGCCAAGATGTACGAGGCGGGCAAGGCTCCGACGCTGGAGAACGCGATGGAGAAGGACTCCTTTCCCCTCGCCGACACCCGCCAGGAGTTCTTCTCCGCCCTCCCGGTCATCCGCGAACACGGCTACCTCCTGGTCCGCGGCGACGACGGCTGCCTCTCGGGCATCGTCACCGCCGCGGATGTCACGGACCGCTTCGAGGGCGCGGCGCGGCCCTTCTTCATCGTCGGGGAGATCGAGTCCCTGCTGCGCCGCTGCCTGGGCGCGGCACTGGACGAGGAGGCCATCAAGGCCGTCCAGACGAACAAGAAGGCGGAGCACCGCACCGGCCAGGTCTCCGACCTCATGTTCGGCGACTATCTGAGGCTCCTGGACGGCGGCCAGACGAAGACGGCGCCGGCCGAGCGTGCCGACGCCAACTGGGAAGCCCTGAAGTGGCCCAACATGCCCAGGGAGCAGTTCATCGGCCGGCTGAAGCGCGTGAAGGACATCCGCAACCGGATCGCCCACTTCGACGAGAAGCCGCTTCCGCAGGAGCTGCTCGACGAGCTGACGACGTTCGCGAAGCTGCTGCGGGCGTTCGCGGCCTGAGGAGGAGGGGTGCCTCAGGTCACAAACGCCAGAGGCACCCCGAACGCCTCAGCCCGCTCGGAGGGCGAACTGCTCGCGCAGCAGCGCCTCGTGGAGCCGTAGCGTGCGCCCGTCCGGGAGGGTCTCCAGCACCTGTACGCCGTCGTAGTTGAGGAGCTGCCTCAGGACCGCGGCGAAGCCGTCGCCCCGGGCGGTGGGCATGCCCGCTCGCTGGGCGAGCGCGGTCACGGGCAGGGTGCCGCCCGCGTCGAGCAGGGCGGCGAGGGCCTTGTGGACCTGCTCCTGCTGCGGCTTGCGCGCCAGACCGTCGAGCTGCACCTGATACGTCTCCGAGTCGAGCAGCGCCGTGACGAGCACCTCGGTCCGGGAGACGACGGTCGGGGTGAGCAAGGCGTCGTCTCCCCCGGCCGTCAGCGCCACGTCGAACAGCGCGTCGGGCAGCGACTCGGGGTCGGGCTGCTTCTTGCGGGGTTTTGTCGTCCCCTTCTTCGGAACCACGCCGGCCGGCTGAGCCGAACGCTCGTCCGACACCGACTTCCCCGCCTCCTCCGGAGCCCACCAGGGTGGCCGCTGGTCCCCCAGCTCCCGCCACCCCTTGGGCGGTTCCGCACCGAACGGCAGGAAGGCGAGCACCGGGATGGTGAACTCGGCGAGGGAGGCCCCGCCGTGGTAGCCGGCTTTGAGGGCGGTGTAGCGGAAGTCCGCGTCCCAGAGCGCGACGATGGACGCGCCGGGCTCGGGCCAGACGACACGAGGGCCGGTGAGGGCGATCTCCCGTTCGGCGAGCGGGCCGCCGGGCAGGCGGTGCCGCGCGGACGCGGGCTCGGTGGCCGCCTCGGACCTCGCGCCGTGCCGGTCGACGACATGGCCGTGGTCGCTGGTCACGATCAACGCCATGCCCTGGGCCGCCGCCACCCGGAGCAGGTCGCGCAGGCCGGGCACGTCGTCGACCCGCCAGGTGCCGTCGCCGAGTTTCTGCTCCTTGGCGAGGCGGTCGTCGATGGCGTTGAGGACGACGGCGACATGGGTCCTGCCGTCGGAGAGCGCTTCGGTGAGGGCCGGGCCGAAGGTGTCGCCCGCGGTCTCGGTGCGCAGGTCGTCCTTGTGGAAGACGGCGGCCGGTGCCCCGCCCCACAGCTTCAGCGCGGGGAAGAGCCGCTTCTCGTCGGCCTGGGTGCCCTTCATCAGGGTGCCCGCGAAGAGCGAGGTCCGGGACACGGCCGTCACGGTGGGCAGGGCGGCGGCCATCGCCCGCCGACGGGGAGTGCCCTCGGACAGCGGGTCGAACTCCGCCCAGGAGTGGCGCAGTTCCTCGCCGAGTTCGTTCGCGATGGCCGCGCTCATGCCGTCCAGCACGAGCAGCAGCACGCGCCGTTCCTCTCCCCGCCGCACCACGGGCCCGACCACCCGGTCGAGGAAGGTCTCGACGGTGAGCATGCCACCGGGGTGGGTGCCGTCCTGCGTCCAGCCGGCCAGTGAGTGCGCGAAGGACGCGTCGATCCGCCGCCGCCGGTCCCTGACGCGCGTGCCCAGGATGTCGTAGGCGGCCTTGAGCACGGGGTCCGGGTCACCGCCGGCCTCGATGTGCTCCAGTGCGAGGTCGGCCCAGCCGGTCTCGGCGATGTGCCGCTGTATGACGTCGCCGACGCTGGGTGCGTCGGTGGACGGGTCGGTGGCCAGCCAGAGGGCGAGACGCTGCCCCATGCGAGCGCGTCCGATGCGGGCGGACTCCTCCGGATCGGTGGCGAGCCGGTGGTCCGCGAGACGCCGTACGGCCTCCGCGGCCGTGTCGCCCGTCGCGAGAGCCTGCCCGACGGCGGTGAACCGGGCTTCCAGTCCGCCGCGCAGAACGGGACTCGCCGCGGCGGCCGCCTCCGCGCCGAACTGGCGGGCCAGCACGGCGGCCCGGTCGAGCACGATGCCCCTGGTGCGCCGCGCCTCGCGGGCCTGGTCGGCATCGACGCCGCCGCCCCGGTGTCCGGCCGCCAGAAGCGTGCTGACGTACTCCTCGGCGGACCGTCCGAAGACGCCCACCAGGGCGTCGAGTTGTTCGCCGACGGCCGGGGGCTGGTCACCGAGGTAGCGCTCGGCTCGGCCTCGGGACTGATACGTCTCGGGCGCGGGTTCGGCGTGCAGCCACAGCGCCGCGCACACGAGGCCGTAGGCGGCGGCGTCCGCGCCGCGCTCGGCGTCGACGAGAGCGAGCAGAACGCGTCCGGCGAGACCGGCCTGGTCCTGCTCGCCGAGGAAGGCGGTCAGCCCGGCGCGCTCGGGACCGCGCAGGCCCAGCAGCCGTTCGGGGGCTCCGGGCCGGGTCGACCAGTGCAGCAGGGTCTGGGCGTCGAGCCGGTCCTCACCACTGCGTCGCGGGCCGCTCTCGGTGTCGTGGCGGCCGAGGCGCAGGCGGCGCTGGGCGAGCGCGGTGAGGGCGTACTGCCGCGACAGCCAGCCGCCGGGCACCGGGGGCCAGCCGCCGGGCGGGGTGGCCTCGAGCAGGGCTTCGGCGGCCCAGTCGACGTCCTTCAGGCGCGGGTCGATCTGCCGGGCGCCGAACGCCTCCCGCACGACGTCCCAGCTGTCGACCATGTCGATGCGCTGCTTGTGGACGCGGGCGGTGATCGCCGGGTCGAGTTCGTTCTGCTCGCGGTCGGTGAGGACCACGAGGACGGCGGGGCCGGGGCGCCGGCCCGCCAGATGGTCGAGGACGAGTTCGTGGACGGCGAGCGGTGAGGGCGCCGGCGCCACGCCGGCCGTCCGGCCCTCGCCCCAGGCGGGTTCGGCGGGCCCGTCCCACCGGGGCTCGGACCGCAGCAGCACGACCCGGCGCCTGCCCCCGCCGTCCGCGGTCAGGGCGGCGGCGAGGGAGGACTGCGAGGACAGGTACTGGGTGACGGTCGCGGTGTTCAGCCGGACGGCGCCCGGGACAGCGGCGACGGTGTCCGGGGCGGCCCCGGCGGCGCCCGGTGCTGCGACGGTGTCCGTCATTCGACGACCTTCCAGGTGATCTCGATGGTCGCGTCGGGGTGGCGGGCGGCCAGTTCGGACAGTTCCGCCTGGAGGTCGGCGGCGGCGCGTGCAACGGTCGTACGGCGGCCACCGGCCTTCCGCGCGGAGCCGCTGCCCGAGGGCGTCGGCGCGACGGCCTCCTGCGGGGTGTACGGGATGCGCGGGTCGCTGGTCGGCCTGCCCAGGTCCAGGTCGTCGGCCCTGGTCTGCGGCGCGACGGGCACGGGCGGCGGGGTGGCGGCGGCCTGGCTGCGCTTCACCAGGGCGACGACCTCGCGCTGGGTGCGGGCCAGGGCGTCGCGCAGGTTCGCGGTGCGCTGGTCGTCGCGGGCCACGTTGCGCAGCGAGTCGAGCAGCGCCGCGCCTTCGGGTCCGAGTCCGGCGGCGAGTTCGAGCGTGCTCCAGGGCGCGGAGGCGACGGCCTCGGCGACGCCGCGGGCCTGCTTGATGGAGGTCCCGTACCGGTCGGCGCTGGTCTCGCCCAGGTCGAAGGAGGCGAGGGCCTCCACGGTCTTCTTCGCCCCGGCCGCGCCCTTGCCCGCCTCCGCCGTGAGCGCGTCCAGCAGTTGCAGGGAGCGGCGGGCGAGGGCGAGCCGTCCGGTGTCGGCGGTCTGGTCGAGGCCGAGGAAGGAGGCGTGGGCCTCCAGCTGGTGGACCAGGTCGGCCGCGTGGTCCCGGTGGGCGCGGGCGGCCTCGATGAGCTGCCGTGCGAACTGGTTGACCATCCGGCCGCGCCGAAGGGCGGGAGCCTTCTGCCCGAAGATCGTCTCGAAGCGCTGCCGTGCGGTGTCCCAGTCCGCCTCGGGGGGCAGCGGCTGGCTGCGCAGCGCGTCATGGTCCTTGATCGCGGACAGTTCGGGCGCGGGGTCGAGTACGGTGCCGCCGCGCACCCACACCCGGTCGTCCATCTCGGCGAAGGATGCGACCACGAGCCGGGCGAGGAAGTCGGGCAGGCCGCGCGGGTCGGGCTTGTCCGTCCAGTCGGTCAGGGTGATCAGCGACAGGTCGCCGGTGACGCCCTGGGCGCTGGCGAGCTGCCGGAAGTGGTCGGCCCAGTAGCGGGACAGCTCGAAGTACGCCTCCTTCTGCTGCCCGAGGCGCAGGGGCCCGGCGATCCGCTGCATGAGCTTGCGGTCGGCGGCGGGGACCTCCACCCGCCCGTCCCGCGCCTCGGCGGCGGCCCGCACATGGGTGAACACCTTCTTGGTGTCGGCGGCCTTGACGGCGACACCGGTGCCGTCGGGGTCGAGGTCGGGGTGCGCCGGGTACTGGTGGGCGATCAGTTTGCCCGCGATGTGCCGGATGCCGTCGTGCAGGCTCTGCCCGAAGGAGAGGGTGAGGCCGTCGACGTCGGGCAGCGCGACGAGGTGGTCGTCGAAGTCGGGCACGACGTCGGCGGCCTGCTTCCGGGCGAGCCCGTACGCCTGCTTGAAAGCGCCCTTGACCTGCTTGAGCAGCGCCTCGCGCTGGGTTTCGAGGAGGCCCTTGGCGCGGCTGCGGTTGTCGGCGTTGAGGTGGCCGGCGTACTGGGTGTCGAAGCGGTGCTCGTCGGCGAGGGCCTTGTCGATGACGACGAGGCGCCGGAAGTCGGCGAAGCGCTGCGCGGACAGGTGGGCGGGCAGCCAGGCGACGATACGGGACCGCTCGCCCTGCTGGCGCTCACGCAGGCGCCGGATGCGGTTGACGTCCTCGACGGGGCCCCATTCGCCCTCGTCGAAGGGGAGGTCTATCGCGATCCGCCAGCGGCCGTCCTCCTGCGGCATCAGGTCGTGGTCGGGCAGCTCGTCCTCGTCGGCGACGTTGCCGAACACGATCTCGGCGGTGCGGGCGGTGCCGCGCCACACGAAGCCGAACTGGTCGCTCAACTGCCCGTGCTCGACGCCCAGTTCCTGGGACAGCAGGCGCCGGGCGAGGGCGACCCGGTTGCCGGGGTTGTCGTTGACCTGGGCGTTGGCGATGACGGAGTCCACGTCGACGCCGGACAGCTCCAGCCGCACACCGGGGTTGGCGTCGGTGCCGGTCTCCTTGATCTCGGGGAACCGGGCCGCCCACTCGGCGATCTTGTTCTTGATGATGCCGACCTCGGCGCCCGGGATGGGGGCGAGGACCGACCCGTGGTTGAGGGCGCCGAGCCGCCGGATCGTCAGCTCGGCCAGTGCGGGCACGCTGGGCGCGAGCGCCGACAGTAGCAGGGTGCACACGAGCCGGTTGTCACCGACGAACATGCGGCAGCGGTTGGCGCGCTGCGGGTCGGTGACGGCCTCGGGCCGGTTGACGTACTGCTCGACGTCGTCCTCGGTGATGTCGTACGAGGTGAGGAGGTAGGGCCGCAGCTTGGTCTTGTAGAGCTTGTCGGCGGCCTCGAAGACGACCTTCAGGCTGTCGGTGAACGGCTTGTCGCCGCCCTCCGCGATCACCGGGTAGAGATCGCCGACCGGGATGAGCTGCCCGAGCCGGATCTCGTTGCGGTGGTCGGCGAGCAGCTGGCCCATCAGCTTCAGACCGGTACGGGAGCGCTGCAGCGCGGACGAGATGTGGACGAGAGTGTCCATGAACGCCGGCGAGAACGGGTACGTCAGCCGGAACGAATCCGCGTCCGCGCCGGTCGTGCCCTTCTCCGAGCCGAGGAGGGTGTCCCAGACCTGGGTGCCGACCCGCTTGGTCTGCTCGAAGGCCGCGTCGACGAGCCGTTCCGCCTCGGCGTCCTTCGGCTTGAGGAGGCGGGCCTGGGCGATCTGCGGGAGGTTGCGGTCCTCCAGCGTGATCTTGTCGAACCGGCCGGAGGCGAGGTTCAGGGTGTCCTGGATGGAGGCTTCCGCCGCGCCGGACACCTCTTCGCCGACGAGTTCCCGCAGGTCGCGCTGGCGGGCGATGAACGACACGACGGGGATGGCGCGGCGGGCGTCGCCGCCCTCCACGAAGTTCGTGATCTTGCTGGCCTCGCGGGCGACGAACTTCTGCTCGTGGATGAGGGTGGCGAGCCAGAGGATCAGCTCGTCCAGGAACAGGATCAGGCCGTCGTAGCCGAGCGACTTGGCGTGCTCGGCGATGACGGAGAGACCGGCGTCGAGGGAGATGAAGCCGTGCTCGTCCTCGGCCGCGTTCCTGGCGAAGCCGGGGAAGAGGTTGGTGACGGCGTCGCTGACCAGCTTGGCCCGCAGTTCGGCCGGGGTCGAGGGGTTGCGGAGGTTGAGCGGCGTGCCCCCCTCGTGGTCCTCCTCCGCGGCGAGCGCGGTGTCCAGGAGCTGCGGGGTCCAGGCGAAGCCCTCGCCCCACTCGTCCTCCTCACCGTCGTCGGCCTCACTCCCGCCGCCCAGGCCGCGGATAAGCGCCTCGTCGCCGATGTTCGCGCGCATGGCGAAGATGTCGGCGAAGAGGGAGTCGGTCCGGTACACCTGCGGGGTCGGGGCGTCCGGGTGCAGCTTCTTGACGTGCGTGACGTATCCGCCGAGCACCCGCTGTTCGAGGGCCTTCGCGCCGAGCATGTGGTACGGCACGAGCAGGAACCTCTTGCCGTCCGTGGTCAGCCACTCGTGCTTGGTCAGCACCGGATCGAACTCGGTACGGGCGCGGGCGGCCGGGTCGCCGCTGAGCAGCGCGTACAGCACCGCCATGAAGTGCGACTTACCGGAACCGAACGAGCCGTGCAGATAGGCCGCCTTGGAGCGGTGCCCGTCGAGCGAGGACTTGATGAGCGCCAGCGCCTCGTCGAAGTTCTCCAGCAGCCGCTCGGTGACGACGTAGTCCTTGAGCGCGTTCCGCGCGCCCTCGGGTGTCGTCGCCTCGGCGAGCGACAGCACGAAGTCCGAAGTGGAGATCTTCTTCTTGATGTCGATGACATCGCGGAGGAGGGGCGGCTGGGCCATTGCGGGTCTCGCTCTCCCTGACGGTGGTCGGTGCTGCTGCTCGTACTCGGACGCGCGGGATCAGCCGCCGGGGCCCGAGGCCGGTCCGACTCGTCCTGAACGTCACCCGTACGGCCTGCGCACAGCACCCTACATCCGTACTCCCGGCGACCACCTGCCGTATACCCTCGCGCACCGTCCGTGCGACCGCCCCGGTGCTGTCGTCGGCACTACGGCTGTCGTCGACCCGATCGGTAGGCATCCAGCAGTTGCCGGCTCGCGACCGTGAAGGGGTGCTCGGGACCCAGGCCGCGTTCCCGCCGTTCGACGAACGTCGGCCATCAGCGCGATCGCCTCGTCCACGTGCCCGAGGGCGGCCCGGTCCGGGAGCGGAGTTGCCGGGCGGCGAGCACGACAGGGTACTCGGGCCCGAAGCGCCGCACATACGCTGCGGCGACCCGCCGGATCCCACGGTCCGCCTCCTCGAAGCGGCCCAGGAGGTACAGCGCCCAAGCGTGGTTGTGCCGGGCGCCCAGGGTCACCGTGTGGTCGGGGCCGAGGTGCCGATCGCATTCCGACGGCAGCGCGAGCAGGGCGCCGCCTTCCTGGGTGACCGCCTCGGTGGCGGGCAGCATCTCCAGCAGCCCGGCGCGGGCCCGCAGGGTCAGCGGGTGCGCGGGGCCGAGCGCGGAGCGCCGCCCGGCGACGGTGTCACCGAGCAGCGCGACGGATTCCTCGCGTCTCCCGAGGTTCGCCAGCACCAGTTGGAGCCCGTAGCCGCTGTCGGTGGTGTCGGGGTCGTCGGCGCCGAACAGACGCTCCTGGATGTACCGGACCGCGCGGAGTGCGGCTTCGGCCTCGGCGTACCTGCCCAGCCGGAACAGTGCCCGCCCGGCCCTGGACCATGCGGTGGTCCGCGCCGAGGAGCCGCTGCCCGAGGTCCGCCGCGATGCGGGCGGTCTCCCAGGCGGAGAGGTAGTCACCGGTCCGGTGCAGGGACGAACTCCGCGCCGGTGCCGCCCCATTTCGCGGTGGTCTTCTTGGCCATGACGGGAGACAGGTCGACACCCCGGGCATCGATGCCTCGCTCGGCAAGGTAGGCGAGAGCACGGCCGGTGCCACAGCCGATCTCCAGCACGGAGCGCGGGTCGCCCAGTAGCTCCGGGCCGGGTCCATGTCCGGCGTACTGGGTCCAGCAGAAGCTCGGCTCCGCGTCGTCCTTGAAGGCGGAAGCGGCGAAGGTGTCCCCCAGCTCCGTCTCGGCGGCGATGTCGTGTCGTGCGGGCAAGGCGATTCCTCTTCGCAGGGCCCGCGAGTTCACCGCGCGCCGGTACGGGCCGCGAACTCGCGCAGTCCGGGCAGGCTGGTGGACGCGTACAGCAGGTCGGCGGTGAGCGCCTGTACAGAGGGTCGGCGAGCCTCCTCGGGCGCGGCCCGGTCGACCGCGCGCAATGCCGTGTAGGTGCGGCGGTGGTCGCCGATCCGTGCCCACATGCGCGCGGTGTCCGTCCAGTACCGAGCCTGCCGCTCGGCCGTGGGGAACACCGTCGGTGAGATGCTGCGGGCGTACGCCACGCCTTCGTCCGGCGTGCCCAAGGCGTTGTGGATGCCGATCCGGTATAGGGCCACCTGCGCCGGGGTGGCGTCCACCGTGTACAGCTCGGCACGGGGGTCGGCGCCGAGTCGGGCGGCGGTCTCCTCGGCCTCTCCGGTCAGGTCCAGTGCCGTGCCCCGGTCGCCTGCCTGCGCGGCCGAGTAGGCACCGGTCAAGAGCAGGGATGTGCGTACCGCGTGGGCCTGCACCGAGTTCTCGGCGCCGAGTTCACCCGCCGTGCGGGCGAGGAGGTCCACCGCCGACCCAGCACGGCCGGACCGGCGCATCGCGATCGCCAGGACCCGTGCGGCCTCTCCCAGCGGCGCGGGCCAACCGCTCTCCCGCGCGGCGTTCAGCGCGCGGTCGGCGCTCGCCCACGCGACATCGGAGTGCACCTTTACCGCCAACTCACTGGCCAGCACGTACGAGCGCGCCACCACCGACTGTGCCTGTTCTCGGGCAGCGTCAGTCGTGGCCTCGCGCGTGGCTTCGCCAGCGGCGATCAGCCTGCCCAGATTCTCGCCCAGCACCGTGTAGCGGGCGGCCCTGAAGTCCCGGCGTGCGGCGCTGAGAGCGAGTTGCAACCGGGGCAGCGACATGGGCTCTGCCGCCTGCGGTTGGAAGAGAGCGGCTTCCAGCAGACCCGCGGGGTCCGAAGCCCTGCTGCTCGCGGCGGCCCGCCCCTGGCCGGTGACCATGGCGGCCCCGAGGCCGACTGCTCCCGCGAGTAGCTGCCTGCGTCGCACCGGCTCGTCCTCCTGGCGGTCAGGGTCTGTGTGTCCCAGCACCCTAACGGCCACCGTTCGTGTGGGAGCCGCCCTTGACGCATCACGTCGCGTGGGTAACTCGCCCGGGTGAGGCACCAGTCCCAGCAGTTCGGGGGCGACGCCGAGCGCGGCGGCCAGTCGCAGCAGCGTGTCGCGCGGCGGCATCAACTTGTTCGACTCGATGCGGCTCACCGCCGACGCCGAATACCCGCACCGCCGACCGAGTTGTACCTGAGTCATGCGTGCGGCGGCGCGCGCCGCTCGGATGACCGCGCCGAGGTCTGCGGCGGCGGTCGCTGTATCGATTCGAGTCACCGCACCAGTACCCATATGGCTCTCCCGGTCTCCCCGCGGTGTCACCCACCGTAGCGCTGGCGGTTCTGTCATCGGAGGGCGCACGCACAGCGCTTGCGAATCGCGCACACGGCGTGCGGACCGCGCCGGCCCGCCTTCCCGGACGCCCGGCCAGAGGCTTCCGTGGTGGAGCGGAACAGGCACACCCAAGCCCGAAGGGAGCACCACCATGGCAACCGCCATCGCGCAGAAGACCGAGGTTCGCGACCCGCGTTCGTTCGTCTCCCCCGATGTGTGGGACCGGGAGATCAAGCTCCTGGTCCGAGACAACCCGTTCGACACCCTGACGGCCGAGCGCGTTTTCGGCCAGGCCATCGCCTACCTCATCACCGCCATGGAGAAATGGGACCAGGGCCTGGAGATCGGCTGCGGCTACCTGGTGGACATGGGCGTCCACGCCTTCATCCTCGACACCCGCAACTACGCCGACTTCTGCGCCAGGCATTTCGACGGTCGGTTCCTCCACCACATCCCTGAGATCGAACGCAAGAACGACGGCACCGTCATGCGCACCGCCCAGGTCATCGAGAGCAACGGCTTCGCGATCGACTGGCCTCTGTGGGAGAAGGACGCGCTCCAGTGCTCGCCCTGCTCCCCGGGCAGCAACTGCCACTGACCCGGGTACCTACGGACGTCCGTAAGCCGAACGTCGCCGGAGGCCGGTCCCGCATCGCGGGGCCGGCCTCCTCCCGTATGGCTGAAACTCCGACCGCCCGGCAGTGACCTGTCCACCGTGGCCACTACCATCACGCCCATCCCAGCCCGGACATCCGTCGCAGCGCTGCCAGATGGGAACCACCGCGCTATGAGCCACGACCTCGAGACCTACTGGAACCGGTACGGGGAGGGGGTGAAGGACGAGGAACCGGCCGAGCCTCTGACGTTCGGCTGGACCCAGTACGACGGCCACGGCCCCGGCGAGGAGCTGTTGGAGCAGCCCGACACGACCCTCGAACTCGGCTTCGGACGTGGCCGCAACGTGGCATACCTGGCCCACAAGGGCGTGCGAGCCACCGGTGTCGACATCTCCGGCGTGCAGTGCGCTCGCGCCCGCGAGCGGTACGGGCCCCTCCCGGGCGCCCGCTTCGAACAGGGTGAGGTGTGTCAGTACCTCGCCGCCGCCGACGAGCGGTACGACGCCGTCTACAGCGTGTGGGGCGCGCTGTGGTTCACCGACCCCCGACGGCTGCTTCCGCTGGTCCACCGGCGCCTCACCCCCGGAGGTGTGCTCGTCTTCTCCAACGCCCCCGCCGTGCCCGGCTCGTACGGCGTCCAAGGCATGTACGGGGCCGGCTTCAAGGGCCGCCGACTGTGGATCTACCGTTGGGCCTACACACCGGAGGACTGGGCCGGGATCCTTGAGCAGCACGGGTTCGTGGACGTCGACGCCCGGGTGCTTGAGGCACCGGACCCCGAGAACGTCGGCACGCTCATCGTGCGGGCCCGCGCCCCGCGCTGACGGCACACGGGCCGACGGCCGCCCCAGCGCAGCCTCACATGGAATCGAGAAGAGCTTCAGCTGTCGCCCGAAGACGCACAGCATGCCGTCCCAGCGTCGCATTCCGGCCGCTGGACCTCGTCGTCCACGCCTCGGACTCCCCCCGTACGACCGCCCCTGCCGCCCAACTCACAGCGCGGGAAACGGTCACGCCCGCAACCACGTACAAGCACACCGCGTACGCGTACAGCCCGCGGTCGAACGGGAGTGTGCGAGAGACTTCCCGTCCGCCCCTCACAGCAGGGGATCTACGCGGACCGAGGGCCCTCCGCCGTGGCGGCAGTTCCGTCCGGGGCAGGGCTCTCAGCATGTTCCGCTACGAAGGAATGGTGGACTTCCTCGGCTTCCACCACCACAACTCGGTGCGTCGGCTTCGCCAGGACCGACTCGGAGAGGTGCTTCTTCAGCCGCCTGGCCATGGGGCGGTAGGTCGTGAAGGTGAGCGTGCCGGACACAGCGGCCCCGAGGACCGGGATGGCCTTCGAGACGCTCTTGGCGAAGGTCTGCTTCGTCATCTGAACACCGATGTAGGCCGCGACCTTCTTCACCACGGGGTACACGACGCCCTGGGTGAGCGCCTTCTGCGGCAGCTTCTTGGCGACCTGCTCCGCCATCATCCCCGCGACCTTCCCCACGGCGGCGTTCGCCGACTGGGTACCGAACATCACACCGAAGAACAGCGTGAGCATCCCCATGGTCGCGTCGTCGACGTCATCGCCGTCGTCGGAGAACAGGTCGGGCCAGCTGTAGAGGTAGGCGAGCTTCTGTGAGATGCGCAGCATGTGGCCGAAGTACTGGGCCATGTCGGCCGGCACGGTGGCGGGGAGGGCGAACAGGCCCGGAAGCCCAGCAGCGGCCGAGAGAGCGCTGACCTTGGCGGTCTCGTAGCGGATGGAATCGTCGGCCGCCCGGTTCAGAACGTCGGCGGCGATACCCGCCGCCGCCGGGCTCTCCTCGACCGCCCTGCGGATCTCGTCCTCGGAGCAGTAGCGCGCCAGCGCCTTCCGGAGGTACGCCTCCCGGTGGATCCGCACGCCCGGAAGCCTGGCCGACCCCACCAGCACCGCGGAGAAGCGCGACTCGGGGTTCTCGCTCACCTTGCCCTGATTCATGGCAGGAATTTACAGTAACTCCGCCTTGGAGTAGAACAGTTCGGCTCACATGGTCCGGACCGCCGGGTACGAGCGGCGGCGGGCAGGCGGGAAGGTGGACGGGTGGGCCCGGTCGCAGCGCACGCCCCCTGCAGCGGAGTCAGACGTTCGACTTTGCCCTGCCACCGTGACGGCGACGGCGCCGGATCTCTGGCAGCGACTGAGCCCGGCGACGACGGCGTCGAGGTCCCGGCGCGCCCGCCCTGCACGGCTTCGTCGACGACCTCGGCGGGAACCTGCTTGAGCTACTGGGCCTGGTCGGCGTCGGAGCCGAAACAGTGCGCTCGCCGGCGGTGGTTGTGGGACGCACACAGGCGCGTCCCACAACCACCCTCCTCACAGCAGACTCAGCGCCTGCTCGATTCGGAGCACCAGTGGCGCGGCCGCGACAAAGCCGCCGGCACCCCACCCCAGGGCGGCGGGCAGTCCAACGCCGACTGCCGCCCCGATGATGCCGACCGTGAGCGCAGCGACGATGCCGAAGAGAACTGCGATGATCACGGCCATGGTCTTCACCGTGCTCGATACGGGAGGATGCTGTGGGTTCATCGGTGTGCGCCCCCCAACTTTTTGATCACGTAGTGATCACTGGGCATGTGTACCTTCATAAGTGGGCCCCCTTGGCGGCTCGCAGAAGAGGATCCTGTCTGCCGGATTCCGGGCAAGGTTGCAGGCAGGCAGGGTTCTTGCCGGCGCCGGGGCTATGACGCTGTCCGTCGTAGCCCCGGCGTTCCCAACTGAAGCACATCGTTCAGGTGGTTCGGCTGGTGGTGCGACAGGGGGCGCACCGTGCGGTCCCGCTGGATCGAAACGCCTGGTGCAGCCGTGATGGGCGCGTTAAAACTTTGAGCGGCCTTTACCGAAAATCGCCGTGAGAGCAGATGCAGGTGTGGCGCATGCGCCACATCAAGAAGACATTGAAGCAAGCCCGTAGCACGACTGCGGGAACCGACGGACCGCGGCTCTGATCACGGCGTTCACCAGTCTCGGTCACTGCACCCGCGCGGGAGTACATCACACGGGAAAGTATGCTCCGGGGGCTCGTGCTCTATTGCGCCCCTTCATGCTTGTGTGCGCCTGCCGTGCAATTCGCGGATCTCCAGAACCCTGCGGCGGGTGCCGGCGCCCCTGCCACAGCCCCACATGCCCCTTCAGACCAAGGCGCGCCGACAGGCCAGTGCGGGCCGTGGCGATCGGGCCCGTCCCGCGCGCAGGCCCTGCCCCGGACGGTACCGAGCAATCCTGGCCTCGGAGGCGTGCGAGGGCCCTGCCTCTGTCAGAGCGCCTCGAACTCGACGAACGCGGTCCGTCTTCCCTGCAGCCTCGGCCGGGGCACCCGCTTTGTCGGGTGAGCCTGATGGGCGAGGCAGAGTCCACGAACAGCGCGTAGCCGAGGCCCAGCTCGTCAGGACGGCGGGGTGGGCGCCCTGGTCGCGCTGGGACGTGCGCAGGGCCCCCGGCAGGCATGTGTCTGCCGGGGGTCCTGCCTTGGGTGCCACCCCTGTCAGCGCGCCGCGAACTGGACGAACGCGGTCCAGGCCGTGGGTGCTACGGCCAGCGCGGCGCGGGTTGTGTCCTTCGAGTCGCGGACATGGACCGTGGCGGGGCTGGTGGCCACCTCGACGCATTCGCCGCCTTCTTCGCTGCTGTAGCTACTCGTACGCCACACCAACTGGTCTATGGACAACTGATGTACCTGCGTATTCATGGCTCTCCCAGCAACTTCTCGACATAGGCCAGTGATTCACGAGGTGTCAGGGCCTGCGCCCGGATGATCCCGTACTTGGCCTCCAGCGCACGAACGCGTTCTCGCTCCGTCTGCAGGCGGCTCACGTTCTGCACCTCGGCGTAAGCGATCCTCCGCCCTTCCTTCGTCTCGATCAAGGTGAAGGGACCAGCCATACCGGCGTTCTCCTCACGGTCGAGCGGCATCACCTGGATCTCGATGTTCCGCCGCTCCCCCATCAGGAGGATGTGCTCAAGCTGGCCACGCAGGACACCCCGACCACCGATGGGACGCCTCAACACGGCCTCATCAACGACAAAGCTGGCAAGCGGCGCATCACGGCCCGACAAGATCTCCTGCCGGGCCAGGCGCGCACCCACTCGCTGCTCGATCAGCTCGTCGTCCATGGGTGGCCGCATCATCATGAAGATGGCCCGCGCATACTCCTCCGTCTGCAAGAGTCCGGGCACCGCCTGGTTCGCGTACACATGCAGTTCGACGGCCTCCGCCTCCAACCTTGCCGCGTCCCGGAAGAACGCCGGATACTGAGCCCGCGCCACCTCCTCCTTGCTCGCGCTCAACACCCCACCTGCCTCCAGAACTTCATCGGACCGGTCGATGAACTTCGGCGGTGGAATACGTCTCCCCTGCTCGAACGCCGCGATGGTCGAGGCCGAGTACCCGGTCAGCGAGCCGAACCTCGCGCGGTCCATCCCCGCCCGTTGCCGGAACAGCTTCAACTGCCGCCCGAACACGCACAGAATGCCCGTCCCGGCCTCGCACTCCGGCTGCTGAACCTCGTCGTCCACGCCGCAGCTCCTCCCGTACGACCACCACAGCCACCGAACTCGACCCAACGCGCGGCGCGGGGAACCGGTCACGCCTCGCGCCGCACACAAGCACACCGCCCACGCATACAACCCGGATCCGTGAGCGCATCGCTCCTGGTCAACGCTACGCAGAGTTCGACACCGTTGACCCCATGAAGTCAGCAACTCCCCCGAACGGGCATATGCCGCAGCGCCCCGCGCCTGAACGCGAGTTCACCATGCGCTTCACCTCGACGCCTCGCGGTGCCCGCCTCGCTCGCCGGCTCGTCTCGCACCGCCTGAACGACTGGGGGCACCCCTACACGACTCCGGTCAACGAGACGCTCACTCTCGTCACGGCAGAACTCACCGCCAACGCCGTGCGGCACGGCCACGTCCCCGGACGGGACTTCCGCGTTCGACTCACCCTGGCTGAGGGCACCTTCCGCATCGAGGTAACCGACACCCGAGCCGAGAAACAGCCCCCGTCGACTCCCCCGACCCTCGACTCCGCATCCGAGTCCGGCCGCGGCCTCCACCTCGTCGCCGCTCTCGCGGACGACTGGGGCGTCAGCCCGCGCCTGGCGGCCCCGGGCAAGACGGTGTGGGCGGAGCTGCGCCTACAGCAACAGGGCCACTCGCCCACACACCGAGTGGACCCTGATCCGACGGACGTCGATCTCCTGCAGGCTACTGCTTCACTGCTGCGCGACGACCTCGGGTCGCGGTCGGAGGGCGCCAGGCACGGAGGTCGTCGTCGGTGAGTCCGTGCTCGCCCTGCTTCTGCTGGCGGTAACCGGCGAAGAAGTCCGCCGGGGAGCCGCTGTAGAGCATGTCGAACTCGTTGTGCCACTGGCCCAGCCACGGCTGGAGTTCCAGCAGACCGGCGAGGAACGGCGTGATCTCCTCGGTGGACAGCGCGGTGTTGGTGAAGTACGTGGCGAGGGCCTGCGCCTGCTCCCGGTGATCCCAGCCGGCCCACCCGTACAGCTCGGGGGTGGCGGCGTTGGTCTGCCCGTAGGAGATGAACCGCTCCTTGGGCACGTCGAGCTTGCCGCGCGCCCTCCAGAAGGAGGGGCGGAGGAAGTCGGCCGAGGTGTACTTCGGCGGTACGGGGATGGAGTCCCGGATCTTCCGCTTGGCGGGCTCGTCCGGCGCGGCGTCCTCCTTGCGCTGGAGGTCCCACACCTCTTCCCAGTCGGCGCGCTTCTTCATGCCCGAGGGCTTGTAGCGCAGGGCAGAGAGGAATGGCACGTGCTCGTCGGTGATCAGCTCGGCGACGACCTTCGCGAGTTCTTTGCGGGGCGCGTAGAGCTTGGCGACGGAGACGAAGTCCTCGTCACGGGAGAGGGCGTCGGTGAGGCGCGCCAGGGTGAGGATGGTGGGCTGACCGTTCTCGTCGAACCAGTGGTCGCGATTCTCCAGACGGTCCAGCAGCCAGGAACATAGAGCCTTCTCCTGGAGCGCGTCCCATCCCTCGGTGGCCCAGCGCCGCTTGTACTCGGGCCTCTCGACCATACCGATGGCACGGTTCGACTCGATGGCGTCGATCCGCTTCTGGACGATCTCGCGGTAGGGAGCGGGCCAGTGGGCGGGGATCTCCGTAATGGGTGTGGAGCCGTGCCGCTTGAACCACTCGTCGCTGGCCTCGCCTGCGGCTACGCGGCGGGCAAGGACGATCTCAAAAGCGCGCTCGCCGAGGGCGAGTCCAGGGATTTTTGGATCGTCGGGATACTCGGAGACTCGGAGGTCTTCAGAGTGAAGGTTGTATAGGGAGTAGACCTGCCAATCCAGTTCTTCTTGGAGGGCAATCATGCGAGCGCGGGTGGACTCCCAGGAATCTTTGACCTCGCGAAGAGCGGAGGCGGTGGGAGTGTCAGCTTCAGCCACGGCCGCGGGGGTATTGGCGCTCAGTTTCTCAACGAGGAGGTCGAGGGCCGTGGCCAGGGCAGTGGGGTAGATGGAAGGAAGAGGAAAGTCAGCGAGAGCGGTGCCCGTAAACTCGAAAAAACTCTCCCACGCATAGCGACCTGTGCCCCGCTCACCACCACGGTTGCCCTTATCGTGGCAGACCTGGCGGAGCCAGAAACCAGCAGTGGAACTGTTGAGCAGCCCGAGCAACCGAACATGCTCCTCCTCACCCGCCCCATCCGAAAGCTTGATCACGGGTGCGTGACGGTTAAAGAACTTCCCACCTCGATCCAACACAAAGTGGTTATGGGTCGCCACAAAGGCAAAGCAAATCGAAAACGGTGAGCGCAGCTTGTCAGCGGTCAAACGCCCGTACTCGAACCACTTAAGCCCTGCGGCGATCTTCATCTTTCCCCCGAAGAGAACTCCTCGAGATGCGTCAGTACGCCCTGGCCACAGGTAGCGGACGAGTTCTGGAACAGCATCCGCGTCTGCGGGTCGGAGGTCCGCCCCGTAGGGAAAGACAACGGCGCTAGAGGCATCCTCGGACCAGTCACGCAGCGAGTCGCCTGTGATGAGCTCACGCACGTACTTAGCTGGCACACCCCGGCGTCGGGCACTGTGCTTGGGGAGAAAGTAGAGATCATCACTGAGAGTGAACCCCGCAATGCCGATCGACGAAACAGCCTCCCTAATTCGACCACTGGCTCCAGCCGCGAGTTGTTCAACCATCTCCTGACCACCGTCCGCCAGCACCCACGGCTGCTTACCGAAGTACTTCGATCGTGACAGGTCGTCCACAGACACCCACCGGCTCACAGAGCCAGGTTTGTCAATTTGCTCGACAATCGCTTGCCAGACCAGACCCTCCTCGGCGCAAGTCGGCGTGGCGGGCTCACCCTGCACACTTCGGACGGTCCGGATGACAGGCGATCGCCTGTCTCCACCCCGCTGCCTGCCTACAAGAATGACCGTCGGCGTTCCGTGGCCCGGAATGTAGGCACCCGAAGTGTCGATGACTTCAGTCAGCTCAACCGCGTTCCCGAAGTATCCCTCAATGAGCTGAGTTCCGAACTCACGCTTCATGAACGAGTTCGCGGTAATCTGGCCGACCATACCGTAGCCATGCCCCGCAACGTCCCCATGCTTGGCCAGCTCAAAGAACCGCTGGGCGAACGGCACCGACAGTGCATACTTGCCCGAACAGGCCGGATACAGCTCTCGGTAAAGGGCATTGAGCGTCTTGTCCTTTACCGTGATGTACGGAGGATTCCCCACCACGACGTGATACTGCCCCGGACGCAAGATCTCCGGATACTCGTGCACGTCCTCCGTGGCGTACTTGAACTCGGCCAACTCGTCTGCCGAGTCCTCGTCCACCCCGTCAAACAGGTTGCCCTGCTGGGAGCGACGGGACTTGATCAGCGAGTCTCCTACCGCGAGGCTCAACGGCCAGTCGTACCTCGCCGCCTCCCCCAACGACCGCAGCCCACTCGCCGCCATAGCCGCCACCAGCAACCGGAACCGCGCCACAGCCACCGCGAACGGATTGATGTCCACCCCGTGCACCGAGTCCAGCGCAGCCCGCACCCGCTCATGCACGTCCTTGCCCGGCTGCCCCTCCCCCCACAGCCGCACCAACCGCCGGAACGCCCCCAGCACGAAGTGCCCCGACCCACACGTAGGGTCGATCATCTTCAGGTCCTCGTACCCGAACTCCCGTACCGCCGGGTTCATCGTCCGGTCGAGGATGAACTCCTCCACGAACTCCGGCGTCTGGAGCAGCGCGTACGTCTTCCGCGCGGCCTCGCTCAGGTCCTGGTACAGGTCACCCAGGAAACGCGTGTCCCACCCCTCCGTGCCGTCCTCGTTCAGGGGGTCGGTGAAGTCGTGGACGAGCACACCCGCCTCGTCCCTCCCCCGCCAGAACTCGACCAGATCCCGCGCACCGTCGTGCGACAACGGGACCTGGTACAGCGGGTTGTGGCGCTTGTCGAAGAGCAGCCGGCCCGCCTGCCCCTGCCCCAGCTCCTCGAAAGCCTTCTCCAGCCATCCTCGGTACGTCGGGTCCTCGTCCGTCTCCACATACGCGTCGTACCGGGACTCCGCCAGCTCCCGCCGGTCACCGTCCGGTCCCGTCAGGTACGGCTCCGGGATCAGCCGGTTGTCCTCGCAGAACCGCACGAAGACGCTTCCCAGCACCCACGCCACCGCGACCTGCGTGACCCGCTCGTCCAGCCACGAGGTCCACGTCGCCGCCGTACGCCCCAGCTTGCGCGCCTGGTCGTACTCGGCCCGCAGCCGCGCGCCGACGTCCCCCAGCGTCTTCACCTGGCGCCCAAGATCCGCCTCAACCGCCTTGACCTGCTGCTTCAGGTCGTTCAACAGAGCCTTGCGGTCGATCACTTGACGTCTCCCTCGCCACCACTACCACTGGCACCAGCACTTGCCACACCCTCGCCGGACCCGCGATGGGCGTTGCCCACCCAGGTGTCCGGAAGCTGAATCCACTCCCCCAGGCCGGCCTGGTACGGCACGGCCACCTGCCCGAGCCGGGGCTCGCGCGAGGGGTCGGGCTGCGGTACCAGGAGCCACAGCCCCCGCCCGCCCCGCCGGGCCGCCGACGCCAGCCGGTGCAGGACGCCCATCGCGTCGTAGCGCGCGAACACCCCGGCCTCCGTCAGCAGAACAGGCCCCCCGAGACCGGTCCCGGGACTGGCCCCGCCCCCACCACCGTTGCCCAGCAGCTCCGCGATCCGGGGCTCCACCGCGCCCCACGCCGTGCGCGCGTACTCCGCGAACCGCACCGCGCCCTTCGAGCCCGGCTCGGCGGCGTCCGCCTTGAGCAGGGTCTCCCAGGTGGGCTTGGTGCCCGGCGTGATCTGCGCGCGCAGGGCCTCCAGGAACAGTTCGGTCACCGAGACCGCCTCCGCTCCCAGCCGTTCGCCGCCCAGCCCGGCCACCGCCTCCCGCACCGACCGCTGCCCGACCGTCAGCACCCGGTAGCCGTCCCGCCGGGCCGACGCGAGGAGCCGTTCCTCCGCGCGTACCGCGCCCGCGAGTTGCGGGTCGTCGGCGTACCGCGTCACCGCGCCCGTACGCGTCGACTGCCGCCACGCACCCGTCGTGAGGTAGCTGGACGCGTCGTCGACCCGCGTCGGCAGGTAGCGCAGCACGCCCTCGCGTTCGTGCATGCTGAGCGACAGTTCGAAGCCGGCGTCGCGCAACGCCTTGGTGAGCGGGCCGCCCGTCGGCAGTTCGTGGGTCGTGCCGCCGCGCCCGTCGGGAACGACCATCTCCGGGAAGCGAGCACGGACCCGCTCGTGCACGGCCTCGCCGGTCAGCCCCGGCTGCTGTCCCTCCGGCATGCCCGGGATCCAGCGGACGAGCCCGGCCTGGGTGAGGCGCAGCGCCCTCACCAGCGGCAGGTCGCGCGGGTAGATCTCCAGGCGCGGCGTGGCTGCCGCGTTCACGGAGGCCGCGGCCGCCAGCTCCACCATGCGCCGCTCGTCCCAGTCGACCGCGCCCGGCGGCACCGTCAGCGCGCCCAGCTCGGCGAGCACGGTCGCCGCCGTCGGCAGGGTGTCCAGCCTCGCGAGCCGGTCGGCGGTCCTGCCGAGACGGGTCGCGTACTCCAGCAGGCCCGGCGCGGTCGGGGTGTCCGGGCCGTCGTTCTCGCGGACGTCGAGGGCGAGCAGGCCGGCGCCCAGGGACTCGTCGGTCGCCTTGCGGTTGGGCTGGTGCTGGAACTCGGCTTCCTGCGGCAGCAGTTGCTCGACCTCGACCACGGCCCGTACGGCAGCCAGCGCCATCGCCCGCCGCTGCTCGCGCCCCGCGAGGTGCGTACCGCGGCGGACCGCCAGGGCATCCGCGATCTCCACCGCCGAGGCAACCCTGCCCATGCTCACGAGCAGGTCGATGATCTCCTCGCGCAGTGCCTGGACGGCGGGCTCGGCCTTCCAGCGCTTGCGCTCGTCCTTGAGCAGCTGCGGGATGCGGCCCTGGCTCAGCCCGAGGCCCTCCGCGACGTCCTTCTGCTTCGGCCAGACACCGATGTCGGGCAGTACGCCGTGCTCGTCGGGCAGGCGCAGCAACAGCCGGACCATCTCCGCCTTGTTGCGGTTGGAGCCGTTGTTGTTGACGGCGGGCACCAGGACGGTGGCGAGGGTGTCGAGGCTGACGGAGCGGAGCATACGGGGCGACAGCGCGCCCGCCGAGGTGCCCGTGGCGAGTTCCCCGACGAGGGCCGACTCTGCCGCGGTGAGCTGCTCCAGCTCCTCCCTGGCCTCCGCCCGGCCCTTCGGCGTCAGCGGCGAGACGGGCATCTCGCGCAGCCGCTCGCCCCACTCGCGCTGCCGCTGCTGGACCTCGTTGCGGGTCTTGGCGCCCAGCCCGGGCGCGTTGACGAGCTTGCGGCGGCTGTAGTCGAGCAGTTCGCCGACCGTGGTGATGCCGAGGCCGTACAGGAAGGACTGGGCGGCGGGCGTGAGGCCGGAGACGCTCAGCGGGGTGTCGCGGGTGACCTCGGCGGCGAGGCGGTCGCGCTGCTGCTCGGCGGTCTCCGGCTCGGCGTCCGCGATCGCCGCCGCGGCGGCGCCCTCGGCCGGTGTCCCCTCCTCCGTTGTCGTGGCGGCCGGGTGACGGGAACGGTGGCTGGACGGGACGGTCTGCGAGGCGTCGAGGAAGACCTTGCGCCAGGCGTCCCGCATCGGCTTCAGCTCGGGGAACCGCTTGCCGGCGTCGCGGTGCAGGGCCTTCTGGAAGAAGGCGACCAGACCGTCCCGTACGGCCGGGTCGAACGCCTCGGCCGCGACGGTCGGGTACGGCCACTCCTTCGCGTCGGTCATGCGCGGCAGGACACTGCCGTCGCCCCACTTGGGCAGCTCGCCGGAGGCCATCTGGTGCAGGGTCACGGCGACGGCGTACCGCTCGGCGTGCGAGTCGTACGAGCCTCGGGTGATGACGTCCACGAAGGGGTCGAGGTAGCCGTCGGTGCCCGCGTTGGTGCTCCTCGCCGGGTAGCCGGCGAGGGAGAAGTCGATCAGGACGAGTTCGCGGGTGCGGTTGGGGCGGATGCGGATGGCGATGTTGTCGGGCTTAATGTCGCGGTGCCAGACGCCCTCGCCCTCCAGGAAGTCGACGGCTCCGAAGAGGTAGTCGCCGTACGCCTCCAGCTGGTCCACCTGGAGGCGGCCGTTCTCGCGGAGCTGGCGGGCGACGGTCTCCTCTCGGCGCCGCGGACGTCCGCCGCCCTCGGTGCCCTGTCCGTTGTCGTCGCGCTCGTCGCCGACGTACTCCAGTGCCAGGACGGTACGGCCGCCGATGTGCAGGGGCTCGGGTTCGACGAGGCGGATGATGCCGGAGTGGGGGCGCAGGCGCCCCATGGCCTCGGCCTCGCGGGCGAGGATCTCGCTGCGGCTGTCGGACAGGGCGACCTTCAGTACGGCCAGCGGGCGGGTCCTGCGGGTTTCGGCCTGCAGGTCGCGGACGAGGAAGGCGCGGCTGGTGGAGCCGGTGCCGAGGCGGCGGCGGATCTCCCACCGGTCGGCGAGCACGTCACCGGCGACGGCCTCCAGCGGGTCCTTGTCGGCGGTGGTGTCGTCGCCTTCGTCGCCCGGCCCTTCCGTACCGGTGGCCGCCGGGGCCGGGGCGGTGAGGGAGTCCTCGACGACTTCCAGCAACTCCAGGAACTCGTCGACACTGGACAGCCGCTGGCCCGGCCGGTAGGCGGTCGCGGCCTGCACCAGCTCGTCGACGTCCTCCGACAGGCCGTCCACCAGGGAGCTGGGGCGCAGCCCCTCCCCGGCCTCCAGCCGGGCCAGCAGCTCGGCCTGGCCGGCGGCCGGGGCCTTGCCGGTGACCAGCAGATAGGTGAGGACGCCGAGCCCGTACACGTCGAGGTGGACCGGGTCGGGGTTGAGGGCGGTGAGTTCGGGGGCGAGGTAGGCGTCGGCGTCGTCGGCCAGGTGCTGGGCGGACAGGGCGGTCGGCGCGAAGCGGGTCATGCCCTGGCCCTGGGAGGAGTCGCCGCTGCGCTGGGTGGCGATCTGCCAGTCGGAGATCTGGAGCTGCGGGGTGAGCCAGGCGGCCTCCTCCCCCACCGCCCTGCCCTTCCGGCCTCGCGGCCGGGGGACGACGAGCACGGAGCGGGCGGCGAGCGCCCGGTGGTGGATACGGCTGGAGTGGGCGGAGCGCATGGTCTCGGCGAGCTGGCGGACCAGCGCCATGCGGCCGAGGATGTCCAGCTTCTCGCCGTACTGGACCAGATACTCGTCCAGCTTCAGGGTGTCCGGGTGGTAGTCGAAGATCAGCGCGGGGCCGGCGGCGTGCCCGGAGGGGAAGTACTGCTTGAGCTCGACCACGCCCGGGTGCTTGAACCGGCCCAGCACCGCGGCTTCGCGCCGGGCGGCGTTCTCGACGGACTGGCGCAGGGAGGCGTCGGAGCCGCGCTCGCTGAGGTAGATGCGGACGCGAGCGGCCTCGGGAAGATCACTGTGGCGGGCGAGGTAGTCCGCCCAGGTGGGCCCGGAGTCGAAGGACTTCCGCTCCAGCTCGTACGGGCCGACCTTGTACTGCGCGTCGCTCTTGCGGATGCCGATGCTCTTGAGGGCCGCCTCGATCTCGCGCGAGCCGATCGCGGTGATACGACGCCGCTCGTCACGCGGGGGCTGCCCCAGCATCTCGACCAGCTGGTGGACGGTGTGGACGCCGTTCCGGTCGTGGGCGGGCAGACGTATCCGCAGGCTGCTGTCCGTGAAGCAGACGGCCTCGGCGACCCATACCCGCTTGCCGCCGGGCAGCGCGAGCAGGCCGGCCAGCTCCTTGGCCTTGCGGTTGACCAGGTGCAGCGGGTTGCCGTGCGTACGGCGGCGGCCACCGGGAGTCGTCTGCACCCAGGTGCCGTTCTCGGACGTGACCGAGCCGTGCCAGTCCTTCAGTTCGATCATGCAGACGCCGCCGGGAGCGACGACCAGCAGGTCCACTTCACGCACGTGACCGGTGTTGGCGGTGAAGGTGAAGTTCGACCAGGCCCGCCAGGGGTCGGAGTCCGGCAGCTTCTCCCGGATCGCGTCCAGGCCACGGCGTTCGTGATCGAACTCGGACTCGGTGACCGTGACCCACCGGCCTTCCCGCATGCCTGTCCCCACTCCTCGTGTCCCGCCACGGGCGACCGTTCCCCATGGTCAGACTCAGGGTGCAGATCCTAGTCCGTGTCCGTGGGCCGAGAAGGGGTTATAAAGGGAGGACGGATCGACAGGGCATTCGGCGGTCTCGGCGGTCTCGGGGCGAAGCAAGGCCCACCCAGGGGACAGAGGATCCTGGCCGCAAGGCAGACGCGCTGCCTCCGCATCGCGTCCCTCAGCCGTGCGCCGCGACATAGGCCACGAATGCGCCGGGGATCGCGAGCATGGCTGCCAAGTGCACCATCGCCGTCCGGGGCATCCGCAGCGCGGTGGGGATCAGAAGTCCGGCTGCGAGCCACACGCCCCAGATCGTCTCCGCGGTGTCCCTTGCCTGCTGCATGGCCGCCTGCTCCGCGGCGTTCGGCGCCCCGAACGTGATCCCGGACGCGATCACCGACCACAACAGGACACCGGACAGGAGCAGGTCCGCAACGGCGACCAGGAACGCCACCGGCCCGTCGTACTCCTTCGTCCAGCCCCACAGGCTGCTGCTCGTGCTCATACACCCGAACGCTGCCACCGCGTTCCGGCCCGGCGCATGAGTACCCGAACTCAGTGGCAGGGGTGGCTGGGGCGGTGTTCTCGGTCTCGTCTCCGTTGCTGCCGCCCTCGCCTCCCCTACGTCCGGCCCTACGTCCGGCCCCGCGTCCGGGCCCCGCGTCCGGCCTCTGAGCCGCCGCACTCCGAGACGGCGCCGTCTCGGACGAGACGCCGCCCACCACAACCGACCTCACATCGGCGACGCGCCCCGGTCGCAACGGCGCCCCGCACCATGACCCGCCGTACTTGCCGGAGCTGCCCGCATGCGTGACCAGGGGCCTGAGCCGCAAACCGGGCTCCCGTCCTTGGATGGGCAGCACAGCCGGATCCCGGACGGCGTCCGACCGCACGGAACCGCCCCGTCAGACCGGGACGGCTGTCCGTGCCGGTCCGCCCGCGAGCTCCCGCAGCTTCTCCCGCGTCTCCGGGTCCGTCGAGTAGACGATGGTGCCCACCATGCCCCGGGTCAGCAGCACCTTGTAGGTGTTGCGGATCAGGCGGTCGACGTCCGCGTCGGGAGTGGACCTCTTGAAGACCGGGTCCTTCGACGCCGTGCGGTCCGTGATCCAGCGGTCGCCGCGCCAGACCAGATCGGGGCCGATGATGACGCCGGACCAGTCGTACTCGAAGCCCTGGGCGGTGTAGACGCAGCCGACCTGCCCGAAGCCCGCCGGGTCGGTGGCCCACAGAGCGGCCGGGGGCGCGCCGGAGACGGAGCGGTCGCCGCGCAGGTTCCAGGGGCGGGCCCAGTCGCCGATGACGACGTCGGGCGGGAGCGGTTCGCCGGGCCTGGGCTCCGGTGACCAGCGCCAGCAGTACCCCGCGGACATCCGGGCGCCGTAGCCCTGGGTCCGCCGAGCTTCGAGGAAGGCTTCCAGCTCCCGCGGGCTGTCGGCCACCAGCAACTGCATGCGCCCGTCGGGCTCCCAGGCGACCGGCCCGCCCGTCTCCAGGCCGAGGAGGCGGACCACCCAGCGCAGATACGCGTCACTGCCGCCGCAGCGGAACTGGCTGTCCAGCGGGACGACACGGCAGGGAATGTCCCGCTTCGCCGCTGCCGCCTTGATCTCGGCCACGGTGCCCATCTCACCGGGGCGGACGACCTGGTGCTCGTCGAGGAAGAAGACCGGCACATAGGCGACGTCGATGAGTTCGTCGACCTGCGCCCTGCCGGTACGGTGCTCGGCACGCGTATAGCGGTTGGCCGAGGTCTCCCGGATGCGGTGCGCCTCGTCGCAGATCACGGCACCCAGGCTGTTCTTCTCGGCCGTCATGAAGCTGTTGAAGTACTTGAACAGGTCCTGGACTTCCCGTTTCCGGGCCCCGGCGACCTTCCTCATCGTCTTCGTGAACGACTGCGAGCCGGTCGCGTGCAGGGCCGGCACCCCGCGACGGTACAGCTCACCGAGGAGTTGGAGAGCGATCACGCTCTTGCCGGTACCGGGACCGCCGGTGACGACGACGACCTCCTTGCGGTCGGCGTGCTTCGCCTTCTCCACCGCGTTGAGCACCATGCGGTACGCGACCTGCTGCTCGTCGAGGAGGACGAACTGGGTGCGCTCGCGCACCTCCTCGGCGGCCACGGACATCAGCTGCTTCGACGGCACCGGGGCACCGGCGCGCAGCTCGTCCGCCGCCCGGGCACCCGGGTGCTTGTCACTCAGCCGCGTACGAAGGTGGTCGAGGAAGGCGCCGCGGCGCTCCTCGGTGAAGAGCAGACCGTGCCCGTCGCGCTCGATCTCCCGCAGCCCGCTCACACCGAACTCGGTGGCGTTGTGCAGATAGGCCGCTCCGGTCACCCGGTGCCCGTGCTCGGCCACCGCGCCGTTGAAATTGACGAGGTACTCGCAGTAGCGCCGGACCTGCTCGACGGGGTTGAGGACCGGATGGGCATAGGCGTCGACATGGCACAGCGTGGGGTCGTCCTCATGAGGCAGGGCCTGGCTCCACTGCTTCAGCTCCACCACCACGTAGGACGGCTCTCCCGTGACCGGGTGCACTCCGGCGAGGACGGCGTCGGCACGCTTGCTGTTCAGCGGGAGCGCGTACTCGAGCATGACCTCCACGGCGCCCAGACCGGCGTCGTTGAGTGCGGCGGCGAGGACGGGGATGCTGCGCTCCCAGGAACGCACCTCCGAGGCGCCGGGCCGATAGCCGTGCATATGGACGAACTTGTCGGTGAGGTGCAGGAACAGTGAACCGTCGAGTGCCATGACGGCGACCGTTTTCGCGGACGCGCGGAACAGCAAGGACTTCCCCCATGCAGCACGAAGAGACTCGTGCGGGTGGGGGCGTGTCCTTCGAGACTCCACCGCGGTGGAGCGGAAGCCCGTCGGGCCGCGTTGACGATGTGTCCGAGGGTACCTGGGGGGACCGGCAGTCGTATCAGTGGATGCGATCGGTGCCGGGGCTCTGAGACCGCAGGAGAGCCTGACCGACGCAAGGGTGGCCAGGCCCCGCCGTCCCCCTGCACCGTCCGACCTGGACATCGGACCGGCTGGCTCAGCGCACGCTCCGGGCGATATGAGGAGAGTCGACCGCAACGAATCAAGAACCCTCGGCGGGCATCAGGCCGCCCTCCGACACGATCAAGTCCCCTGCGGCGATCAACGCGTCGATGTCGCCGGTCAGCGCGTCCCTGATATCGGCTCCGAGCAGTGCCCACCCGAAGAAGCGAGCGGCCTCCCGCAGCCGGTCCTCGCGGTGCACGCCCGGTCCTTCCTCGACGACTCTCGCGAGCACGAGCTGCCGCTCCGTCACGGGAACCTCCGCAACTCGTCGGGTGCACCGCTCCGTCGGTGTTCGGGCGAACTCCGTCTCGTGGCAGGGCCTGTCATAGGCCGTACCGTTGTGGACGATCTTGCCGCGCCACCACGTCGAGGGCATCGTGGTCCTGCAACTCCACGCCCCGCATGCCCCGCTGGCGGCTCGACCTCTCACGTACCTATGCCGAACAGGTCAGGGTCTACGTCCTGGTAGGGACGGCTCCAGGGCACAGGGCCGGCGTGGACCGTCACGAATTCCACTCTCGGGACACCCGGACCGCCTGTTGCCCCTTCCGCAGACTGTCCGCGCCCCGCGCCCAAGGGGCCGCCGCGCTCAGCCTCAACCGTAGGGTCACCGTTGCCACGGTTGCCGCCGCTGCCGTCCACCCCCACGGGTGGCGCCACTCGCACCGCATGCGGATCCTCCGCACACGCCGCCTCGACCGCGGCCCGCAGTCGCGCCTTCGCATCCCGCCGGTTCCGACCTGGTGTCGAACAACGCCTGGTGCCTCAATCAGACTCCAAGTGCTGGAATCTCGACCGAGGAAGCCCAGTGGCTCAACAGCGTTGCCGACTGCCTTGCCCGGGAGATGTACGACGTCGCCGACGTGCCGCGCAACAGGCGCCGAGAGGATCGATGTCGGATACGCCAACCCGCAGGCGCTCTTCGCAGGAAAAGCGATCTGCGGTGACCTTGAAACGATCCACGGCATTGTCACGAAGCTCACGAAGAGCGACATCCCGGCCCGCGATCGGCCACACATGAGGGATCGCGAGCTCTCCGCCCAGTCGCTTCATCCGAAGGTACAAGGTGCACACCTGAATGCAGAAACCCTCCAGGAAACCGTGAAGTTCATGGGCTGACAGGTGCCACCGCTCGGGGGCCGGCGTGGTGCGCGCCAGCCCCGAGCACGCACTCCAGGGGACGTGACTTCTGAGTACGAGTACGGGTGCCCGCCGCACGCAGCAAGCCGGAGGATGGGACATGTGACCTCACGACAGTTAGGCACTGCGAACGTACGCCGGGCATGGCCACCGGACCAACCAGCGGCCACTGCATCGGACCCTCAGTCTCGCTACGAGGAACCCAATGGCCCAGGGGGGTAACGGCTGGTCCGGAATTCTGCTCGTACTCCTTCTCCTCGCTGCAGCCGCCTGTTCTCCGGGCGGCGGCGCCACCAGCGAAGAAGAGCTGCGGAAACTGGCGGGAGAAGGCCAGGCCGTCCGGGCTCGACAGGAGACGGAGGAGAACTTGCGCACCCTGGTGAACGCCTACGACGGGACAACCCTCAGCCTGGGGCTGCTGATCATGGAAGACCGCTGCATGGGAGGTGCCGCCCGCGAGTACTTCTTCCAGTCCGGAGATGACCAGTACCGCATTCGCTGCCGGCTGACAGCCACTGCCTACTAAACCGCACCCCCCGACGAGTTGGTTGGAGGAAAGGTCGGTGGTAAGTCTCAGCCGGTGGAGCCCCAACTGTCCGCAGGTTCAACCACACTGACGTGGGATCATCTCTACAGCGAAAAGCCGATCCCCGAGTCGCAACCATGCTCACGAAACGATCCACCTGTCAGGCGCTGCTGGCGTGAGCCAACGGACACGAGCATCAGGATGCTGCGGCAACGTGGCATGGTGTTCCAGCTCTCCCCTTCCCCCAAGGAATACCACTATGTCGTGCAATCCGGGAAGACTGGATCTTAGTTGGCGGGCCAAGTGCCCTCTATGGCGACCGAGAGGTACGACTCGGCGCGCCGAGCACCGGGTCGGACACGGCCGTCATGTCATCCTCAAGCTCCGCAGGGAGACCTGCGACATCTCCGAGGGACTTTCGGCCGCCTGAAGCGGCAAGCCCGGAAAGACCAGAAGGGGCCTCCGACGCAAGTCAGAGGCCCTTTCCGTGGCAAAGCCGCAGGTGGCGGCAGACGAGTCGGGCTGTACGCCGGGTTCTGTCGCCCGGTGACCTCGCGGTCGCCGGGGAGACGGCCATCCATCTAGGACCGGTGTTGCCACCGGCCTCCTGCGGTCTACCCGCGGACTCGGGCGGGCCGCCCTCGGTCGTCCGCGCAGGGCCACCGTCCCTTTCGGGGGGCGGCCCCTCTTGACCTTGCTCCGGGTGGGGTTTACCGAGCCGCCTGAGTCACCTCAGGCGCTGGTGGTCTCTTACACCACCGTTTCACCCTTACCGGGGACCGAGGTCCCCGGCGGTCTGTTCTCTGTGGCACTGTCCCGCGGGTCACCCCGGGTGGGCGTTACCCACCACCCTGCCCTGTGGAGCCCGGACGTTCCTCGGGAGGCGCCCCTGAGGGGCCTCACGCGGCCGTCCGCCCGGCTCGTCTGCCGTGTCGACCATGCTACCCGGCGCGTCCGGGTCCCGGCACCGCCGTCCCGGCCCCTCGCCGGACCCTGCTCTCCCGCCGGCTCTCCCGGCACGCCGTACCGGCCCCCGCCGAGCCCGCAATCCCGCCGGCCCTCCCGGCATCCGCCGAGCCCGTTCTCCCGTCGGCTCGCCCGCCCTCCGGCCCTCCCAGACCTCGCCGGACCCCGCCCTCCCCGCACCGCCGGAACCTGCGCTCCCGTCCGCCCGCCGCCCCCTCGACCCCGCTCGACCGCGCTTGACCTTGCCGCAGCGTCAGGGTTTCTACTGAGGCCATGCGGATCGGAGAGATCGCCGCACTCGTCGGGGTCACCCCGCGTGCCGTGCGGCACTACCACCATCAGGGCCTGCTGCCCGAGCCCACCCGCCGGGCCAACGGATACCGGGACTACTCGGTGCGCGACGCCGTGCTGCTCGCCCGCATCCGGCGGCTGACGGAGCTCGGGCTCGGCCTCGACGAGGTCAGGGACGTCCTCGCCGACGACGCGGGACGGGAGCTCGCCGAGGTCCTGGAGGAACTGGACGACGACCTCGCCCGGCAGCAGGAGCTGCTCCGCGAACGGCGCGAACGGCTGGGTGCGGTGCTGGAGCAGGCGCGCTCCGGGCGGCTGCCCGCCGAGGGGCCGGTGTCGCCGGAGCTGGCGGCGCTGTTCGGCAGTCTCACCGCGGAGACCGCCGGGCGGCCCGAGTCCGCGACGGCAGCGAAGGACCGCGAGGTGCTCGCGCTGCTGGACACGGTCGTACCGGCCGGGGAGCGCGACCGGCTGCTCGGCGCGATGCGGAGGATGACCGAGGCTCCCGGAGCGGTGGAGCGCGCGTACGAGGTGTACGGACTGCTCGACGCACTCGCCGGCGCCGACACCGGCGACCCCCGGGTCGAGGAGGCGGCCCGGGCGCTGGCCGACTGCATGCCCCACGAGGTGGTGGAGGGGCTCGGGGAGCACGGCGCGCCGTCCGGCGACGGCGGGAGCACCCTCATGGACGCCTTCTTCGCCGACTTCCCGCCGGCCCAGGCCGAGGCCGTGCGCCGTGCGCTGCGACTGGTCGCGGAGCGGGCCCGGTGACGCGGGTGAAGCGCCTGCTCAGAGGCGTCGCCTGTCTCGTCCTGCCCGCTGAACTGGCGCTCTTGGTCTGTCTGTTGGCAGGACTTCGGCCACCCGCGCAGGTGCTGGCCGCCGCCGAGGCGGCCGTCCTGCTCCTGCTGCTGGCCGAGGCGGCCGTATTCCTGAGACTGTGGCGCCGGGAGAGGCTGACACCGCGCGAGGCCGTGCGAGAACTGGTGCCGGAGCCGGTGCTACGGCTGGCCGGGCACGAACTTCGGCTCATGTGGAGCCTGCTGCTCTGGGTGGCCCGTCGGCGAAGCGGCGTCGGGCCGGGCGACCGGGTCTTCGGGCACGCCCGCGACCAGGCCGCGCTCCTCCTCGGCTTCGGCTTCGTCTGCGTCGTCGAGACGGTCGGGATGTCGTACCTGCTCAGCCCCTGGCCGGTGCTGCACGCCGTGGTGCTCGTCCTCGACGTCTACACCGTCCTCTTCGTCGTCGGTCTGCACGCCGCGTCCGTGACCCGGCCGCACACGCTGTCCGGGGATGTGCTGCGGCTGCGCCAGGCCGCCCACGTCGATCTGCGGATTCCGCTGGAGCGGATCGCCTCCGCCTCCTTCGAGCTGATGTTCACGCACGACAAGAAGGAGGGAGGCGTGCTCAACCTGCCCGTCGGTGCGCAGACGTCGCTCACCCTCACGCTGACGGAACCCGTCGTGTCGGTGGGGCTGCTGGGCAGGACGCGCGAGGTGCACACCGTGCGCTGCCACGCCGACGACGCCCGCTCACTGCTGCGGGCCGTCACGCGGGCGCGAACCGTACTTTCGCCGCCCCCGGGTCGGCCAGTGTGAGCCGCACCCGCAGCGCCTCGCCCAGCGGGAGCTCCGCCCCGTCGCCGTCGACCGGGGCGACGACCGCCGGATCGTCCAGCTGGACGGTTCCGAGGTCCGGTTCACTCTCACGCACATCCACCACGAACCCGTCGAAGACGTCTCCGATCCGGCCCGTCAGCAGGGCCGCCTCCACGGTGTCGAGGCTCTGGCGCTCGACGGTGTTCGCGCGCCGGGTCCCCTCCGCCATCTCCCGCGGGACGACGTCCAGGGATTCACGTACCCAGTCCGGGGGCTCCCTGCCCTCGGACGCGGCCACGCACAGCTCGCCCGTGTACCGGTCGACGAGCCTGCGCAACGGGGCGGTGCAGTGCGTGTACACGTCGGCGACGGCCGCGTGCACCGAGGGGTCGGGCAGCCGTCCGCCGCTGAACGCGCTGTAGCCGGCGCCGCGCAGCAACGTCGTGCACTCCTGGAGGAACGCGGCGTGCCGGCGGTTCGACGGGTCGAGCGACCTGACGACCTGCGCGTACGGGACATGGTGCGGCCAGGGGACCTGCAGCGCCCGCGCGGTCCTGCGCAGCCGGGCGACGGCTCCGTCCGGCGCGGTCGGCAGGGTCCGCAGGATGCCGGTCCCGGAGGTGACCATCAGCCCGGCCGCGGCCATGCCGGTCAGCAGCGAGATCTGGGCGTTCCAGCGCTCCACGGGGTACGGGGCGCGGAACTCCAGTGCGTACGAGTGGTCCTGGGTGACGATCTCCTGCTCGGGCAGGACGAGCGAGATGCCGCCCCGCTCCACTTCCAGCCGCTCGCGCAGCACCCCGATCTCCTTGAGCAGCGCCACGGGCTCCTCCGCCGCTCCCGTGTCGATCTGCCGCTGCACCCCCGCATAGTCCAGTCCGGCCCGGCTGCGGACCAGGGCCCGCCGCACGTCGGCGGCGACGGTACGGCCGTCCGTGTCCAGGTCCAGGGTCCACAGCAGGGCGGGCGCGGTCCCGCCGGGCAGCAGACTGGCCGCGCCCTCGGAGAGCACCGGCGGGTGCAACGGCACCTTCTCGTCGGGGAAGTACAGCGTCTGCGTCCGCCGGTGCGCCTCGGCGTCGAGCGCGCCGCCCGGCGGCACGAACGCGGCCATGTCGGCGATGGCGTACCGCACCCGGTAGCCGCCGCCCGGCCGCCGTTCCAGATGCATCGCCTGGTCCAGGTCGGCGGCCGCCGGCGGGTCGACGGTGAAGAACGGGACGTCCGTCGCGTCCCGTTCCGGCAGCAACGGGTCCCGCGCCGTCCGTTCCGCCTCGACGAGCACCTTGGCCGGGAACCCGACGGGCACGCCGAGCCGGGCGCGCAGGGCGCACAGGCAGACCAGCAGCGGGTCGTCGGCCGCGCAGGTCACGTGCATACGACGGCGTGGCATGTGCCGAGCGTATGGCGCGGGCGACGGGGGTGCGACCGGGGCGTGGACCCGCCCCCGGTCGCACACCTGCGGCCCGCCCGCGGACCGGTTCCCGGCGCGGCCCCGCACACGGACAGGCCCGGGACCGTGCCCGAGCCCCACCCGCGGACCGGTTCCGGGCCCTGCCGGCAGACGTGTCCCGGGCGCCGTCCCGCCGCCGTGCCCGGGCGGCCGGTGGACGACGGCGCGCCGCGACGGCGGCGTGGGTGGCGGCGGAGGGCGGCACGACGACCGCCGGTGGACGAAGGGGCGTCCGTGACGGCGGCGTGGGTACGAAAGCGCGCCGCGACGACAGCGTGCGTGGCGACGGAGGGCGCCGTTCGCTCCGGTCCGCGTGGCGGGCTCCGGACGGCCGGCACGGTGTGCCGATGGGGCCGACTAGGCTGGCGAGGGGCCGCACCCCGTGTCCGTTCGTCGCAGAGGAGAAACACCGTGCTCGTGCTGTTGCCGCCGTCCGAGGGCAAGGCCGCTTCGGGACGGGGGGCGCCGCTCAAGCCGGAAGCCCTGTCGCTGCCCGCCCTGGCCGCGGCGCGCACACAGGTGCTCGACGAGCTCGTGGAGCTCTGCGTGGCGGACGAGGAGAAGGCCCGTGACGTGCTCGGGCTGAGCGAGGGGCTGCGCGACGAGGTCGCGAAGAACGCCGGGCTGCGCACGGCCGGGGCGCGCCCGGCCGGCGAGATCTACACGGGCGTGCTGTACGACGCGCTCGGACTGGCCACGCTCGACGCCGCCGCGCGCCGGCGGGCCCGGAAGTCGCTGCTGGTGTTCTCCGGGCTCTGGGGTGCGGTCCGCATCGACGACCGCATCCCCTCGTACCGCTGCTCGATGGGCGTGAAGCTGCCCGGGCTCGGGGCGCTGGGCGCGCACTGGCGGGCGCCGATGGCGACCGCGCTGCCCGAGGCTGCCGGGGACGGGCTGGTCCTGGACCTCCGCTCGTCGGCGTACGCGGCGGCATGGCGGCCGAAGGGCGAGATCGCGGGCCGTACCGCCACCGTGCGGGTGCTGCACTCGCAGACCGTCGACGGAGTCGAGAAGCGCTCCGTGGTCTCCCACTTCAACAAGGCGACCAAGGGCCGCATCGTGCGCGGTCTGCTGGAGTCCGGCGCCGCGCCGAAGGACCCGGCCGGACTGGTCGGTGCGCTACGCGACCTCGGATACACGGTCGAGGCGGAGGCACCGGGCCGACCAGGGAAGGCGTGGGCGCTCGACGTGGTGGTGACGGAGATCCACTGACCTTCCGCCCGTGACGCGCCCGCCGTGTGGCCGGCGTGGCCGTCCGCAGTCGCCGGACGGGACGGGTCGCCGTGCCCTGACCGAGCGGCGGACGCGGCGGGCGGGGCCGCACCGGGGCTCGTGAGCGGGAGCGTATGGTCCACCGCGCCCTGACGAGACCTTGAGCGCGGCGGGCCGGGCGGCCACGGATCACGCCCGTGCCCCGCACCCCCGGCATGTTCCCCGGCCCCGGCACCGTCCCGGTGCCGAAGGGGCCGGGGTCCGCGCCCACGGCCGTGCAGCGCCGTGGTCAGCGCAGGTGGCCGGTGTCGTTCAGCAGTCGCAGCGAGGCGTTGCCGTCCGCGTAGTACGCCACCGCCGACACCGACGCCGCCGACAGCTCCATGCGGAACAGGGACTCCGGGGGCGCGCCGACGGCCAGGCGGACCAGGGTCTTGATCGGGGTGACGTGGGTGACCACGAGCACCGTACGCCCCCGGTACTCCCGCACCAGCCGGTCCCGCGTCGCCGCGACCCGCCGCGCCACCGTCGCGAAGCTCTCGCCGCCGCCCGTGGGCTCCGCCTTCGGGGACGCGAGCCAGGCGTCGAGGTCGTCTCCGTACCGCTCCCGGACCTCGGCGAAGGTCAGGCCCTCCCACGCGCCGAAGTCCGTCTCGCGCAGCCCGTCGTCGATCCGCACGTCGAGCCCGAGACGGGACGCGACGGCCTCCGCGGTCTGCCGGCAGCGCTTGAGGGGCGAGGAGACGATCGCCTGGATCGTGCCGCGCGCGGCCAGCGCCGCCGCCACGGCCTCGGCCTGGCGCCGGCCGACCTCGGACAGCTCGTGGTCGCCACTGCCGGAGAACCGCTTCTCCGGGGTCAACGCGGTCTCTCCGTGCCGCAGCAGGACGAACGTCGCCGGCGGCCCGAGGTCCGGGCCCCAGCCGGCGCCCTCCACCTCGGTGCTCCTGGGCAGCGTGGCCTGTGCGGTCGCCGCACCGTCCGAGGCACGGGAACCGCCCGCCTCGGACAGGCCCGCGTTCCCGGTGCGGGACGCCAGCGCCGCCCGTGCCTTCGCCGCGCCCGCCGCCGCGTCGCCGACGACCCGGGCCGCCCGCACGTCCTCGGCGGAGGACGACAGCGCCGCCGAGGACGCCGACGGCTCCCACCGCTCGCCCCGGCGCCCCGCGTCCATGGCCTCGTTGGCCAGCCGGTCCGCGTGCTTGTTGCGCTCGCGCGGGATCCACTCGTACGTGACCCGTCCCGACGGGAAGATCCCCGCGGCCTCGGCCGCGAGCGGCTTCATGTCCGGGTGCTTGATCTTCCAGCGGCCCGACATCTGCTCCACGACGAGCTTGGAGTCCATACGGGCGTGGACCCGGGCGTCCGGGTCGAGTTCCCTCGCCGCCTTCAGACCGGCGATGAGACCCCGGTACTCGGCGACGTTGTTCGTGGCGACACCGATGTACTCGGCCCGCTCCAGCAGCGGTTCCCCGCTCGACGCGTCGCGGACGACTGCCCCGTACCCCGCCGGCCCCGGGTTGCCCCGGGACCCTCCGTCGGCCTCGACGACCAGCTCGCGCATCAGAGACCGGACTCCGACGTGCGGACCAGGATGCGGCGGCAGTTCTCGCAGCGCACGACGGCGTCGGGGGCGGCGGCGCGGACCTCGTTCAGCTCGGTGATGTTGAGCTCGATGTGGCAGCCCTCGCAGCGGCGCTGGTACAGCCGGGCCGCGCCCACCCCGCCCTGCTGCTCGCGCAGCTTCTCGTACAGCTTCATCAGGTCGGCGGGCACCGAGCCGGCGACGACCTCGCGCTCCTTGCCGACCGACGCGGACTCGCCGTCGAGTTGCTCGAACGCCGCGTCCCGGCGGGCCGTCGCGTCGTCGACCTTCGCCTGTACGGAGGAGACGCGCTCGGTCAGTTCCGCGACGCGCTCCTGCGCGGACTCGCGGCGCTCCATGACCTCGAGGACGACGTCCTCGAGGTCGCCCTGGCGCTTGGCCAGCGAGGCGATCTCCTTCTGGAGGTTCTCGAGGTCCTTGGGAGAGGTGATCGCCCCTGAGTCGAGACGCTGCTGGTCCCGCACGGAGCGCTGGCGGACCTGGTCGACGTCCTGCTCGGCCTTGGTCTGCTCGCGGGCGCAGTCGCTCTCCTCCGTCTGCGCGGCGACGAGCAGGTCGCGCAGCTGCGAGAGGTCCTTGTTCAGCGACTCCAGTTCGGCGTGCTCGGGCAGGGACTTGCGCTTGTGCGCGATCTGCGACAAACGCACGTCCAGGGCCTGGACGTCGAGGAGTCGGATCTGGTCGGCGGGCGCGGCGTTCAGTTGGGGGCTCCAGAGGTGTGGTGGGAGGACCAGGGGTCGGTGACCGTCTTGGAGACATGGACCCGCAGGTTCCAGCCGTGGCGGTCGGAGATCTCGTCGAGCTGGGCGGCGGCCTGTTCGCACCAGGGCCACTCGGTGGCCCAGTGGGCGGCGTCGACCAGTCCGAGCGGCGCCTGCTGAACGGACTCGGACACGGGGTGGTGCCGCAGGTCGGCGGTGAGGAACGCGTCGACGCCGGCGGCCCGGGCGGCCCCGAAGAGGCTGTCGCCGGAGCCGCCACTGACGGCGACGCGGCGGACGGTCGCCTCCGGGTCTCCCGCGACGCGGATGCCCTGGGCGGTGGCGGGCAGCCGCGCGGCGGCGCGGGCCGCGAACTCGCGCAGCGTCTCGGGGTGGTCGAGTTCGCAGATCCGGCCCAGGCCGTTCGCGGGCACGAGGGGACCGGTGACGCGGAGGTCGAGAGCGCCGGCGAGGGCGTCGGAGACGCCGGGGTCGGCGGTGTCGGCGTTGGTGTGCGCGACGTGCAGGGCGATGTCGTGCTTGATGAGGGTGTGGACGACCCGTCCCTTGAAGTGGGAGGCGGCGACGGTCGTGGTGCCGCGCAGATAGAGCGGGTGATGCGTGACGACGAGGTCCGCGCCGAGCGCGACGGCCTCCTCGGCGATCTCCAGGACGGGATCGACGGCGAAGAGGACACGGCTGATCTCGGCGTCGGGCTCGCCGCAGACCGTGCCGACGGCGTCCCATTCCTCTGCCCGCTCGGGAGGCCAGAGGGCGTCGAGCTCGGCGATGACTTCAGACAGACGGGGCACGGGGGCAAGGCTACCTGCCCTCCGCCTCCCGCCGTCCCTCGCCGGGTGCCCCCGGGACCCGCACGACCGGGTGCCCCCTGACGCACACGACCAGGCGGCCTCCGACGTGGGAGAGGACCTCCCGGAGCGGCGGGCGCACGGGCGGTCCGCGACGGTCCGGCTCAGGCGCCTTGCCTCGGCCCTCGCACCCCGGAGCACAACAGTCACCGCTCCCTCAGGCAAATCCGGATTCGGCCATCCTTATGTGTGAAGTGAACCGGCTCGCGGTGTTCGGCTGGAAGTACGAAAACTAGCTTCGGTGGCCGGAGGTGACCATCCGATGACAGCGTGTGCCATCGAGGAAGCCGCGGAGCACGAGGCCGCACGGCCCGCACCGCGGGCGGCGCTCACGGTCGGCGCGGGCGGCAGCTACGCGGCGCGCCTCGCGGGTCGCGGAGAAGCCCTGTTCGCCGAGCGCTGGACGCTCGACGGCCCGGAGCCGTACGCGGTGCCGCTGCCGCTCGGCCAGCCCGAGGAGGCCGGCACCGAGGTGGCCCCACTCGCCGACGGGCGGGTGCTGGTCCATCGGCGGGTGGCGGGGCTCCGCTCGTTCTCCCTGCTGTACCCGACCGGTCCGGGCACGGGTGAACTGCCCCTGGGCTCAGTGGAGTCGGCCGAGCTGCGGCTGCTACCGCCGTCGCCGGACGGCACCTGCGCCTATGCGCTGGCGCCGGGCGGGAGTTCGACGACCGTGTGGCTGGTGGCGGGCGGGGCGTTCGGGCCCGAGCGGGTCGCGGAAGTGCCCGGCCGCTGCTCGGGCGGGGTGTGGCTGGACCGCACGGGCCGGATGCTGGCACTGGACCGCGAGCGGGACGGGATCACCAAGGCGGTGGTCGTCGACCTGGAGCGGGGTGGCGAGGTGACGCCGCTGCTGCAGATCACGGAGGACAGCAACGACCGGCTGCTGCTCGCCGACGCGGAGAGCGGGCTGCTGATGATCCGCTCGGACGCGGCGGGCCACGACCGGCTGGGATGGGGTGTGCTCGGGAGTCTGCGGCCCGCCCGGTTCCCGGAGTGCCTGCGGCTGCCCGACGCGGCGGTGACGCCGTTCGCGATCCAGCCGGGGCGGGTCCTGATACCGGAGAGCTGCGCGGTGGCGCTGCGGATCGACGCGGCGGCGGGCACCTGGGTGGGGGTCTGGCGGCCTGCCGGGCGACGTCTGCACCAACTCCCGGCACCGGAGGGGTGGTTGGCGGGCTCCGGGCTCTGGAGCCGGGAGGGGGTGCTGCAACTGCCCTGCACGACGGAGGCGGTGGCATGCGGGGTGGCGCGTCTGGAACCTCCCCAGGACCCCCTTCCGCCGGCACCCGCCACGGAACCGGCGCAACCGGAACGCGCAGGTGGGGAACCCTGCGGGGATACGGGAAGTCCGGCCCCGTGCAGACCCGTGCCCCTGCAGCAGGCGCCTCTCACGGGCCGCGCGGCGCGTGGTTAGACTCTGCGGCCGGGGGACACACAGCCGTACCGTTCGGATGCCGACGGTGACGGCTGCCCCGGTGACACCACATCGGCGATGGAACAACGGGGTGAATTTCCCACATGTCTGAGGCCCGAACCGACACGACCCAGGCGCGTCCGCAGGGAGCGGGCGCGAACCAGGCCGAGGCCGTCGGCTCCGGCAAGCACCGTGGTGGTGCCGCTGCTTCGGAGGACACGACGTCTCCGGTGCACGGCCGCCACCGCCGCCCGAAGAAGGGCGAGGCGGCGTAGCAGCGCCCGCGAGGCGCATGGGGTGGGGTGAGGGCCGCCGCGGAAGCCCGTGGCGGCCCTCACCCATGTCACCTGACGCCTCCGTGGGCACCCTCGCTCACCGGCTTCCGCCGCCGCGACGGCGACGTCCGAGCCGCGGCCGCCTCCGTGGACGCCCTCACCGACATCCACCGCCCGCCGCCGCGACGGCGACGTCCGAGCCGCAATCTCGGCTCGGGCTTCCGGTACCGCGGCGCGGAACCGGGCGGTGGCCGGGGCCGACGGTCGGCGCACCGGGTGGCAGTGGCCCGGCCGGGTGGGGTTCCAGGGCGCCGGCCGTGCCGGTGGGCGGCAGCCCGGGACTACGCCCGCTTCAGCGACAGCACCTCCGTCGCCGCGAAGGTCTCGTCCGGTGCCCGATCCGCGTAGTACGGGCCGAGGACGCCCGCCAACTCCTCGTACGAGAAGGTCTCCTTCGCCGAGTCGAACTGTGCCCCGACCCTCGGGCGGTCGAGGATCGCGACCATGCCCCCGTGGACGACGAGGAGCTGTCCCGTGATGCGGGACGCGGCCGGGGAGGCGAGATAGCCGACGAGCGGGGCGACGTGTTCCGGGGCGAGCGGGTCGAGTTCGCCGGGCGCCGGTTCGCCGACTCCGGCGAAGACGTCCTCGGTCATGCGCGTACGGGCCCGGGGGCAGATCGCGTTCGCGGTGACGCCGTACTTCCGCAGCGCCGACGCCGTCGAGGTGGTCAGGCCGACGATGCCGCCCTTGGCCGCCGCGTAGTTGGGCTGGCCCGCCGAGCCCGCGAGGAACGCCTCGGAGGAGGTGTTGACGACCCTGCCGTAGACCGGGCCGTCCGACGCCTTGGACCGTTCGCGCCAGTGTGCCGAGGCGAAGTGAGTGGTGTTGAAGTGGCCCTTGAGGTGGACCCGGATCACCGAGTCCCACTCGTCCTCGCTCATCGAGAAGACCATCCGGTCCCTCAGGATGCCCGCGTTGTTCACGAGGATGTCGAGCTTGCCGTACATGCCGACGGCCAGCGCGACGAGGGACCCGGCCGCCTCGAAGTCCGAGACGTCGCCGGTGTGGGCGACCGCATGGCCGCCCACCGCCCGTATCTCCTCCGCGACCTGCTCGGCAGGCGCGGTGGACGCCTCGCCCGAGCCGTCGCGGCCCGGCTGCCCGTAGTCGTTGACGACGACCGCCGCGCCCAGCCGTGCGAGTTCGAGCGCCTCGGCCCGGCCGAGGCCGCGGCCCGCGCCGGTGACGATCGCGGACAGGCCCTGGAGTGGGAGTGGCATCGGGGTCCCCCTCAGATCTCGATGCAGGTGCGCAGCGCCTCGCCCGTACGCATCTGGGTCAGGGCCTCGTTGATCTCCGCGAGCTGCACCCGGTGGGTGATCAGCGACTCCAGGTCGATCCGGCCGGCGCGCCAGAGCGCGATGGCCCGTTCGTAGGAGCGGAGCACATCGCCGCCCCCGTACATCGACGGCAGGATCCGCTTCTCGTCGAAGAACAGCTCGAACATGTTGAGCTGGAGGAAGTCGTCCATGGCCCCGGCCCCGACGATGCACAGGGTCCCGCCGCGCCGGGTCGTCTCGTACGCCGTCCTCGCCGTGGCCGACTTGCCGACGACCTCGAAGACGTAGTCGAAGCCCTCGCCGCCGGTGATCCGCTGCCTGGCCTCGCCGAGCGCGTCCGGTGCGACGGCCTCGGTGGCGCCGAAGGCCAGCGCCGCCTCGCGTCGTGAGGCCACCGGGTCGACGGCGACGATCTGCGCGGCACCCTGCACCCGGGCGCCCTGGATGGTGGAGATGCCGACGCCGCCGCAGCCGATGACGGCGACGGACGAGCCGGCCTCCACCCGGGCGGTGTTGATCGCCGCGCCGAGCCCTGTGGTGACGCCGCAGCCGATGAGCGCCGCGATCTCGTACGGGACGTCGTCGGGGATCGGCACCGCGCAGCCGGCGTCGACGACGACCTCCTCCACGAAGGTGCCGGTCCCGGCGAAGCCGAAGACATCGCCGCCGGGACGCCTGAAGTTGGGCGTGCCCGCGTTCATGAACCCGGCCAGGCAGAGCTGGGACTGACCTCGCCGGCAGGCCGGGCAGCTCCCGCAGGCGGGCAGCCAGCACATCAGCACCCGGTCGCCCTGCTTGACGGCGGTCACGCCGTCGCCGACGTCGAGCACCTCCCCCGCTCCCTCGTGGCCCGGAATGAACGGCGCCGGTTGCGGCAGCACCCCGCTCATCGCGGAGACGTCCGAATGGCACAGCCCGGTCGCCCTGATCCGGATCCTCACCTTGCCGGGGCCGAAGCCCACCGTCTCGACGTCGTCGAGGACGTCGAGCTTGTCCTGGCCGATCTCGTGCAGTACGGCAGCGCGCATGTGCGCCCCCTTCGGGAGTCGGGCTTCGGGTTCTGGCTTCACTGTGCACGGGGTCGGTGCACGGAGGGCCGGGGCCGGGTCGACGGGTCAGGTGTGGTCGACCACGGTGTCCGAGAGCACGGGTGCGTCGTCCCGCTCCACGGCCGTCACCGACGCCCGTACGCGCCCGTCCCCGGCCCACATACGGATGCGCAGCGTCTCCCCGGGGAACACCACTCCGGCGAAGCGCGTGGCGTACGAGCGGACGCGGGTGACGTCCCCGCCGAGGAGCGTGTCGACGATCGCCTTGAGCGTCATGCCGTACGTGCACAGGCCGTGCAGGATGGGCCGGTCGAAGCCCGCGAGCTTCGCGAACTCCGGGTCGGCGTGCAGTGGGTTCCAGTCGCCGGAGAGCCGGTAGAGGAGCGCCTGGTCCTCGCGGACGGTCCGTTCGACGGTCCGGTCCGGCTCGCGGTCCGGCTGCCCGGTGCCGACGGAGGGGCCGCGCTCGCCGCCGAAGCCGCCCTCCCCGCGGACGAAGATCTGCGCGTCGCTCGTCCACAGGGGGCCGTCCGCGTCGGCCGCATCGGTGCGCAGCACCAGGACCGCGGCCTTGCCCTTGTCGTAGACGGCGGCGACGCGGGAGGTACTGGTGGCCCGGCCCTCGACGGGGATGGGGCGGTGGAGCGTGACCGACTGGCCGCCGTGCAGCACGGCGGCGAGGTCGACGTCGATGCCGGGGGCGGAGAGCCCGCCGACCACGCTCATACCCGCTCCCGCGACGGTGGCGAAGCTGGGCAGCACGTGCAGCCGGGACTCGAGGGTGTAGCGCAGTTCGTCGGGGTCGGTGGCGGGGACGCCGGCGCCGAGCCCGAGGTGGTAGAGCTGGATGTCCTTGTGGTCCCAGCTGATCTCGGCGCTGCGGGGCTCCGCTGCGATCGCCTTGGCGGCATCGATGGGCATGGGGACGCTGCTCCTTGGTTCCTTGGCTCCCCTGGAGGGAGTGGAAGACCTCGGTGCGGCCGTCCGCACCGTCGGCCGCACCGAGGCCGTACGGGGCCGGCCGCTCCACGAGGGTGTTCTAGAACGCGTTCTAGGCCGGTTGGCCCCTATGTATAACGCACGTCCCATCACTTGTGAAGTCTGCTGACGCAGCGTCAGATCGGTGTGTCCGGCCGCTCACGGGGGCCTGCGGAGCCACCCTCCGAAGGCCCGGGCCACTCCTCCGGCGCACCCGCGGACACCTCCGGGGCCCCGCCGAGCACAGCCCACCCGCGGACACCTCCGGGGCCCCGCCGAGCACAGCCCACCCCGCACCCACCGGAACCCGAATGCCCACACCCCCGGCGCTCGACGGGCACTTCGGCCATATCCTGATGCGATGGACGAAAAGCCCCACGAACGACGGTCCGGCAAGTCCGTAAGGGTTCTGCTCGCGGAGGACCAGGGGATGAGCGGCGGCCTCGCACTGCTGCTCGGGATGGAAGCGGACATCGAGGTCGTGGCGCAGGTGGCCGCGGGCGACGCGATCGTCGCCTCGGCTCTCGTCACCCGGCCCGACGTGGCGCTGCTGGACATCGAACTGCCCGGCCCCGGCGGGCTGGACGCGGCGGCGCTCCTCCGGGACGAGGTGCCGGACTGCCGGGTGCTGATCCTGACGACGTTCGCACGCCCCGGCGCGCTGCGGCGGGCGATGGAGGCCGGGGCCGCGGGATTCCTCGTCAAGGACGGGCCGGTGGAGGAACTCGCGGACGCGATCCGCCGGGTGCTGCGCGGGGAGACGGTCGTCGATCCGGCCCTCGCCGCGGCGGACGCGGAGCCGGCTCCGACTCCGCATCCCCCGCGGGAGAGGGATGTGCGCGGCTGCCCCTGAGGGGGCGATCACACGATCCCGAATCCGAACCGGCAGGGGAATCGTGGCCCGTGCGGGCGTGCGCCCCCGTACGCCCGCCCCCGTACTCCCCCACCGAGCGCCTGTGCGCCGCAGCGGGCGGCGCCCCCCGTGCCAGCCCGCGTCCCCGTGCCACTCGGTGATCAGGCGTGCCGCACGCGGTCCTTCGGCAGCCACAGCAGCATCATCAGCGCACCGCCCAACAGGATGCCCGTCCCGGTCCGGAAGGCCAGGGCGTACCCGGCCGCCAGCGCCTCTGGGGTCGCCGAGCCGCCCGAGCGGGCCGCCGCCACCGTCGCGAGCACCGCGAGGCCGAACGCCCCGCCCATCACCCGTGAGGTGTTTATCAGGCCGGAGACGAGGCCCGCGTCGCCAGGCGCGGCGCCCGAGGTCGCCAGGGAGGCGAGCGGTGTGCCCGCCAGACCCCCGCCGGCCATCATCAACATTCCCGGAAGCATGATCGCGGTCACGTACGAGCCGTGCGCGTCCATCGTGGACTGCCACCCGAAGCCGGCCGCGGACACCAGCACCCCGAACACGGCGACATGGCGCGCACCGGCGACCCGCATCAGCCGCGGGGCGAGTTTGGATCCGAGAACGACCGCGAGCGAACTGGGCATGAGGGCGAGTCCGGCGGCCAGCGGGCCGTAGTGCAGCACGTTCTGGGCGTAGAGCGTCATGAAGTACCACATGCAGAACATCGCCGCGCCACAGCTGAACATCGCGGCGTTCGCCGCCGACACCGCCCGAGTCCGGAACAGCTTCAGCGGCATCAGGGGCGTCCTCGTCCGGGCCTCGACCGCGACGAAGGCGCCGAGCAGCGCCGGTCCGGCGAGCAACGGCAGCAGGCTCTCGGGAGCGGTCCAGCCGTCCTGCTCGGTCTGCACGACGCCGTAGGCGAGCGTCGCCAGCCCGGCCGTGACGAGCACGGCGCCCGGCAGGTCCAGCCGGCGACGCTCCCCCGCGCGGGACTCGGTGAGCCACCAGGCGCCGAGGGCGACGACCGCCGCGCCGATGGGCACGTTGATCAGCAGGGTCCAGCGCCAGGAGAGGGCCTCGGTGAGCACCCCGCCGACGAGTCCGCCCGCCGCCCCGCCACCGGCACCGACGGCGGTCCAGGTGGCGATGGCCCGGGCCCGTGCGGGGCCCTCCGGCACGGCCGAGGTGAGCAGTGTCAGCGTCGAGGGGGCGAGAACGGCCGCACCCAGACCCTGCCCGGCGCGCGCGGCGAGCAGTTGCCAGCCCTCCTGCGCGAGCCCGCCCGCCAGCGACGCGACGGTGAACACCCCCAGGCCCACCAGGAACATCCGCTTGCGGCCGTAGAGATCCCCGGCGCGTCCGCCGAGCAGCATGAAACCGGCGAGGACGATCGAGTACGCGTTGACGACCCACTGCAGCCCCGCGCTGCTCAGCCCCAGGTCGCTCCGCATCGACGGCAGCGCCGTGTTGACGACGGACACATCCAGCACGACGAGGAACTGCCCGGCGCAGGCAGCCAGCACCACGGCCCACATCCGCTGTTCGGTGCGGTCGGTGCGCCCCGCGACCGCTGCGGCGGGGTCTGAGATGCCGGTCGGGGCACGGTGGGCGTGGGTCATGAGCGTCATGCTCCCAGGCACCTGTTCATCCGTACATCCTGATTTCGACGGACGAGACCGGGGACTCCGGTCCTAGGTCGCGGCCTCCCACCTGGCCGGGAGCCGTCTCGGCAGCCCCCGCCCTCAGGTCGGACCGGTCAGGGCCGATTCCGCGCGGCCCCCCCCACGGTGCGGAAGCCGTCCGCCGGCCAGGGACCGGCAGCGGACGCCGCCGGCGCTCCCCGCGACCAGCGCGGGGCGCCCGGCGTCCCGTCCGCCCCGCCCCCTCACTCCTTCCGCAGCACCGTCACCACCGCCGCGCCGCCCAGACCGATGTTGTGGGCGAGTCCCGTGCGCGCGCCGGGGACCTGGCGCGGTCCGGCCTCGCCGCGCAGCTGCCAGGTCAGTTCCGCGGCCTGGGCGAGGCCGGTAGCTCCCAGGGGGTGCCCCTTGGAGATGAGGCCGCCCGAGGGGTTGACCACCCACCGTCCGCCGTACGTCGTCGCCCCGGACTCGACGAGCTCGCCGGACCCGCCGTCCGGGCACATGCCGAGCGCCTCGTACGTCAGCAGCTCGTTGATCGAGAAGCAGTCGTGCAACTCGACGACGTCGATGTCCTCGATGCCGAGTCCGGACTCCTCGAAAGCCCCCCGGGCCGCGGCTCGGGACACGGGGGTGCCGACGACGTCGACGCAGGAGCCCGAGCTGAACGAGTCGGCGGTGTCGGTGGCCATCGACTGTCCGGCGATCTCGACGGCCTTGTCGTGGAGGCCGTGTTCGACGAGGAACCGTTCGGAGACGACGACGGCCGCGGCGGCCCCGTCGGAGGTGGGTGAGCACTGGAGACGGGTGAGCGGGGGGTGGACCGGCTTGTCGGCGAGGATCTCGTCCACCTCGTACACCGTGCGGAACTGGGCGTACGGGTTGGCGGCGGAGTGCCGGTGGTTCTTGGCTGCGACGGCGGCGAGCTGCCGCTCGATGGTGCCGTGGCGTTCCATGTGCTCGCGGGCCGCGTTGCCGAAGATCTGGGCGGTGGGCGGGGTCCGCTCGAACCCGTGGGTCGCGGCCATGATCCCGTAGTGCCGGGCCACGGGTGAGCCGGCGAGGTCCCCTCCGCCCGCGCCCCCGCCGAGCGCTCCCTTCCTCATCTGCTCGAAGCCCAGCGCGAGTACGCAGTCGCTCAGCCCGCCCGCGACGAGCTGCCGGGCCAGCATCAGCGCCGTGGAACCGGTGGCGCAGTTGTTGCTGACGTTGTAGACGGGGACGCCGGTGAGACCGAGTTCGTACACGGCGCGCTGCCCGGCCGTGGAGGGCTGGAAGCAGTAGCCGACGGGGACCTGCTGGACGAGTTCGTACGGGATGCCGGCGTCGGCCAGGGCCGCGGTGCCGGCCTCCTGCGCCATGTCCGGGTACCGCCAGTCCCTCGACTCGGGCTTCTCGAACTTCGTCATCCCCACACCGACGATGTAGCTCTTCACCGGAACGACTCCTTCGGTCTCAGGGTCTCGGGACGGCCCGCCCCGGGACCGCCGTTCTCCAAGCTCCGTCCCGGGCCGTCAGTCCCGGGGCAGGCCGAGCAGGCGCTCGGCGACGACGTTCAGCTGGACCTGGGTGGTGCCGCCCGCGATCGTCAGACAGCGGGACATCAGCACTTCGTGGACGGCGCGTTCGCCCGGCCCCTCGCGGACCGCGCCCTCGGGGCCGAGCAGTTCCAGGGACAGCTCGGCGACCTTCTGCTGGTGCGAGGTCTGCACGAGCTTGCGCACCGACGCGCCGGGCCCCGGCTCCAAGCCGTCGACCTGCCGCAGTGTGGTGCGCAGCGCGATGCAGCCGAGCGCGTGCGCCTCGGCGGCGAGGGCGCCTATCCGGGCGCGGGAGGCGTCGTCGAGGCCGGGGCTCCGCGCGATCAGCTCCTCGAGGCCCGTGCCGAACGTCAACTGGTCGGCCATGTGGACGCGTTCGTTGCCGAGGGTGTTGCGGGCGACGCGCCAGCCGTCGTCCACCTGGCCGACGACGGCGTCGGCGGGCAGCACGGCGCCGTCGAACCAGACCTCGTTGAACAGCGTTTCGCCGGTGATCTCCCGCAGCGGCCGGACGTCGATGCCCGCGGTGCCCTTCATGTCGACGAGGAAGTACGTGAGTCCCTTGTGCCGGGGCGCATCGGGATTCGTACGGGCGAGGAGGACACCGTGGTCGGCACTCCGCGCGGCGCTGGTCCACACCTTCTGGCCCGTGATCCGCCAGCGCCCGTCGGGCAGGCGCTCGGCTCGGGTGCGCAGGCCCGCCAGGTCGGAGCCCGCGGCCGGCTCGCTGAAGAGCTGGCACCAGCGGAGTTCGCCGCTCAGGGTCGGCAGCACATAGCGGGCCTTCTGCTCGTCGGTGCCGTGGGCGATGAGGGACGGCACCACCCAGGTGGCGATGCCCAGGTCCCCGACGCTCACCCCGGCGGCCCGCAGCTCCTCCTGGACGGCGAGTTGCCGGAGCGGGCCGGCTCCGAGGCCGTACGGGGGCGGGAGGTGGGGGGCGGCATGGCCGGTGGGGGCGAGGAGCCGGCGGGCAGCGGCCGGGTCCAGCCCTCGTGCGGGGGCGACGGCCCGACGGGCCCGCACCCGGAACGGCTCGGTCTCCGGGGGGAGTTCGAGTCGCAGCTCACGGCGTACGCCGTCGGCGGCGAGCCGTACGGCGCGCAGGCGGTGGGCGTCGCCCGGACCGAGGAGCTGCCGGGCGACGAGGGCGCGGCGCAGATGGAGGTGGGCGTCGTGTTCCCAGGTGAACCCGATGCCGCCGAGGATCTGTATGCAGTCCTTGGCGCAGCCGTACGCGGCGTCGAGTGCGGTGGCCGCGGCGAGCGCGGCGGCCAGCGCCGCCCCGGGGCTTGCGCCGGGGCCGCCGTGGTTCACGTCTGCGCCGCCGTGGCGGCCGGCGCCGGTGCTCCGGTCAGCGCTTCCGCCGGCGGCGCGGGCGGCGTCCCAGGCGAGGGCCCGGGCCTGTTCGACGCGGACGAGCATGTCCGCGCACAGGTGCTTGACGGCCTGGAACCGCCCGATGGGTCGCCCGAACTGTTCACGGACCTTCGCGTACTCGGTTGCGGTGTGCAGCGCCCAGCCGGCCGTGCCGCACGCCTCGGCGGCGAACAGCACGGCCGCGAGCTCCGGCACGATCCCGGGTGGGGCGGTGAGGACGCGGTCCGCGGGGACGGTGACCCCGTGCGCGGTGACCTCGGCGGTGGGCCGGGTCGGGTCGGCGCTCGCGTGTCCGCGTACGGCGAGGTCGGCGGCGTCCACGGCGAGCAGGACCGGGTTCGGGCCGGCGGCGAGTACGAGCAGATCGGCGTCGGTACCGGCGAGTACGGGAGGCGCGGTCCCGTCGAGGAGGAGGGCTCCCCCGGCGGCGGCGGTCGCGGTGAGGCCACCGGGGCCGAGTGCCACGGCGCCGACCCGGCGGCCGCCGGCGAGCGCCGCGGCCAGGTCCGGACGCCCGGCGCGCTCCAGTACGGCGGAGGCCAGCACGCTCGGCAGGTACGGACCGGGCAGGGCTGCCCGTCCGGTCTCCTCCAGGACGACGGCGAGATCGAGGAGCGTGCCGCCCCCGCCGCCGTACGCCTCCGGCAGATGCACGCCGAGCAGTCCCTGTTCGGCGGCACCGTCCCAGTAGGCCGGCCTCCCCCCGCCGGACGCCGGCGCGTCGAGCAGCTTGCGCACCGTTTCGGGCGGTACGGCGCGGGCGAGCCAGCGGCGCACGGAGTCCGCGAGGGCTCGCTGTTCGTGAGTGATCGCGATGCTTCCGCTCCCCATGGAGCCGGAGAGTAGAACACGTTTCAATCTGACGGAAGGTCAGATGCATGACGGAAGCGGCGCACGGCCTGAATCGCGGTGCCGCGTCCGGGCGGCGACGGCTCCCCCGTGCGGTGTCCGCCGGGCGGCGCGAGCACCTCCGTACGCGAGCCGCGAAAGGGCCGAACGCCGCCGCCCGGCGGACACCACCGGCGCCGAGCGGCCGACACCTCAGACGGGGAACGAGAACGCCCTGCCGCCACCCTCCTTGACCGCCTCCACGGCCGCCTGGTGCACGGCCCGGCCCGCGTCCTCGTCCTCGGCGGGCACGGGGCTGCCCTGCACGGCGTACCAGTCGGTCGCCCCGGTGTGCTGCACGGTCACCTGCGCCAGGCCGTCGATCCACGTGGTGTGCACGGTCACGTCTCCTGTGATCGGACCACCTTCCGTGGTCATGACCCCGCCGGTGCCGGCGATGATCCCCTGAGTGGTCCACGTCGCCCAGGTGTCCATGGCGCCTCCGCAGCAGTCGTCGTCCCGGGCGGTCGCCGGGCAGCTCTCGTGCGTGTGTCCATCGTGTCCCCAATCCGGCGGGAACACCCGTCGGCGCCCGGTCGCCGCGCGCGGGGCCCGTTCCCGGCCGGGGCACCGCCCGCGGGGCGGGGAGCCGTCAGCCCTCCCGCACGAGTAGGGCTCACCGCGAACGCCGCCGCGAGCAGCGGGACGACCGTGACGGCCCACGCCGTGCAGTCGTCGGCGGCCCCGCGACGAGCAGGACCGCGACGAGCAGGACCGGGACGAGCAGGACCGGGACGAGGTCTCGTGGGGGCGCGGCCCACTCCACTCCCCGACGGGCACCCGCGACGCGGCGGTGGTGAGGCCCGCCGATGACGGCAGGCGCCCGCGGGCGGAGCCTCCCCCCTTGGATGGGCATGCCCATGGCCGCATGCCCCTCCCTGCGGCCGGACGGCACGCTCCGCCCGCTCCCCGGCCTGCCGCACCGGCCGCTCGCCCGGGAACAGCCGGTGATCGCCCCCGCCCGGCTGGCGGCCCCCGCGGAGCCTACGATGTGACGTCCGGGCGCCCGTGCGTCCGGCCCGTTCGCTCCGCCCCACGTCAGCCCCACGCACATCAGCCCCGTCCACGTCGGACCCACCCCGCCGCCGGAGGAATCCCATGGCCACCGCCGCCCCCAAGCCGGAGATCCTCGCCGCGTTCGAGGCCGCCAAGGGCTTCATGCCCGTCGGCGAGGGCCTCGCCCTGTACGCGGCGGCCGTGGAGGCCGGGGCGCTCGGGCTGCCGCTGCTGGAGGTCGGGACGTACTGCGGCCGGTCCACGATCCTGCTGGCGGACGCCGCACGCGAGTCCGGCACCGTGGCGGTCACCGTCGACCACCACCGCGGCAGCGAGGAGCAGCAGCCCGGCTGGGACTACCACGACCCGGAACTCGTGGACCCCGAGGTCGGGCGGATGGACACCCTCCCCACCTTCCGCCGCACCGTGCACGCGGCCGGGCTGGAGGACCACGTGATCGCCGTCGTGGGACGGTCTCCGCAGGTGGCGAAGGTCTGGGACCGCGAGGTGGGCCTGGTCTTCATCGACGGCGGGCACACCGACGAGCACGCCGGGAACGACTACGAGGGCTGGGCCCCCCAGGTGGCCGGGGGCGGCCTGCTGGTCATCCACGACGTCTTCCCCGACCCGGTCGACGAGTGGACCGGCCAGGCGCCCTACCGGATCTACCTGAGGGCGCTCGCCTCCGGCGCGTTCACCGAGGTGTCGGCCACCGGCTCGCTGCGGGTACTGCGGCGCACTGGTGCCGGAATCTGAGGTGTCGCCGCCGTCATCCCCTAGCATCGCGACGTGCCGTACGACCTGAGCCAGCAGCCCTCCCCCCGGCCCCGCCTCCTCGCGTCCCGGGCCGTGGCCCGCGGCGGAGCCGCCCTCACCGTCGCCGTGCTGACGGCGGTGACGCTCGCCGGCTGCGGCGGTTCGAGCGGCTCCGGCGCCGCACCCGGAGGCCCGGAGGAGACCGGCACCGCGCCGTCCGCCGCGCCGTCCGGTGCCGCCCCGGCGCCCCGGGGTTCGGACACCCCGGAGACACCCTCCGGGGACGCCAAGCCCGCCACTCCGGGCAGGGGGCCCCTCGCGGGCCGGGTCGTCGTGATCGACCCCGGTCACAACCCGGGGAACTTCCGGCACGCCCGCGAGATCAACCGGCACGTGGACATCGGGACGAACAGCAAGGAGTGCGACACCACGGGCACGGCCACCAACGACGGTTACACCGAGGCCGCGTTCACCCTCGATGTTTCACACCGTCTTCGCACCCTGCTGGAGAAGCAGGGCGCAACGGTGCGATTCACCCAGGACGGCGACCGGCCGTACGGCCCCTGTGTGGACGAGCGGGCCCGCATCGGCAACGCGGCCGGAGCCGACGCGGTGGTCTCGATCCACGCCGACGGCTCGGGCAGCGGCAACCGCGGCTTCCACGTGATCCACCCCGCCCTGGTGAAGCGCGGCGCCGCCGACACCACGGAGATCGTCGGCCCGTCCCGCGAACTCGCGGAACGCATCGCAGGGAAGTTCGTGCAGGCCACCGGCAGCGCGCCGGCCAACTACATCGGCGGCGCCACGGGGTTGGACGAGCGCGGGGATCTCGGTGGACTGAATCTGTCGACCGTTCCCAAGGTGTTCGTCGAGTGCGGGAACATGCGCGACGCGAAGGACGCGGCCCTGCTGAGGAGTTCGCAGTGGCGCCAGAAGGCGGCGCAGGGGATCGCCGAGGGCATCACCACCTATCTGCTGGGGTAGACCAGGGCGTCAGCACCTACCGCCCGGGGCGGACGGGGCAGGCGATAGATTCGTCCCCGCCGGGTACGGGGGTCTCATACCGGTTCCCACCGGCACCCGTACGATGGGGCCACCCCCGAGCCTCCGTGCGTGCACCGCCGACCGGCGGCACCGACGACCGCCACGACGAGACGCAACCGACTAAGGACTACACGTGAACATCCGCTCCCTCACTCGAGGCGATGGCGTGGTGATCGGAGCAGCGGTGGTGCTGTTCATCGCCTCGTTCCTCGACTTCTTCAGCGTCGACTGCCCGAGCGGCGTCGACTGCTCCGCGGTGCCGAACGCCTGGGACTCGCTGGGCACGGTGATGTCCGTCCACCTCGGCGGGATCATCGCCGCGGGGCTGATCATCGTCGGCCGTGCCATGCCGGGGCGCAAGGTCGTGGGCCTCGACGTCGCGCAGCTCGGCGTCGCCCTGAGCCTCTTCGCCCTGTGGACGATGTTCTGGACGATCATCGACATCAGCGGCGACGCGGGTGCGGGTGCGATCCTCGGCCTGCTCGGCACCCTGGTGCTGGCCGCGGGCGCGATCGCCACCCCGCTCGTCCCCGCGCTCAAGGCCCCCCTGATCGGCGCGCCCAGGCCGCAGACCCCGCAGCCTTACGGCGCGCAGCCGCAGGGCGGTTACGGCTACCCCGGCGCCCAGCAGCAGCCCTACGGCGGCCGGCCGGGGCAGCAGCAGCCGTACGGGGGCCGGGAGCCCGGCGCCGCACAGGGGCAGCCGCAGGGCGGCCCGGCCCAGGACTTCTCGCCGTTCTGGTTCGCGGTGCCGGTGGCCCGGCCGCTGTACGCGGAGGACGGCGCCCCTACGCCGATCGCCGAACTGGCGCCCGGCACCTGGTACCTCGCGGTCGACCAGCGCGGTCCGGCCCTGGTGGCGCAGACGCAGGACGGCCGGCGCGGCGTGCTGCAGGACACCACCGGCATCCAGCGCGGCTGACCCGCCGTCCGACCGGCGCACAGCACGGCCCCTCGCCTTTCCCTTCCGGGCGGGGGGCCGTTGCCGTACAGTCGCCCGTGAACAGCGAACTGACGGTACGTCAGCGCAGTGGGAGGGGCTGGGGTCATGCGGCTCGGACTCGCACTCGGCTACTGGGGGCGCGGCCCGGACCCCGCGCAGACCGACCTGGCCGTGGAGGCGGAGCGGCTCGGCTACGACTCCGTGTGGACGGCCGAGGCATGGGGCTCGGACGCGTTCACCCCGCTCACCTGGATCGCCGCGCGTACCACGCGCATCCGGCTCGGCACCGCGGTGGCGCAGATGGCGGCCCGTACCCCCACCGCCACCGCCATGCACGCGCTCACCCTCGACCACCTCTCGGGCGGGCGGATGCTCCTGGGGCTCGGTCTGTCGGGGCCGCAGGTCGTCGAGGGCTGGTACGGACGGCCGTTCCCGAGCAGCCCGCTGACGGCGACCCGGGAGTACGTGGACGTCGTCCGCCAGGTCCTCCGCCGCGAGGGCCCAGTGGAACTCGACGGCCGCTTCCACACCCTCCCGTACACGGGCGAGGACGGCACCGGCCTCGGCAGGGCACTCAAGCCGATCACCCATCCCCTGCGGGCCGGGCTGCCGTTGCTGCTGGGGGCCGAGGGGCCGAAGAACATCGCCCAGACGACCCGGATCGCGGACGGCTGGCTGCCGCTGTACTGGTCGCCGCTGCGGACGGGCGTCCACGAGGCGTCGCTCACCGAGCTGCCCGAGGACTTCATGATCGCGCCGATGGCCCGTGCCCACGTCTGCGACGACGTCGCCGAAGGGCTGCTCCCGGTCAAGGCGATGCTGGGCTTCTACATCGGCGGCATGGGCCACGCGGCCCGCAACTTCCACGCCGATCTGATGGCGCGCATGGGCTACGAGTCCGAAGCCAGGCACATCCAGCGGCTGTTCGCCGAGGGCCACCGCGAGGAGGCGGTGCTCGCCGTACCCGACGCCTTCGCCGACGAGATCTCGCTCGTGGGACCGCGGGAACGCATCGCCGAGCGGCTGGACTCATGGCGCAAGGGCCCGGTCACCGACCTGCTGGTGACGGCGCCGGACCCCCGCACCCTGAGGGTCCTGGCGGAGCTGAACGGCTGAACCCCGCCCGCAGGCGGCGCCGTCCGCCGGGAGGGCGGGGCGCGCCTACTCCGGCACGTGCGCTCGCGAGGCGGAAGCGCCGGGGAGCAACCGGGGCCGCCCCGACACGGCCGCTCCCGGAGGGTCCGCCTGGTACCTGCCGCGACCGGAGGCCCGACGGCTCGACGAACCGCGGGGTCCCCGGGCCGCCCCCGGGCCGGGCGAACCGCCCGGACGGTCCCGGCGGCGCGGCGCACGGGCAGGGCGGGGCCCGGCGTGCGCGGCCCGGCCGTGACGGCTCTCGCGGAGCCGCCACCGCGCTAGAAGCGCCCGCCGGTCATCCGGGTGACCGGGCCGTGGCTGCTGCGCTCGGAGCGCCGGCCCGCGAGGTAGGAGACCGCGCCCAGGGCCGTGGCGCCGGCCGTGGCACCCGCCGCGATGAGCTTGCGGGCCTTCAGCACCGTCCAGGCGGTCGTGGCGACGGACGCCACCTGCCCGGCGGCCGAACCGGCGCCCTTGAGGGCGGTGGAGGCCACCGAGCCCGCCGTGGTCGCGGCGCGTCCGACGCCGCTGCCCGCCGACTTGACGGCGCGTGCCGTGCCGCTGCCGGCGGTCTCCGCGGCCCGGCCGGCCGTGCTGCCCGCCGACTCCGCCTTCGACGCGGTGCTCTGCGCCGCCTTCGTCGAGGACTCCTTGGCCTTGGCGGCGGTCGCCTTGGCCGTCTTGGTGGCACGGGTCGTCGTGCCGCTGCCGTTGTTGTTCGCGCTTGAGTTGGTCATGGCGTTCGAATTGCCGCTTCTGCCGGACGCAAACGGGGCGGCGTCGAACGGACCACGGGCCGGGCCCCGTTCGGACGGGGACCGCGCCCGGCCGTCACCGGGCACGACCGGCGGACTCGTCCGCAGGCCCGCAGCCGGGCCGGCGCACGTCAGCCGCCGCTCAGCTGGATGGCCGTCGGGACCTTCTCCTTCACCACCGCCCCGGCCGGCGTCCTTGACCTGGTCGACGACGTCCTCGAAGGCACCGATGTCGGTTTCGCCCACCTGCCCCTTGCGGATCTTGGAGCCGAGCCCCTTCAGGGACTCGATGCCCGCGCCGATCGGTGCGATCGCCTTCGCCAGCAGCGGATCGCCCTTGGCGTCGGTCGCCGCCGCCTTGAGCCTGTCGTACGCGAACGCGCCCGCCAGGCCGGCCTTCACGAGAGCGGTCTTCCGGCCCTCGGCGCCCTTATGGAACTTCTCCGCGCGGTACGGCTTGACGATCCACTGCTGGACCGCGCCCGCCGCGAGCCCGGCGTTCGCCACGAAACGGGTCCTGGCGAACTTCTGCGCCTCCACCGCGTCCGTCGGCGTGGCCGCGGCGCCCGCCTCGTCGTCGCCGCCGCACGCCGCGGTCCCGCCCAGCAGCGCGCAGCACAGCAGCGGGGCCACGGCCGCCCGGCGCGGCGGCCGGCCCGTCCTGGCGGGCTCCCGGCGGGCGGTCGTCGTTCCCGGAGTGGGCATGGCAGTCCTCCCTGACCTCCCCGAGCCGGCTCCCCCGCGCCTGGCCTCCACGGACCGCCCCGCCCGGAGGCCTCTCGCGCCGGCGTCGCCCAGTACCGGCCGCCCCGCCACTCGGGCGAATCCCTCCAGGGTTTGGTTCAACGGAGAACGGCAATCCGGTTGCCATGTCTCCCCGCAGAAGTGGTAGCAACCAGGCGGCGACGATCATCATGGTGGTCGCCGATGTGATGGCCGTCATCATCGGCCTGTGGATCCTGATGTACCTGCTGGACGCGAACCGCGCCAACGACCTGGTCATCCTGATCCGGGACGTGGCCGGCTGGCTCGCCGGCTGGTCGCACGATCTGTTCACGTTCGACGAGGCGTGGGCACGGGTCGTGGCGGGCTACGGTCTCGCCGCGGTCGTGTACCTCTTCGTCGGGCATGCCGTGGCGGGCCGGCTGCGCCGCCACGGCTGACCCTCTCCCCGCGCGGCCGGCGGGGGACCCGCGGCCGGTGACGGACCTACCGGCAGCACTCCGGTTCGAGGCCGCGCGGCAGCCGCTCCCCGCCGAACACCGCGGTGGTCGCCTCGTCGCCCCCCAGGGCGGCCACCGCGAGCAGCAGCGAACCCGCCGTCCACGTGGTGAGCTCCTCCGGCCACACGGCGCGGTCGCCCTCGAAGACGTAGCCCGTCCAGTACATGCCGCCCTCGGCGCGCAGGTGCTGTACGGACTGCAGGATCTCCAGCGCCCGGTCGGACTCCCCCACCGCCCACAGCGCCAGGGCCAGTTCGCAGCTCTCCCCGCCGGTCACCCACGGGTTGGGCAGCACGCACCGCACGCCGAGTCCGGGGACCACGAACGCGTCCCAACCCGCGTCGATCCTGGCCTTCGCCTCGTCGCCGGTGACGGCGCCGCCGAGGACGGGGTAGTACCAGTCCATCGAGTAGTGGGACTTGTCGAGGAAGCGCTCGGGGTGGCGGCGGATGGCGTGCCCGAGGGCTCCGGTCGCCAGCTCCCAGTCCGGCTGCGGCTCCTCGCGCTCCTCGGCGATGGCGAGGGCGCAGCGCAGCGCGTGGAAGACGGACGAACTGCCGGTCAGCAGAGCGTCGTCGACCGCCGCCCCGCCGTCCTCCGGAGCCTCCCGCTTCCAGCCGATCTGACCGCCGGGCTGCTGGAGACGGAGCACGAACTCCATCGCCGCGTGCACGGAGGGCCACATCCGGTCCAGGAACACGTCGTCGCCGGTCGCCAGGTAGTGGTGCCAGACCCCGACGGCCAGGTAGGCGCAGAAGTTGGTCTCGCGCCCCCGGTCGGTGGGTCGGTCGGCCTCGCCGTCGTGGTAGGCGGCGTACCAGGAGCCGTCCTCGTTCTGATGGCGTGCCAGCCACTCGTAGGCGCGGGCCGCCGCGGAGTGCTCGCCCGCCGCGTCCAGCGCCATGGCGGCCTCGGTGTGGTCCCACGGGTCCAGGTGGTGTCCGCGGAACCAGGGGATCGCCCCGTCCTCGCGCTGGACGGCGAGGATGCCGGCGACGGTCTCGGCGGCCTGCTCGGCAGTGAGGACCCCGGGCAGGACGAGGTGCTCGGTACGCCCCTGACGGCGCCAGGGCACGGTCACGCGTCGGCCCCGGGCAGGTGCGGCTTGGTCGCGTACACCACGAAGCTCTTGCCGACGAGCGGGTTCAGCGCCTGCTCGGCGACCCTGGTGAGCAGGGGCTTCTTCATGATGTCCCAGACGAGGAGCTTGTGGTACGCGCGCACCGGCAGCGCCTTGTCGTTGTCGACGCCGAACGCGCACTTCAGCCACCAGTACGGCGAGTGCAGCGCGTGGGCGTGGTGGCTGCCGTACGGCCTGAGGCCCGCCTCGCGGATCCTGCCGAGGAGTTCGTCGGCCCGGTAGATGCGGATGTGGCCGCCCTCCACCTCGTGGTACTCGTCGGACAGCGCCCAGCAGACCCTCTCCGGGCCGTAGCGGGGCACGGTGACCGCGATCCGGCCGCCGGGCCTGAGCACCCGGACCATCTCGGCGAGGACGCCCTTGTCGTCCGGGATGTGCTCCATCACCTCGGAGATGATGACGACGTCGAACGAGTCGTCGGGGAAGGGCAGGTTGAGTGCGTCGCCCTCCATCGCGGTGGCGCTCGCGCCCTCGGGCGCCTCGCCGGCCTCCTTCATCGCCGCGAACCATCTGGCGACCTCGCGGATCTCCTCGCCGTTCTGGTCGAGGGCCACGACCCGGGCTCCGCGCCGGTAGCACTCGAACGCGTGCCGCCCGGCACCGCAGCCGAGATCGAGCACACGGTCGCCCGGGGCGAGCGGAAAGCGGGTGAAGTCGACGGTCAGCACGAGGTCTGCCCTTCCGGGTGGGTCACGGCGCCCTCGCTGGGGGCGCGCCTTGCAGATGGTGCGGACCCGCCGCCCGCACCCGCGGAGCGGGTCCTCGCCCGCGGTGCGGAACGCCGGGTGTTCATCGGGTACCGGCCGCGGCCGGGCGTGCCGCGATGGCCTCGCGGTAGAGCTCCGCCGTGCCCTGGGCCGCACGGGTCCAGGTGAACCGGGACAGGACGCGGTCCCGTCCGGCCGTCCCGATCCGGCGTCGCAGTCCCGCGTCCCCGAGGAGCCGGCCGAGCGCGCCGGCGAGGGCGTGGGCGTCGCCGGGCGGCACGGCGAGGCAGGCCTCGCCGTCGGGGCCGGTGACCTCCGGGATGGCGCCGCCGGTCGTGGCGACCAGCGGGGTGCCGGTCGCCATCGCCTCGGCCGCGGGCAGCGAGAAGCCCTCGTACAGCGACGGGACGCACGCCACCTGGGCGCTGCGCACGAGGTCCACCAGTTCCTGGTCGGAGATGCCCTTCACGAACCGCACGGCGTCCTCGAGGCCGTACCGCCCGATCATCCGGGCCACGGGTCCGTCCTCGGCGCGCTTGCCGACGACGACGAGGTGCGCGTCGGGCTGCTCCGTACGGAGCTTGGCGAGCGCCTCCACGAGGAACACCAGGCCCTTGAGCGGCACGTCGGCACTCGACGTCGTCACGATCCGGCCGGGCACCTCGGCGACCGACGGATCCGGCGAGAAGAGGCCGGTGTCGGCGCCGATGTGAACGACCCGCAGCCGCTCCGGACGGACACCCAGGTGCTCCACGATCTCCTGCTCGGAGGAGCCGGAGACGGTGAGGACGGACGGCAGCCGGCGCGCGACCCGCTTCTGCATCCGGGTGAAGCCGTACCAGCGGCGCACCGACGCCCGGCGGCGCCAGTTCTGAGCGGCGTCGAGTTCGAGGCGGCGGTCGACGGTGATCGGGTGGTGGATGGTGGTGACGAGCGGTGCGCCGAGGTCGCCGAGCAGTCCGTACCCGAGGGTCTGGTTGTCGTGGACGACGTCGAACTCGCCCCGGCGCGCGAGCAGATGGCGCCGGGCGCGCAGCGAGAACGTCAGCGGCTCCGGGAAGCCGCCCGTCCACATGGTGGCGACCTCGACCCCGTCGATCCAGTCGCGGTACTCGCCGCGCCCGGGGGTGCGGAAGGGGTCGGGCTGCCGGTACAGGTCGAGGCTGGGCAGCTCGGTGAGCGGCACGCCCTCGTCGAGCACGGGGAAGGGCTGGGCGCCGATCACCTCGACGCTGTGGCCGAGGCGGGCGAGTTCCCGGGACAGGTGGCGTACGTAGACGCCCTGGCCCCCGCAGAACGGGTTGCCCTTGTAGGTGAGGAGCGCGATGCGCAGCGGTCGGTCATCGGCACCGGACGCACCCCGACGGGGCCCGGCCGCTATGGCCTCAGCGGTCACCTACGGCCCCCTTCTCACTCCACTTTCGCCGGAGCGTAACCGCTCGCGCTAATCTAGAACAAGTTCCACACTTGATCGTTCTTGATCGCTCAAGGAGCATCGAATCTACCGGCAGGTAGCGCTGCTGTAAGGCCTGGATCAGGTGATTCGCGCCACGGCGCGGAGCCCTGCCATGCTGGCCCTCCGGCAGCGCCCGGAACGGGAACGCAGCACGGATCCGGACAGCGGGCCGGAAGGGGCCCCTGGATCGGGGACGGGGACGGGGACGGAAGAGATGAGCGCGGAAGCCAGGCCGGCCGTTCCGGCGGCCCCGCCCCTGACGGAGCGCCAGGAGGCCAGGCGCCGCCGCATCCTGCACGCCAGCGCGCAGCTGGCCAGCCGGGGCGGCTTCGACGCCGTGCAGATGCGTGAGGTCGCCGAGGCCGCCGGCGTCGCCCTCGGCACGCTGTACCGCTACTTCCCTTCCAAGGTGCACCTGCTCGTGGCCACGATGCAGGACCAGCTCCAGCATCTGCACACCACCCTGCGCAAGCGCCCGCCGGTCGCGGACAGCGCGGCGCAGCGGGTGGCCGAGACCCTGATGCGGGCGTTCCGCGCACTGCAGCGCGAACCGCACCTGGCGGACGCGATGGTGCGTGCGCTGACCTTCGCCGATCGCAGCGTCAGCCCCGAGGTGGACACGGTCTCGCGCCAGACCACGGCGATCATCCTGGACGCGATGGGCCTGGAGGACCCGACGCCCGAACAGCTCTCCGCCGTCCGGGTCATCGAGCACACCTGGCACTCGGCCCTGATCACCTGGCTGTCCGGCCGCGCCTCGATCGCCCAGGTGAAGATCGACATCGAGACGGTCTGCCGCCTGATCGACCTCACGGCCCCGGGGACGCAGCCGGGCCGGCGGACCGACTGAGGCGGGGAGCGGCCCACCGGCCGGGACCCGCCCCGGCGGACCGTCGAGCACTCCAACGCCGGGACCGGCCGGAACCCCCGGCGGAACCGCTGCGGCAGCGGTCGGCCGACCGGCCCGGGCGAGGGCCGCCGCACCGGCGGAAGCGGGGAGCGGCCCACCGGCCGGGACCCGCCTCAGCGGACCGTCCGGAGTCCGCTCCAGCTCCGCCCGGTCGCGACCTGCCCCGACCACGCGTCCAGGATGCGCCCGGCCTCCTCCACCGGCGCCGCGAGCGCGACCTCCTGCGCCCCGGCGTGGACACCGTCGCCCTCGTGCTCCACGGTCCCCTCGCTGCAGCAACGGCAGTGCAGGACGAAACTGCTCTTCGGCTCCGCGCCGAAGCCCTGCTCCACGAACAGCCCGACCAGGGCGTGCACGTCCGACGCCTCGGCGGCGTTCACGGTCACCACCAGCGTGGGCAGGGGCGAGGGCTCGAAGAGGACCAGTTCGTCGAAGACGGCGATCCGCTGACCGTCGACCACACGCTCCCCCTTCGGCTCCCCGTCGTGCACGACGACCTCGCCGAAACGCCGGCCGCCGGTGAACGGCACGCTCAACACCCGCGCACGGGTGGGACAGAGCCGCCGGGCCCACACGACCTCCTGCCCGCCGTCCGTCTCCAGCCGCACGCAGGCCATGCCGAAGGCGCCGTCGACGTCGATCGGCCCCTCCCCCTCCGGCACCGGGACGCCGAAGCCCGCCCAGGCGTCGCGGGCCACCTCCCACTCGCGCAGGACCGTCGCCGCGATGCCCAGGTTCCAGAACGCCGGATCGCCTTCTCCGCGCGGCGCGCGGGCCGCGGCCTCGCGTCCGAGGGCGTAGGCCCTGGGCCAGTCGCGCAGGAACTTGTACGCGAGGGCCGCGTCGTACCACCACACGCCGCCGGCCCTCTCGTCCGGGAAGTGGGCGAGCACCTGCTCGTAGGTCTCCGCGCACTGCCGCCACTCCCCGGCGTCGAAGGCCTGCCGGGCCCGTTCGATCAGCCGCCTGGCCTCTGCTTTCTCCATTTTCCCCACCCTGCTCCCCGGTACCGGACCGCAGGAGGCTACTCCTCGGGCGGGAACACGGCCTCTCCGCTCCCCGGCAGCCGGATCGAGATGGCCTCGACCGGGCAGCCCTCCGCCGCGGTGAGGATGTCCTCGTTCGCGTCGGTCTCCGGTTCGGTGGGGTGCGACTGGCGGGCCGCGTCCAGCTTGAAGCCGTCCGGCGCGCTGTTGACACACATCCCCGAACCGATGCACACACCACGGTCGACCTCGACCTGCCAGCGGTCACCCATCAGCTCTCGCTCCCGTATCCCGACGGCAAATGAACCATTTTGTGCTCAAAGTACTCGCCGTATCCCTCGGGACCGAACTCCCGCCCCAGCCCGGAGTTCTTGTATCCGCCGAACGGGCCAAGCATGTCGAGGCTGAACGTGTTGACGTTGTACGTCCCGGCCCTGACCCGCCTGGCGAAGTCGATGCCGTGCTCGACGTCGGCCGTCCAGACACTGCCGCTGAGCCCGTACTCGGAGTCGTTCGCGATCGCGGCGGCCTCGCCCTCGTCGCCGTACGGCAGCAGGCAGACGACGGGTCCGAAGATCTCCTCGCGGGCGATCCGCATGGCGTTGTCGACGCCGCCGAAGAGGGTCGGCTCGACGTACCAGCCGCGGTCGAGACCGGCCGGGCGGCCGCCGCCGGCGAGGACCTTGGCGCCCTCCTGCTGGCCGAGCGCGATGTAGTCGAGCGACCTCTGCTGCTGGCGGCGGGCGACGAGCGGACCGACCTGGGTCGCCGGATCCAGCGGGTCGCCGGTCACCAGCGCCCCGGCCGCCGCGGCGAAGGCGTCGGCGAACTCGTCGTGGCGGGCGCGCGGAACCAGGATGCGGGTCTGGGCCACGCACGCCTGGCCGTTGTTCATCCAGGCCGCCGGGACGATGCCCTGGACGGCCGTCTCCAGGTCCGCGTCCGGCAGGACGACCGCGGCGGACTTGCCGCCGAGTTCGAGGGTGACGCGGGTGAGGTTGCGGGCGGCGACCTCCATCACGCGCCGGCCGGCCGGGACCGAGCCGGTGAAGGAGACCTTGTCGACGCCGGGATGCCCGACGAGGTACTCGCTGACCTCGCGGTCGGCGGGGAGGATCGACAGCACTCCCTCGGGCAGGCCGGCCTCACGGACGATGTCGGCCAGGATGTAGGCGTCCAGCGGGGACTCGGGCGACGGCTTCAGGACCACGCCGCAGCCGGCGAGCAGGGCGGGCGCGAGCTTGGCCGCGGCGACGAACTGCGGGACGTTCCAGGGGATCACGGCCGCGACCACGCCGACCGGTTCACGCAGCACGAGGAGGGGGCCGAGGACTCCGCCGCGCGGTTCCTCGTAGGTGAAGTCGCGGGCGACGGTGATGGCCGCGTCCCAGACCATCATGGCGCCGAGCGCCTGGGCCAGGACGCTCCAGGAGTACGGCGATCCGTTCTGGGAGCTGATCGAGCGGGCGATCTCCTCGTGCCGTACGGCGATCGCGTCCTTGATCCTGCCGACGACCTCGATGCGCTCCTCGAGCGGCGTCCTCGGCCAGGGCCCGTGGTCGAAGGCGGCACGCGCGGCCGCGACCGCCCGGTCGACGTCGGCCCGCGAGGCGTGCGGGACGCGTCCGATGACCTGCTCGGTGTGCGGTGAGACCACCTCGATGGTGTCCGTGCCGAGGGGGTCGACCAGTTCCCCGCCGACGAAGAGTTTCCCGTGCTCCACCAGTTCGGACATGACGACTGCCTCCCGCGACCCCGGCTCTCCGAGCGCTCCAGCATTTCTGACGGCATTTCAGATACGCCGACCGCCTGAACAGATACCAGTTCCCGCCGGAGGAGTCCACGGCCGGGACCCGCACCCGGGAGGCAGACGCGCGGCCGCGGAACGCCTCCGGGACGCACCCGCGGACCGTCGCTTCCGCCCCGGCCCGGCACACCTCCGAGCCCTTTGCAATGAAGTCGACTTGGGCGACGATTGGAACGGGTTCTCGTTCTTGGGCCCGGGCCGGGAGGATGGGGAGCCGATGACGCGGGTGACGGAGCACGGCGGCGGTGTGTGGTCCCTCGAGGTCCCCATCCCGGACAACCCCCTGGGACACACGCTGGTCCACGTCCTGGACACCGGCCGCGGACCCGTCCTCGTCGACACCGGATGGGACGACCCCGCCTCCTGGACGGCGCTCTCGGACGGCCTGGCCGAACTGGGCCTCGCGGTGGCCGACGTCCACGGCGTACTCGTCACCCACCACCACCCCGACCACCACGGGCTGTCCGGCAGGGTCCGCGAGGCGTCCGGCGCCTGGGTCGCGATGCACGCGGCCGACATCGCCGTCGTCCGCCGCACCCGGGAGGCCCGGCCCGGGGCCTGGCTCGACTACCTGGTCGGGAAGCTCGCCGCCGTCGGGGCGCCGGAGGAGCACCTCGCCCCGCTGCTCGCGGCCCGCGAGAGCGGCCGGACGCGGGCCCTTCCCGGGCTGCGGGCGGCCCTGCCCGACCGCGAGATCGCGCCCGGCGAACTGGTGGACCTCGCCGGGCGGCGGCTGCGGGCGATCTGGACTCCCGGCCACACGCCCGGTCATGTGTGCCTGCACCTGGAGGAGGAGCACCCGGCGAACCTCCCCGGCCGCGGCCGCCTCTTCTCGGGCGACCATCTGCTCCCCGGCATCAGCCCCCACATCGGCCTGTACGAGGACCCCGACGACGGCGCGGTCACCGACCCCCTCGGCGACTACCTGGACTCCCTGGAACGCGTCGGCCGCCTCGGCGCCGCCGAGGTTCTCCCGGCGCACCAGCACGCCTTCACCGACGCCCCGGCCCGGGTCCGGGAGCTCCTCGCCCACCACGAGGAGCGGCTGACCGGGCTGCTGTCCCTTCTCGCCGAACCTCTCACCCCGTGGCAGTTGGCCGAGTGCATGGAGTGGAACCGGCCGTGGGACGAGATCCCCTACGGCTCCCGCACCATCGCCGTCTCGGAGGCCGAGGCCCATCTGCGCCGCCTGGTGAAACTGGGCCGGGTGGAAGCCGTGCCGGGCAGCGACCCGGTGACGTACACCGCGGTGGGCCGAGCCGGGGCGCGCGGACTGCGATGAACACGGCTCGCGCCGTGATCCGCGCTGGCCGGACCCCTCACGCCGTCCGCTCCGGCCCCGCGAGATCCACTCGAGGCCGCACCCCCGCACGAGCCGCCGGCCCCGCCGTGATCCGTGCGAGGCCCGGGGGACAGGCCGCCGAGGGCCTCCGCCGTACTGGGCCGCCCGTCCCGAGGGGCGGGGATTACGGACCGGTAGAGTGTGCGAGTCGTCATCACACCCGTACGGGGGGAAGCCGGTGCGAATCCGGCACTGACCCGCAGCCGTGAGCCGCCGTCGCAGGCGGCGAGTCGGAATGCCCCGTACCGGCCGTGACCGGCTCGCGCCATCGGGACCGGCCCGCTGGCAGGCACCGTCGAGGAATACGGGGCCGGAGCCTGGTACCTCAGCGTGCCTGTGCCCGGCTCCCCGCAGGAGAGGCCCAGCCCGCCATGTCCGTTCGCCGCAGCGCAGCAGCGCTCGCCGCCGCTTCCGCCGTGTTCTGCGTGGCCGCTGCCCCGGCAGCGACGGCCGCCCCCACCCCCTCCCCGTCGGCCGCGCTCCCGACCGGGCTCTACGGCACGAAGGACCCCACCTACGACGGTGTGTGGCGGCAGTCGCTGGCCCTGCTCGCCCAGGATGTCGTCAAGACCGTGCCCGCCGAGCAGGCCGTCGGGTGGCTCACCGGGCAGCAGTGCGAGAACGGCGGCTTCGCCTCCTACCGCGCGGACGTCTCCGGGCCGTGCGACGCGAAGACGGTGATGGACACCAACGCCACCGCCGCGGCGGTACAGGCCCTGCGTGCCCTCGGCGGCCACGGGGACGCCGTGAACAAGGGCCTCGAGTGGCTGAGGTCCGTGCAGAACGAGGACGGCGGCTGGAGCTACAACCCGGGCATGCCGTCCGACGCGAACTCCACGTCCGTCGTGATCGGCGCCTTCGCCGCGGCCAAGGCGCGGCCGGGCGAGGTGAAGTCGAAGAGCGGCAAGAACCCGTTCGACGCGCTGGTCACGTTCGCCGTGCCGTGCTCGGACAAGGCCGGGGGCGGTGCCTTCGCCTACCAGCCGGACAAGACCGGAAAGCTCCTCGCCAACGGCGACGCCACCGCGGCCGCCGTGCTCGCCGGGCTGGGCCGCGGCCTGGTCGTCTCCGGCCCGGAGCCGGACGGCGCCCCCGCCGCCTGCGCCTCCCCGGCGAAGGCCACCCCGGAGCAGTCGGCCCGCAACGGCGCCGCGTACCTGGCCACGGCGCTGGCGAAGACCGGCCATCTGGACTCGCCGCCGATGCCGGGCGCCGCCGACCCGTCCCCGCTCCCGGACTTCGGCAACACGGCGGACGCGGTCCTCGCGCTCTCCGCCGCCGGGCACGGCGACAAGGCGGACACGGCGGTCCGATGGCTGGAGAAGAACTCCGCCGCGTGGGCGAAGGACGGCGGCCCGGCGGCGTACGCGCAGCTCATCCTCGCCGCGCACGCCCACGGCGACGACCCGCGGGACTTCGGCGGCGCCGACCTCGTACGACAGCTGAACGCGACCGGTCCCGAGCCGGTCTCCACCACCGCGCCGCCCGCTCCGCGGGCGAAGAGCGACGCGGGCGAGGAGCACAAGGGCGGAGACAGCGCCGGAATCTGGTGGATCGTCGGTGCCGGCCTCGCGGCGGGTGCGGGCATAGGCATCCTGATCAGCGGCCGCCGCAAGAGCAGGCAGCCGTGATGCACCGGCGAGTGATCTCGCTCCTCCTCGCGCTCGGCGCCGTGCTCGCGGTACCGGGCGTGGCGGGGCAGGCGCAGGCGGCCGGCTACCGGTACTGGTCGTTCTGGCAGTCCGACGGCGCCGCTTGGGCCTACGCCACCCAGGGACCGGCCACGGCGCGGCCGGCCGACGGTTCGGTCGACGGATACCGCTTCTCCGTCAGCGCGGACTCGCAGGACTCGGCGAAGCCGCGTACCGCCCCCTCCTTCTCGCAGTTGTGCGCGGACACGCCGGCGAAGCCCGGCACCAAGCGGGTCGGGATCGTGATCGACTTCGGCACCGAGGCGGACGCGCCGTCCGGTGAGAAGCCCCCGTCCGCACCGGCGTCCGGCTGCGCCGCGGTCCCCTCCGACGCCACCAGCGCGGAGGCCCTGGCGGCGGTGGCCAAGCCCCTCCGCTACAACTCGGACGCGCTGCTGTGCGCGATCTCCGGTTACCCGAGGACGGGCTGCGGCGAGCAGGTCCCGGCCGGGGGCCCGGCGTCCGAGGAGTCGGGCGCGCCCGCCCCGCCGGCCGGGAAGCCCTCCGGGGCGGCCGACGGAGGCCCTTCGCTGGGGCTCTTCGCGGGCATCGCGGCCTTGCTCGCGCTGGGCGGGGCGGCGTTCTGGCAGTCCCGCCGCCGCGGATGACCCCGCCACCCGCGCCCCCGCCGCCGGACGATCCCGTGCAGCCGCACGGACGGCGTCGCAACGTCCGGCTGCTGGGCGGCGTCCCGCACGCCCGCCCCGGAGACGACCCGGGCGCGGACACGGGCTCCCACCACGGTGCCGGCGAGGGCCCGGGCGCGGAGAGAGACTCCGGTCGAGGTTCCGGAAACGACCCGGACGCCGGCACCCTGGACGGCCCGGTCGGCGGCCCCGTCGGCGGCCCCGCAAACGACCCTGGCGCGGGCGTCGGGAGCGGCGAGCGCGGTGCCGCGCCCCGCGGCGGTCGACTGTCCGGCGGTGCCCCGCGGGCGCGCCGGCCGCTGGGCGGTGCCCTGCGCGCGCCCGCCGCCGGCCGGAGCAACGCGCTGCACGCCGGAGCCTGGTGGGTCTGGGCGCTGGGCCTCGCCACCGCCGCTTCGAGGACGACCAATCCCCTCCTCCTCGGCCTCCTGGTGGGCGTCGCCGGGTACGTCGTGGCGGCCCGGCGCACCGACGCTCCCTGGGCCCGTTCGTACGGCGCCTTCGTCAAGCTCGGCCTGGCGGTGATCGCGATCCGGCTGGTGTTCTCCGTCGTCCTCGGTTCGCCCATCCCGGGCACCCTCGTCCTGGTGACGCTGCCCGAGGTGCCCCTGCCGGACTGGGCGCAGGGCGTCAGGATCGGCGGCCGGGTGACGGCGGAGCAGATGGTGTTCGCGCTGTACGACGGGGCGAAGCTGGCGACCCTGCTGATCTGTCTCGGCGCGGCGAACGCGCTCGCGAACCCGGCCCGGCTGCTGAAGTCGCTCCCGGGCGCGCTGTACGAGGCGGGGGTCGCGGTCGTCGTCGCCATGACGTTCGCGCCGAACATGGTCGCCGACGTGCTCCGGCTCCGTACCGCACGACGGCTGCGGGGCCGTCCGACGGGCGGGGTGAAGGCCGTCCTGCAGATCGGGCTGCCGGTCCTGGAAGGCGCGCTGGAACGTTCGGTCGCTGTCGCCGCGTCCATGGACGCGCGCGGCTACGGCCGTACCGCGCAGGTGCCCCCGGCCGTGCGGCGCACCACCACCGCTCTCACGCTCGGCGGACTGCTCGGCGTGTGCGCCGGTTCGTACGGGCTGCTCGCCGCGGAGGGCGCGGGGTACGGCCTCCCCGTGCTCCTCGGCGGCTTCGCGGCGGCACTGGGCGGGCTCTGGCTCGGTGGACGGCGCCAGGTGCGCACCCGGTACCGCCCGGACCGCTGGGGTCCGAGGGCCTGGCTGGTGGCCGGGTCCGGTGTCGTCGTGGCGGTACTGATGATCCGCGCTGGCGCGTACCAGCCCGGTGCGCTGCATCCCGGTGTCGTACCCCTGACCGTTCCCGCCCTGCCGCTGTGGCCCGCCGCGGCGGCGCTGGTGGGCCTGCTGCCCGCGTTCGTGGCGCCCGTGCCGCCGAAGGAGTCCACGTCATGATCCGCTTCGAGAACGTCTCGGTGACGTACGGCGACGCCGCGGCGGCGGCGCCGGCGGTCTCCGGGGTGGACCTCACCGTGCCGGAGGGCGAACTGGTCCTGCTGGTAGGGCCCTCGGGAGTCGGCAAGTCGACACTGCTGGGGGCAGTCTCCGGGCTGGTGCCGCACTTCTCGGGCGGCACGTTGCGGGGCCGGGTCACGGTCGACGGGCGCGACACCCGCACCCACAAACCGCGCGAACTCGCCGACGTCGTCGGCACGGTGGGCCAGGATCCACTCGCGCACTTCGTCACCGACACGGTCGAGGACGAGCTGGCGTACGGAATGGAGTCGCTGGGGCTGGCTCCCGCGGTGATGCGCCGACGGGTCGAGGAGACGCTGGACCTGCTGGGGCTGGCGGAACTCCGCGACCGTCCCCTCGCGACGCTCTCGGGCGGGCAGCGGCAGCGGGTCGCGATCGGCTCCGTGCTGACCCCGCACCCGAAGGTGCTGGTCCTCGACGAACCGACGTCCGCTCTCGACCCCGCGGCGGCGGAGGAGGTGCTGGCGGTGCTCCAGCGGCTCGTCCACGACCTGGGGACGACGGTCCTGATGGCCGAGCACCGGCTGGAGCGGGTGGTGCAGTACGCGGACCGGGTCATTCTGATGCCCGCTCCCGGCGAGCCCCCGGTGTCGGGCGCCCCCACCGACGTCATGGCCTTCTCCCCGGTCCGCCCCCCGGTCGTCACTCTCGGCCGCCTCGCGGGCTGGGCCCCGCTCCCCCTCTCCGTCCGCGACGCCCGCCGCCACGCGGGCGAACTGCGCGCCCGGCTGGCGGGGGTGACACCGGCGGGCGCCCGGGGCACACGCCCTTCGGTGCGTGGGGAGCCGGCCGGGGAGGCCGGGCCCGCGGCCCCCGTCCCTCCCTCCGTCCGCACGACGGACGGTACGGACACGACGGGCGGAGCAGCGCCGGGCCCGGCGCGTGCCGATGTCACCGGCCCCGCGGTGCGCGGGCGGCGGGCCGACCGGGGACGAGGGCGGGCCGCCCTGTTCCCGTGGTTCGGGCGCGGGCGGGCCCGGACGGTCGAGCCGGCCGGGGAGTACGACCCGGCGGTGCTCGTGGAGGCCGCGCGGCTCGGGGTGCGGCGCGGGCGGATCGAGGCGCTGCGGCGGGTCGATCTCGTGGTCGCGCCGGGAGAGACCGTCGCTCTCATGGGCCGAAACGGCGCCGGGAAGTCGACGCTGCTGGGCAGCCTCGTCGGCATGGTCGAGCCCGCGTCGGGGACGGTCCGGGTCGGCGGGAGCACCCCTCACCGCACCCCGCCCGCGGAGCTGGTGCGGCGGGTCGCACTCGTACCCCAGGAGCCGCGGGATCTGCTGTACGCGGACACGGTCGGAGCCGAGTGCGCCGCCGCGGACGCGGACGCCGCAGCCGCGCCGGGGACCTGCCGGGAGCTGGTCTCCGGGCTGCTCCCGGGGGTGGCGGACGCCACCCATCCCCGGGATCTGTCCGAAGGCCAGCGGCTGGCGCTCGCCCTCGCGATCGTGCTGACCGCCCGTCCGCCGCTCCTGCTGCTCGACGAGCCGACCCGCGGGCTCGACTACGCGGCGAAGTCGCGACTCGTCACCGTGCTGCGCGGCCTGGCGGCCGAAGGCCACGGCATCGTGCTGGCCACCCATGACGTGGAACTCGCCGCGGAGATCGCGGACCGTGTGGTGATCCTCGCGGGCGGCGAGGTCGTCGCGGACGGACCGACGGCCGACGTGGTCGTGTCGTCCCCCGCCTTCGCCCCTCAGGTAGCCAAGATCCTCGCCCCGGAGCCGTGGCTCACCGTCGCCCAGGTGGAGGCCGCCCTGTGAGCACCGCCGACACCCCCGGGCGGCCGGACCGGCAGGTTCGTCCTGACGGACTCGACCATCACGACCGGGCCGACCGGGCCGACCGGCACGACCGGCACGGTCTGATCGACGGGCACGACCGGGACGACCGGCACAGGGCGCCGGCCCGCCCCGTGCGCCTCGGCCCCCGCGCCGTCACCGCCCTCGCCCTCGTCAGCGCCATCGGTGTCGTGGCCTTCGGCTGGCCGCTGCTCGCCGACGCCGACGCCACCGTCACCGGCCACGCACAGGACGCCCCCTGGCTGTTCGCCGCCCTGCTCCCCCTCCTCGTCGGTGTGGTGGTCGCGACCATCGCCGACGGCGGCATGGACGCGAAGGCCGTCGCCATGCTCGGCGTGCTCGCCGCGGTGGGTGCGGCGCTGCGGCCGCTCGGCGCGGGCACGGCGGGGCTGGAGCCGATGTTCTTCCTGATGGTGCTGAGCGGCCGGGTGCTCGGGCCCGGGTTCGGATTCGTCCTCGGCTCGGTGACGATGTTCGCGTCCGCCCTGCTCACGGGTGGGGTCGGACCGTGGATGCCGTTCCAGATGCTCTCCATGGGCTGGTTCACGATGGGCGCGGGTCTGCTGCCGGGTGCGCACCGCCTCAGGGGCCGTGCGGAGCTGCTGATGCTCGCGGGGTACGGTTTCGCCGCGGCGTTCGCGTACGGCACGGCGATGAACCTCTACGGCTGGACGCTCGTGCCGGGCCTCGCCTCCGGCATCTCCTTCCAGGAGGGCGCTCCGGTGGCCGAGAACCTGGTCCGGTTCGGCGCGTACGTCCTCGCCACCTCCCTCGGCTGGGACCTGGGGCGGGCGGCCCTCACGGTCGTACTGACCCTCCTGGTGGGCCCGACGCTGCTGAAGGCACTCCGCCGGGCGACCCGACGGGCCGCTTTCGAGGCCCAGGTCACATTCAAGGCGGCCGGAACCCCTTCCGAGGGGTGAGGCGGCCCACAGGACTTTGGTCCCGCAACTATCGGCGTTCGTAGGCGTCGTCCGAGGACGCGGATTCTCGACCCACCCCTCCCCACCTGCCGTTAAACCGTATATGTCCGTATTAGGACTTTCGGCCTTTGATGCCCCCTCTACGTCGTATCTACGGCGTGAGCCCGGTCACGGCACGGGCCCCCGGGGGCTGGCTACAACTGTTCCCGTCGCAAGGCGCAGCAGGGCCTGGAAGCCCGGCACACGAGCCCCGCTCGGCCCCGCCCCTCGCGACCCGGAGTCCCCGAACGTTAGGTAAGCCCTTGTCCCGCTCGCTGATCACCCGCATCTCCGCCCGCAGCAAGTCCCTCGCCGCCGGTACCGCCGTGCTTCTGGGTGCGGCCGGCGCGGTCATGGGGACGACGTCGACGGCCTCGGCCGCGACGCCGCAGGAGATCGCGAAGCAGATGATGCCCGCCGCGCAGTTCCAGTGCTTCGACAAGATCGTCTCGCACGAGTCGAACTGGGACCACACGGCCATCAACGCCTCCTCCGGCGCCTACGGCCTGGTCCAGGCCCTGCCGGGCGGCAAGATGGCCTCCGCGGGCGCCGACTGGAAGACCAACCCGAAGACCCAGATCGAGTGGGGTCTGGACTACATGAACGAGCGCTACGGCAGCCCGTGCGGCGCCTGGAACTTCTGGCAGGCCAACCACTGGTACTGAGCCGGCCCGACGGCGGACGACGGACTGCCGCGCACAGCGGACCCGGGCCCCGTGCCGACGCACCACGCGTCGGCACGGGGCCTTCGCCGTGTCCAGGAGCCCGTCCTCGGGCCCTGGCACCCCGCCGCCCCGCGCCGCCCGGAGCCATGAGGGCCGACCACGGAGCACTGACTCCTTGTGGCCGGCCCCCGGGTGGGGTGGTGGCCTACTTCTCCGTGACTGTCTGGCGACGGAGTTCCACCAGCGCCTGGAGCGCCGTGCTGTACATGTGGATGCTCTTCTCGCTGTGGGAGTTGATGGCTCCCCTCAGCTCGCCGTAGGCCTTGGCGATGGTGTCGTCGAGGTCGTTGATGTCGATGGCGGTCATGTTCATCTCCTTGTTCGTTGGTCGGACCCGGCGGGCCCGGAAGTGACGTTCCGCGCTCAGCACCGCAGTGCCGAGCGGCTCGATCCAGCGCACCCCCTGCGCGGTGGCCGTCCCGTACCCCGCACACCACGGAACGGTGCGGGCCTCTCGCGCGCCGGCGGACGCCGCTGCGGCCGTCGTCGACGCGGGCAGGGGCAGCAGAGCACCGGACGCCGCGACTGCGCTTCTCGTCGCGCTTCTCATGTGATCACCTCCTTCGGCTGAGGGGACAGGTCGGGTGGGGTGCGCAGGTCGTGGTGACGCCGCAGGGCCGTCAGCGCCGCGAGATGACCACACATGCCGTGCACCGAGGGTCCGGGTGGGGTTGCGGCGGAGCACAAGTAGACCCCGGGGAGCGGAGTGGAGTACGGCTCCCGGCGGAACGTCGGGCGCGCCAATGACTGACGGAGCGTCATCGCTCCTGCGGCGATGTCTCCTCCGACGTAGTTCGGGTTGTAGAGGTCGTAGCGCTCGGCGGAGATTCCGCGGGCGGCGATAACCGTGTCGGTGAACCCGGGCGCGTAGGACTCGATGCGGCGGCGGATCATGTCGACGGGGTCGCGTGGGTCGCCGTTGGGGACGTGGGCGTATGCCCAGATGGGGCGTCTACCTCGCGGCGCTCGTGTGGGGTCGGTGACGGAGGGGTCCACAACCAGGACGAACGGATCCTCCACGCGGCGGCCGGCTGCGGTTTCGTTCTCCTGACGGAGGATGTCCTCGCGGGTGCCGCCCAGGTGCACGGTGCCTGCCAGCCCGACGAGGGCACTGGACCAGGGGATGGGCCCTGAGACGAGGAAGTCCGCCTTGGCAGCGCCGGGCCCGTATCGGTACCGGCCCAGGGCACGTCGGTAGCGCGGAGGCAGCCGGGAGCCCGCGACATTGAGGAACTCGCGGGGCCCCACATCGAGGAGGACCAGGGGAAAGCCGGAGAGTTCGGCAAGGTCCCGGATGCGGTGTCCGGTGTGGATGACGCCACCGTGCGCAAGGATGTCGGCGGCCATGACCTGCGCGATACGAGCGCTGCCCCCCTCGGGCAGTGGCCAGCCACTGCTGTGGGCTGTGTGGCCCAGGAGCAGGGCGACCGCGGCCGACGTCATCGAGGGGAGCTTCCCGACGGCGTGGGCCGCCACACCCGTCAGCAGGGCGCGGGCCGGCTCGGTGGTGAAGGGTGTGCGGCGTGCGTGCGCGAGGACACGGGTGGCGAGTTCGAGGGCGGCCACGAGGTCGGAAGGCATCGTGCGCTGGTCGGAGAGCATCAGGTCGACCACGGCGTGGGACCGGTCGACCAGGGGCGCCATGAGCCGGGCCCAGCGGGGGCCGTCCGGTCCGAGGCGCTCCGCCGTGCGGGTGAGGCTGCGCCAGGCGGCCACCGCGTTGCCGCCGGGGAGGGGGTGGGCATACGGAATGCCGGGCTGTATCAGGCGCACCCCGCGGGATGGCAGGTCGAAGCGGCGGAAGAAGTCCGAGGCGGCGGCCATGGGGTGGACCGCGGAACAGATGTCGTGGACGACGTCCTGGTCGAAGAGTGATTCGGAGCGCAGCCCGCCCCCTGTGGTCTCGGCCGCTTCGAACACGGTCACCTTCAGTCCGGCCCGCGCCAGGGTGATGGCGGCGGCCAGGCCGTTGGGGCCGGAGCCGACGATCGCTGCGTCGCTCACGGAGCGCCTCCGACTGCAGAGGCAGCGCGGGGGGCCAGTTGGCGCTCGGCGAGCCTGCGGTAGGTGGTGTCGCTTTGCATGAGTTCGGTGTGGGTACCGCCGGCACGCAGCCGTCCGTCTTCGATCACCAGAATGTGGTCGGCGTCGATGGTGGTGGAGATGCGGTGCGCGATGGTGAGGACCTGGCAGCGAGATCCGATGGTGGTGAGGGTGTGTCGGAGCGCGGTCTCGGAATCGGAGTCGAGGTGGGACGTGGCTTCGTCGAGCAGCAGAAGCTCGGGGTTGGTCAGCAGAGCCCGGGCGATCGCGAGCCTTTGGCGCTGGCCGCCGGAGAGTCCTGTGCCGCCTTCGCCGAGTTCGGTGTCGAGTCCGCTGGGCAGGGCCGCTATGACATCGGTCAGATGGGCGGCCTGCAGTGCTGCGGTGATGTCCTCGGTGGTGGCGTCCGGGCGGGCGTAGGTGAGGTTGTCGCGTATGGTGCCGCGCATCAGCGGCGAGTCCTGTTCGACCAGCCCGATCCGCTTGCGAAGGTCGGCCAGGGGGGTGGCGGCGACGTCTGCTCCGGCCAGTCGGATGACCCCCTCGTCGGGGTCGCGGAAGCGTTCGATCAGCTGGAAGAGGGTGGTCTTTCCGGCGCCCGAGGGGCCGACGACGGCGGTCACTCCAGTGGCCGGCAGTGAGAAGGAGACGCCGTTCAGCGCGGGGGTCGCGGCGTCGGGGTAGCTGAATGTGACGTTCTCGAACGCCACGGCGGGCGCACCGTCGGTGCGGCCCGACGGGTCGTTACCGCGGTTCTGCTCCTGCTCGATGCCGGCCAGGTCCTGGACCCTGTCGATCGCCGCCCGGCCCTGTTGGAGCTCGCCGAGGGACATGAACAGCATCACCAGCGGCGACACGAGGTAGAAGAGGTACATGACGAAGGCGGTGAGATCCTGCACTGGGAGCTCGCCAGTGGCGGTCCGGGCCATGCCCCAGGCGATGACCACGGCCAGGGACACCTGAGTACCGACGTTCATGGCCGGCATCAGGAGTGCTGAGAGCCGGGTGACCCGGACACCGCTGTCGCGGGCGGCACGGGCCAGTGTCTGCAGGTGGTCGGCTTCGCGCTGCTCGGCCCGGGATGCCTTCACCGTGGTCAGGCCGCTCAGCACGCGCAGCAGGCCGGAGCCGTAGTGGCTGGTGTCCTCGCGGTTGGTGACGGCTGCCTTGCGGACCGCGCGGGCCAGGAGGAGGGCAATCGCTGAAGCGGATCCGAGACATCCTGCGGTGGCCAACAGCATCCGCCAGTCGATCCAGGCCATGACCGCGATACAGCCGACGGCAGTGAACGCCGAGGTGATCATCTGGGCCACGGAGGAGGACAGGGCGACCCGCGCCAGGGAGGTGTCGGCGACGGTGCGGGTGAAGACGTCACCGTGCTCGAGGCGGTTGAACGCCGGTACTCGGGCGTGCAGAAGCCGTCCGGTGAGGGTTGTGCGCATGTCGAGGACGATGTTCTCCCCGGCGCGGCCGATCAGGTAGAAGTGGGCTGCGGCAAGCATCGCGTCCGCGGCGAAGAGCAGTGCGATGAAGGTGATGGGCCACACAACCGGTCGGTGGGTGGCCACCGCTTCGATCAGGTCTCCGATGAGCAGTGGTTGCACCAGCGTGGCGGCGGTGCCGGCCAGTCCGAGGAGCACCCCGGCGCCGAGCAGGAGCCGGTGACGGCGGACGATCGCGGTGATGTTCACGAGCTGCCCTCGCCGAGGGTGGTCGCGACGATGACTGCGATGGCTGCTGCGAGGGTAAGGCTGCTGATCCACGCGGCACTGGTCCGTTTGCCGTTGTCGCGGAACATCACCAGCATGCTCGGTACGGCGAGGCCGTAGGCGATCACGAACCACGTCAGGCGGCTTGTCGTCAGCATGGTTCACTGCTCCTTTCCTTGCCTGATCCACGCGTCTGCCACGCGGTGCGGGCGTTGCGTTACGCGGTGGCGCGGGCGATGTACCAGTCGTAGGGCTGTGTGCCGTCGTCTGCGTGGACGTGCTCGACGGTGAACCCGGCCCGCTCGAGGCAGGCTTCCACCTCGTTCCGCTCGATGAGCAGGATGCTTTCGCTGAATTCGACGGCCGGTTCGCCGTCCGTTTCGACACGGGTGTGCATGGTGAGGATGTCCGTGCTGTCCAGCGTGACGGTGAAGGTGGTGGTGCTGTCTCCGTGGTGCGGTGTGGGCACCGTCAACCGGTGCTGGACGACGAGCGGCAGGTAGGCGGCGGTGGCGTAGTACTCCATCGACAGTGTCGCCCCCGGGGCCAGCACGCCTCGGATGTGGGTGAGCGTGGTGAAGAGCTCCTCGCGGGTGCGCACGCAGGCGAGTGACCCCATGGTGGAGTAGGCGGCGTCGAACGAGCCGTCGACGGGCAGGGGGCTGCGGAAGTCCGCCTGCACCAGAGTGGTGTTTCCGGGGAGTCCTTTGCGGCGGAACTCGTCGAGCATGGCGGCGGAGTTGTCCAGGCCGACGACCTCCTCCGCCACGGATGCGACGGGGACGGCAACCCGGCCGGTGCCGACGCCGATCTCCAGTGCACGGGCGCCGCAGACATACGGGTGAAGGCGGGTGAGAGTGTCCTCGATGGGCATGGCGGAGGCGATCAGCGAGTCGTAGACGGAGGCCACCGCAGGCCCGTACTGGACTTCCTGGATCACGGGTTCACCTTCTCGTAGTCGAAGACCAGGTCGTACTTGGGGTCTTCGCTGTGGTCGTAGCCGGAGTAGCGGACCAGCAGCACCTGGAACAGCGGGAAGCCGGCCTCCGGTGTGATGCGGCGGCGCACGAACTCGTTCACGAGCGCGTAGGCGGATTCCTTGGCCTCCCGGTGGAGGGGGGTCATGGCACCGGGGTTGTTCAACAGCGTGGAGGCCACGTCGAAGATGGCCTTCTCGGCGCGGCGCCCGGGGAACCAGAAGGCATGGGCCAGTTTCCGCGGCGTGATGGCGTAGACCTCACGCCATTCGGTGTGCCGCGACTTGTCCTCGTTGGCCAGCCGGTAGAGGAAGTGCTGATCCTCCACGGCCGGGTTGGGCGCGAAGAAGCGCCAGTTGGGGATGAGGATTCCGGTGCCGGTCTTGTCGCCGCTGCGGACCTTGTCGTAGCTGCGGTCGGGATGCTGGCCGAGGACCGATGCAACGAACCAACCGGCGAGGAGCGCCGGTACGGCACGCTCCATCACCGTCGATGCCTTGCTCATGCCGCTTCCTCCAGCTCGTCCTGGTCGCTTTCGTTCCGGTGGACGTCCACGACCCGGCCGATGGCTTCCTCGATGGCCCGCGCGGTGTGCGGCGCGTGGTCGACGCCGCCGGTGAGGGAAAGATGGGTGGAGCCCGGGACCGTCACGATGCTGCCGCCCGTACCCGAGGCGATGTACTCGTCGTACATGTCCTGGTGCTCGGGGGTGTCCCGCATTGTGCTCTCGGCGGCCACGATGGACACGGGGATGTGCAGTCGGTCGAGAGGGCGACCGCCGTCGAGCATGAAGGCGTAGGAGTAGTCCCACTCGCGCCGCCCGGTGCGCCAGGTGGAGGGGGCGGAGCCTTCCAGCCGGAGAGTACCCAGATGCGGGCTGCCGGCGGCGTAGGCGAACAGACCCTTCTTGTCGACCAGCAGGCCGGCCCCGAACACCGACGACCACGGGCCGAGCTTCATGGTCAGGTTGACGCCGCGTGAGCCTTCCCGCTGTGCACGGGAGTTCACCAGCTCGCGAGGGTGATTGGGGTCGACCAGCACCACGCCGTGGACTCGGTCGGGCAACGCTGCGGCCGCGCGGTGGACGAGGTAACCGCCGAGTGAATGGCCGGTCAGCACGCACGGGCCGTCGGTGCCCACGGCGTCGGCAATCAGCTCGGTGAGATCGGCGACGGACTCGGCCAGCGCGTAGTCTTCCGGGCACCGGCGCAGCGAGGAACGGTATCCGGCCCGGTCGTACAGCACCACGGAGACGGCCGGGTCCAGATGGTCGGCGACGAGCAGCCACGCCGCCGACGTGTTCATCAGCCCGGCGTCGCACACCAGGGTGGGGCCGCCCGGACGTCCGTGGCGGACGTGGTAGGTGATGAGGTTTCCGCTGTCGCAGCGGACACGGCGCCGCTCGAAGCCGGCGTGGCTCGAGCGGATCCTGAGGGTGGCGTAACTCTGGTGGGCGATGCCGGCGGCGAGGCAGGCGGCCAGACCTGCAGCGGTCAGGCGGGGAAAGGTCATCCTGGTCATGCGGCCTCACCGGTGCCCTTGGCGAGAGCCCTCACGGAAGGGTAGGTCGAGGCGAAGGCCCAAGCGAAGCGGGACAGTCCCATGAAGCGGGCGTTGGCGACATGGAAGGCGCCCATGACGAGCAGGCCCGCGTCGATGTATTTGCCCTTCCTCAGCAGAAGAAGTGGGAAGCCGCACTCCAGTGCAAGGACGGTGTGGCAGATCGCGCGCGACACGGCGGGGCGCTTCTCCAACTGCCGGTAGAACCATTCGTCGCCGTATGTCTGGGTGCGCATGATCTTGGCGAGGGCGTCGCCGGAGCGCCAGGCGTCGCCGGGAAGCTTGGCCCAGCCGGAGGCTCCGTAGGACAGCACGGTCTGGGCGCCGATGAACTGAACGGCCGCCTTCCGGGTGGCGTCGGTACCGCCCGCCCGCCCCAGTGCGGCGGCGGTCTGGACGAGGAAGGACACCTGGTCCGAGCCGTCGGTACCGAACAGGTGCCGGGGGTAGATGAGGATCTGGCTGCCGGCGAGGTAGGCGTTGGCCGCCATGCGCACCTTGTTGTTCCTGACCGGCGAGATCAGGATGGCCGCAGCCACGGCACGCGATCCGTGGACAGCCTGGGTGACCGGCTCCCTGGCGATGAAGTCCTTGACGGTCTGCATGACCTTGGTCTTGGCCGGGACCTGGGAGCGGGTGTGGGTCCAGTCGTTCAGGCCGCCCGGCTCGCGGTCCATCCTGCGCACGATGTACTCGAGGCTGGAGAGCAGATGCGTGGCGGCGGACAGCCGCTCGGCGGTGGTGAGGGGTTTCGCGCACGCCGACTCGGCGGCTCTGCGCAGACGTGACAGCATGATCCGTTCCTGGTCCTGTGACGAAGGTGGCGCACGGGCATGTGCCGCGGAAGGCGCGGCGAGGGCGGAGCAGCGCCGACGAGGCCGATCGGGCCCGGTGGAGGGCCGACGGGAAGCCTCGGAGTCGTGCGGCTTCCCGTCGCCCTGGCACTACTTCTGGGCGGCCTTGACCGCGGCACCCACACCCGCGGCGGCGGTGAGAACGGCGCACACCTTGCCGCCGGCCACTACTCCGGCCATGAAAGCGGCGGGAGTCGCCATCACCGGGGCGATGGCCCCGTCAGCCGCCCGGCCGGCGCCCGCGTTCACCTTCTCCACAAGCACAGACATGGTGCTTCCTCCTGAGATCTGATAGATGAGACATGGCTCCGGTTCTGGCAGACACCTTCACTGTCTGCCAGAACCGGAAGCCTGAACCAGGAACCCGCCACCGGGCTCAGCCGGTGGCGACCTTGTACGCCGCGTACGCGGCGCCGGTCACTGCACCGGCACCGACGACCGCGCCGGCGGCCTTGGCGATGACCGGCGTCGCGAAGATGGCCGGCGTGGCCATGACCGGAGCCGCGCCGCGGGTGGCGTCACCGGCGTCGAGAGCCCCCTTGAGGGCCGTGTTGGCGTTGACCTTCTGCATCAGCATGTTTTCCCTCCTCTCTGCGTTTTGCAGGTGATGGACATCCCGCCCTGCCCATGAAAGAACGGGGACAGGAATCCCGGAAAAATAGGTGTGCACTGTTCCCCACGAAAGAAGCGGGGATCGAGAATCCCCTTCGCCCAGCAAAGCCGCATGGAGCGAGGGGTGACAAGGCGCATTACATCGCCTTTACCACGAACAGTGCGTGACGGTCGTCTACTTGACGTTCTTGGTGACCACGTATGCGCCGGCGGCAGCGACCGCCCACTTCGAGGTGACGACGACCACGCCCGGCGTGGCCATGATGGGCGCGACACGGCCGTCCGAGCCGCCGTCGGCAAGGAACTCCGCAAGCGAAGCATCCTGGTTCACCTTGCTCAGAAGCATGAACTTCCCCCTTGGATGAGAGCGCGCAGCCCGCGACACGTACATCCCGGAGCCGCAAGATCTGGTCGGTCACGAAGGGGTCCGGGGCTGCGCATCGGACAGGCGGCGAGGTTGGTCAGTCCCGCCGCTTGCGAACGTGCCGTCAGTATATGAACGGTCAAGGCGAGTTGATCAAGCCTTTACGGTGTGACCGGCGCCACATTCGAATTGCTTTCGGGGAACTTGAGGTTCCAGATGCGTATTCTCGCTTCACAGAACCTGCAAATTCCGCCGCCCCCAAGGGCCTATGGGCATGCGATGATCGGCTTGCACACCCCCCACACCCATTCGGAAGGACGCATGTCCCCAGAGGAAACGAGTCACATCGAAGCCGAGGACGTGTGGCGTCGATACGGGCGCGGCAAGAGCGCGTTCGACGCCGTACGCGGCGTCAGCTTCTCCGTCGAGCCGGGACAGTTGTTCGCCCTCCTCGGGACCAACGGTGCCGGCAAGACCTCCACCGTGGAACTGCTGGAGGGCCTCGCCTCACCACACCGCGGCAGCATCCGCATCTTCGGCCGGCTCGACCCCGTCGCCGACCGGGCCAGAATCCGGCCCCGTACCGGCGCGATGCTGCAGGAGGGCGGATTCATATCCCACCTCACCGTTCGGGAGAGCGTGGGGATGTGGGCCCAGCTCACCTCGAAGCCGCGGAGCATCGCCGAGGCGATCGGCACAGCCGGGCTCGAACACCGTGCCGACACCATGGTCCAGAACCTCTCCGGCGGCGAGAAGCGGCGGCTCGACCTGGCCGTTGCCACGCTCTCCCACCCCGATGTGCTCTTCCTCGACGAACCGACCGCAGGCATGGACGCCGAGGGCAGGCACACCACATGGCAACTGATCCGGAGCATGCGGGAACAAGGCACGACGATCCTGCTGACCACGCACTACCTCGAGGAGGCCGAGTCCCTCGCGGACCGGCTGGCCATCATGCACCGAGGCCGGATCGCGACGTCCGGCACCGTCTCCGAGATCGTCGCCGACCACCCGTCCACCCTCACCTTCGGTCTGCCCGACCCGTGGCGAGCACACGACCTCCCCGCGGTCAGCGGCCCGGCCGACGAGCACAGCGGCCGTGTGACGGTCACCACCGCGCAGTTGCAGCAGGACGCCACCCGGTTGCTGAACTGGGCCGAGGAGCATGACGTGACACTGGACCGATTCACGGCGCGGCCGGCCTCGCTCGAGGAGGCCTTCATCCGCGTCGCCAGCCAGGGGGACCCCGAGTGACCAGCACGACCATGCGCCACATGCGAGCCCTCTTCCGCATCGAGTGGAAGCTGTTCAACCGGATCAAGGCGAACTACGTCTTCGTCCTTTTCGTCCCCTTGATGATCCTCATGGCGATGCGCTTCGTGCAGGACCAGATGGACCTCGCCGGGCACGGCCTCAACCCGGGACCTCTGATGGTGTCCACCGCAACCGGCATCCTGCTGATCTTCTCCCTCTACTCCTCCGTCACCGGTCTCTATGTCGCCCGCAGGGAGGAACTCGTCCTCAAGCGCCTGCGCACGGGCGAGGTCTCCGACCCGGTGATCCTGGCAGGCGGCGCCTCCATGTTCATCACCATCGCCGTCGTACAGATCCTCGGGGTGGCGGCCGCCCTGTCAGCGATGTACGGCGTGGCCCCCCGTCAGCCGCTCGCCGCGATGGCGGCACTGCTCACCGGCGTCGCCCTCATGACGGCGATGGCAGCGGCGACCGCGGCCCTCTGCAAGAACATCGAGTCCGTCATGGTCGCGACACTGCCCGCGATCTTCGTGCTTCCGATGATCTCAGGCATCTACATCCCGCGCGAGGTGCTGCCCGACGCGGCCGCGGACGTCCTCCTCTTCGCGCCTCTGTCACCGACGATCGACCTGGTGCGTTCGGGCTGGACCGGAGAACTCTCCGTGCTGCAAGGAGTCGGCCGGTTCGTGCTGGCACTGGCATGGGCCGCACTGTTCGCCGCGATCGCGGCCCGCAGGTTCCGCTGGGAACCCCGAACCTGATCGATCCCGGCCGGGCACGGCGCCGGCTTCCACGGCCGGGAGGGCGGACGAGCCACGCCCTTGCCCCCTTCCGCCGAAGGGAGTTCGAACCCGACCGCCCCGAACCATCGGATCACCTCCGGAAGGCGGATGACGTGTCACTTCCTCACGGACTCAAGGCTTCGCAGCCTCACAGCCTCACAGCCTCACAGCCTCTGCAGGATCGTGCCCGTCGCCAGTGCTCCGCCCGCGCACATCGTCACCAGCGCGAACTCCTTGTCCGTCCGCTCCAGTTCATGCAGCGCCGTCGTGATCAGCCGCGCGCCCGTCGCGCCCACGGGGTGCCCCAGCGCGATGGCCCCTCCGTTGACGTTGACCTTCTCCAGGTCCTGGTCGAAGACCTGCGCCCAGCTGAGCACGACGGAGGCGAACGCCTCGTTGATCTCGACGAGGTCGATGTCCCCGAGCGACATGCCGGCCTTCCCCAGCACCGCCCGTGTGGCGTCGATCGGCCCGTCGAGATGGAAGTGCGGGTCCGCCCCGACCAGGGCCTGCGCGACGATCCGGGCGCGCGGCTTCAGCTTCAGGGCCCGCGCCATGCGCTTGGACGCCCACATGATCGCCGCCGCACCGTCGGAGATCTGCGAGGAGTTCCCGGCGGTGTGGACCGCGGTCGGCATCACCGGCTTCAGCCCGCCCAGCGCCTCCATCGAGGTGTCCCGCAGGCCCTCGTCGCGGTCGACGAGCCGCCACATGCCCTGTCCGGCGTGCTGCTCCTCCTCGGTCGTGGGCACCTGGACGGCGAAGGTCTCGCGCTTGAAGCGCTCCTCGGCCCAGGCGACCGCGGCCCGCTCCTGGGAGATCAGTCCGAGGGAATCGACGTTCTCGCGGGTGAGTCCGCGACGGCGCGCGATGCGCTCGGCGGCCTCGAACTGGTTGGGCAGGTCGACGTTCCACTCGTCCGGCCAGGGCTTGCCAGGTCCGTGCTTGGAACCGCTGCCCAACGGTACGCGCGACATGGCCTCGACGCCGCAGCTGACGCCGACGTCGATCACCCCGGCGGCGATCATGTTGGCGGTCATGTGCGCGGCCTGCTGCGAGGAGCCGCACTGGCAGTCGACCGTCGTCGCGGCGGTCTCGTAGGGCAGCCCCATGGTGAGCCAGGCGTTGCGCGCCGGGTTCATGGACTGCTCGCCGGCGTGGGTGACGGTGCCGCCGACGATCTGCTCGACGCAGTCGGCGTGGATGCCGGTGCGGCCGAGCAGCTCACGGTAGGTCTCGCCCAGCAGATAGGCGGGGTGCAGATTGGCGAGCGCGCCACCGCGCTTGCCTATGGGTGTGCGTACGGCTTCGACGATGACGGGTTCCGCGGCCATGAGCTCGTCCTCTCCTCAGCGCCGGTGCGGGGTGTCCCGGTACCCCGCACGCAAGAACCGCAAGAAGAACTAGTACGCGTTCTAGTTCTCTAGCAGTCTTATGAGGGTTACCCCAGGTACGCAAGGCTCCTGCACGCAACAGTTCCCGCCACGAGTCTTGCCAGTTGCAGAACCCGTTATTACGTTGCGGACACTTCTGATGGGTCGTCAGAACCTTGCAGCCGCCGCACAGCTGTCCAGCCGCGAGACCTGGAGTTGCCGATGCCCTGCCCCCATCTCCCCGAAGGGTTCGACGCCACCGACCCCGATCTCCTGCAGAGCCGCGTCCCCCTCCCCGAGTTCGCCCGGTTACGCCGGACGGCTCCCGTCTGGTGGTGCCCGCAGCCACGAGGCGTCACCGGCTTCGACGACGAGGGCTACTGGGCGGTCACCCGCCATGCGGACGTCAAATACGTGTCCACCCACCCCGAGTTGTACTCCTCCAGCGAGAACACCGCGGTCATCCGCTTCAACGAGCACATCAGCCGCGACCAGATCGAGGCGCAGCGCCTGATCATGCTCAACATGGACCCGCCCGAGCACACCCGGGTCCGGCAGATAGTCCAGCGCGGCTTCACACCCCGCGCCGTACGCGGACTGGAGTCGGCGCTGCGCGACCGCGCCCGGCGGATCGTGGAGGAGGCGAGGGCGGCCGCGCGGGGCAGAGCGGACGGCGGCTTCGACTTCGTCACCCGGATCGCCGTCGAACTCCCGCTGCAGGCCATCGCCGAACTCATCGGCATCCCCCAGGAGGACCGCGCCCGGATCTTCGACTGGTCGAACAAGATGGTGGCGTACGACGATCCGGAGTACGCGATCACGGAGGAGATCGGCGCAGAGGCCGCGATGGAGCTGATCGGCTACTCCATGAACCTGGCGGCCGCACGCAAGGAGTGCCCGGCGCAGGACATCGTCACCCAGCTCGTCGCAGCCGAGGGCGAAGGCAATCTCTCCTCCGACGAGTTCGGCTTCTTCGTGCTGCTGCTGGCGGTGGCGGGCAACGAGACCACCCGCAACGCGATCAGCCACGGTATGCACGCCCTCCTCACCCATCCCGAGCAGTGGGAGCTCTACAAACGGGAGCGTCCGGCGACCGCGGCCGAGGAGATCGTCCGCTGGGCCACACCCGTGGTCTCCTTCCAGCGGACCGCGACCCAGGACACCGAACTCGGCGGCCAGAAGATCAGCAAGGGAGACCGGGTGGGGCTCTTCTACTCCTCCGCCAACAACGACCCCGAGGTCTTCGAGGACCCAGGCGCCTTCGACATCACCCGCGATCCCAACCCGCACCTCGGTTTCGGCGGGGGCGGCCCGCACTTCTGCCTCGGCAAGTCCCTGGCCGTCCAGGAGATCGACCTCATCTTCGACGCCGTCGCCGACATCCTGCCGGACCTGCGCCTGGCCGGCGACCCGCGCAGGCTGCGCGCCGCGTGGCTGAACGGGATCAAGGAACTCCGGGTCAGCGTCGACCGCTGAGGTGCGGGGGCCACCGGCCGGTGCGCGCACGCGGCGACGCACGAAAGGCGAACCGGACATCCGCGACGCGTGCAGGCCGGCGGCCACCCAGCGACGACGCGCGCACCCCGGCCGTGGGAGGCGGGGCACCCCCTGCGCCCGCCCCGTCTCCCGCCCGGCCCGTCTCCCGCCCGGCCCTCACAGCCCCGGGCCCGGATTCGGGCCCGACTCGGGCCCGGCGGACCACGTCCGGGCCCCGAGTCGCCCTCCGGTTCTGGCGATCTTATGATGGATGATCCCTGTATCGACCATTTCACCGAAGGGGCCGTCTCACCTCGTTCGCCGAGAAATTCAGAGGTGGCTGCGGATGATCCGTCTCAGAGTCGTGCCGGTGGTTCTCGCCGCCCTGCTGCTGGTCGCCACGGGCCTGACCGGCGCCCGGGCGCAGACCGTCCGCCAGGAGTTCGATCCCGCCGTGACGGAGGCCCTCGACAGGGCCGTTACCGACACCATGGCGAAAGCCGGGATTCCGGGTGTGATCGTCGGAGTCTGGATTCCCGGCCGCGGCACGTACGAGAAGTCGTTCGGCGTGGCCGACAAGTCGTCCGGCACACCGATGAAGACCGGTCTGCACATGCGGATCGGCAGCGTCACCAAGACGTTCACGGTCACGGGCCTGCTGCAACTGGTCGACCAGGGCCGGGTCGGGCTCGACGATCCCGTCGGCAAGTACGTCCAAGGGGTACCGGCGGGCAACCGGATCACCCTGCGCCAGCTCGCCGACATGCGCAGCGGCCTGTTCAACTACACCGAGGACGAGAAGTGGGAGAAGTCCTTCGAGGCCGATCCCCAGCAGACGTTCGCCCCGCAGCAGTTGCTCGACTACGCGTTCGCGCACCCGGCGAACTTCCCGCCCGGCACCCGATGGGAATACAGCAACACCAACACGGTGCTGCTCGGGCTGGTGATCCAGAAGGTCACCGGACAGCAACTGGAGGACTACCTCCGGCAGCGCGTGTTCGCGCCGCTGAGGCTCGACGGGACCTCGTTCCCCACGGACGACGCGATGCCGGAGCCCTTCGCCCACGGCTACACCGCCTACACCAAGTCCGGTGCCGCCACGGCCACCCCGTCCGGGGGAACGGTCGACGCGACCAACTGGAACCCGTCCTGGGCCTGGGCGGCAGGCGCCGTGATCTCCGACCTCGACGACCTGCACACCTGGTTGCCCGCCCTGGCCGACGGGCGGCTGCTCAACCCCGCCACCCAGAAGGAACGTCTGCGGTTCGGGCCGACGACCATCCCGCAGGTCCAGTACGGACTGGGCATCATGCGGGTGGGCGGCTGGATCGGACACAACGGGGAACTCCCCGGCTACGAGACGCTGGCCCTGCAACTGCCGTCCCAGCGGGCCACACTGGTGATCCTGGTCAACTCCGACACCGACTACCGCGGCCAGTCGCTGAGCACGATGCTCGGGCGCGCCGTCACCGAGGTGGTGACACCGCGCAACGTGTTCGACCTGCCGACCGTGCCACAGTCCGAGGAGAGCGGCCGACCGCCCTCCCGGACACCCTCACCGGGGTCGACGATGCCGCAGGCGCCGTGAAGCAGTGGCACATCGACCAGGGCCAGGAGCCGCGCGTCCCGCCGCGGGAGCCAGCCCGCGACCCGCGCCATCCGTCCCCGAACGCGGCCGTCCACCGATCAGGACTCGCAGCTGCCGTGGCAGTCCGGCGATCATGACGAAATCCGACAGGGTGATGCGGGTCGGGGGCGCGCGTACCGCGAAGCAGCCCGCCCTCCGACTTCGGAGCCGGGGCAGCCCGCAGGAGCGCGCTCGGGGGTACCGCGACAGCGCTGCCACGGTACCCCCAACGCGCGGCGTTCTTTTCGCACCGGCGAAATCGCACGTTGCGGAATGCGGGACCGGCTGGATCCCTATTCCGTGACTACGCTGGACAGTATTCGGCCCATTCTGCCGGCGTCATCTCGTCGGAGTCCGTGACCACGATACCCTTTCCGCCAGAAGGAAGGGTGAAGTTCGCATTTTCGATGACCACGACTACAGGCTTGCCGGGGACTGACACGGTGGCTGTGCCCGTGAATACATCGATCGGCGCTCTCCGGTAAATCGTGCCCGCGTGGCCGGCTGCGAGGGAGACCGTGGTCGTCTGCGTTTCGGTGTGGGACCTAGTCCAGGTGTGGTTGTAGGACACGGTGAGGGTGGCCTGGACGATGTCGAAGAGCCCGGCGCTCAGGGCCGTGGAAACACCCAGGGTGTCGCTGCTGCCGGTGGTGTCGGACCAAGCTACGGCGAGACTCGAAGTGTCCCCGACGGTAGAGCAGTTGGCCAGACTGTCGGCAACCTGGTGCAAGTCGCCGTATCCACTGGTGCGGCTGTTCACCGACCAGCGCCAGTTGCAGTTGTCGGTTTCGCAGGACTTGAACACTGCGGCAATGAGGTCTGCGTCCTTCTCGTCCAGTGCGTCGAACCTGTACGAGGTGTCGGCTGAAGCCGCTGAGGCCGGCGTCGCCTGTAACGCCAGAACTCCGCAGAGCGCAGCTGCGGAAGCGGCCATGAAGTGTCGAACCTTGATCGGAATCACCTTCTCCGGTGTTTGCGGATTGGACTCTCAGACGCTAACAAGATCCCGTTGCACTGTGAGTGCAAATCAGCAATAACTTGAGGCAGATCTGAGGATTCTGAAGAACGGTCATCTACATTTCGGTGACTTGTCCGCGATTTGTCGGAGAGGTTGGAACCGCCTGTCGATCCGGCGGTTCGTCCGCGTTGTCCAACGCCGGCGTGGCACGGACGGTCGCGTGGGGCCGGGCCCGGCAGCAGTCGCCGCCGGGTCCTCATGGACCAGGCCGCAGCCGCGGACCGCGCTCCCGGTGGCGGACAGCCGCCCGTGCCGGCTTGGGGTGGTCACGGCCGCCTTCGTGCCACCGCTCACGTTCGGCCTGTGGACGTGGACCGCAGGGCGGGACCGTACGGCATGCCGACGTACAGGTTCGTGCCGGTGAAGGTGATGCTCCTGCCGACGCGCTGGCCGGCGCCGGGGTGCCGGCCAGGCCCCGAGGGGTTGCCCGCCTCGATCCGGACGTCGGAGTCGCCCGCCGTGCCGGGGAGCGGGAACCTCTGGACGGCGCCCGCGCCCGCCGTCGTACCGAGGGCGGCAACTGACGGTCACGGTCGAATGGCGCGCCGGCCGCGGTCGGGGGATGCTGGCTGAACGCGACGATCCACCCGGGGAGGCGCCGCGTCGGCGTCTTCCCGGGCCGACCGGGCGTGCGGCGTCGGGCGTGTGACACGGGACGTTGCGGGCTTGCGGGCTTGCGGGCTTGCGGGCTTGCGGGCTTGCGGCGCACGGTGATCGCGGTCGCTGCGAGGCAGGGGCCTGCTGCAGGGGACGTCCGTGGAGCCGTGGTTTCCGGCCGGGAGCCGGTCCGTGGGCGGTGGGAGCCACTCCGTGGGCGGTGGGAGCCGGTCCGGGATGCGTATCCCCGCCCGGGAGTTCGGTCTTGGGATACGTTTCCCGTATGTCTGAACAGCAATGGAACGACGTGGACGCCTACTTGACCGACCTCCTGGTTCCGGAGGACGACGCCCTGAAGTCCGCCGTGGCCGCGAGCGACGCGGCCGGCCTGCCGCAGATCGCCGTCGCCCCCAACCAGGGCAAGCTGCTTTACCTGCTGGCCCTCACCCAGGGTGCGACGAGGATCCTCGAGATCGGCACGCTCGGGGGATACAGCACCATCTGGCTGGGCCGGGCACTGCCCGCCGACGGACAGCTCGTCTCGCTCGAGTACAGCGCGGCGCACGCGGACGTGGCCCGCGCCAACCTCGCCCGCGCGGGGCTCGACAAGAACGTCGAGGTACGGGTCGGATCCGCGCTCGACAGCCTCGCCGGGCTGGAGGCCGAGGGCACCGCCCCGTTCGACTTCTTCTTCATCGACGCCGACAAGGCCAACAACCCCCACTACGTGGAGTGGGCGCTGAAGCTGTCCCGCCCGGGCAGCGTCATCGTCGTCGACAACGTCGTACGCGGCGGCTCGGTCCTCGACGCGTCGAGCGAGGACCCCGCGATCGTGGGCACCCGCCGGATGTTCGACCTGGTATCGGAGCACCCGCGGCTCACGGCGACCGCCGTCCAGACCGTGGGCGCGCGCGGGTACGACGGCCTCCTGCTGGCCCGCGTCACGGGCTGAGACCGGGCGGGGGCGGCGAACGCCCGGTGCGCTGTCCGCCGCCCCCGCCGGGTCGGGACGCCGGGCGCCCCGTGCCCGTCCTATCCTGCACCTCATGAGTGTTGTGAAGATCAATGTGCTGACCGTCCCGGCCGAACAGCGCGAGGCCCTGGAGCAGCGGTTCTCCGCTCGTGCGGGGGCCGTGGAGTCCTCGGACGGCTTCGAGTGGTTCGAACTGCTCCGCCCGCTGGAGGGCACCGACGACTATCTCGTCTACACCCGCTGGCGCAGTGAGGAGGACTTCCAGAACTGGATGTCCGGCCCCATGCAGGCCGCCCATCGCGGCGAGGGCGGCGGGGGCGAACGCCCGAAGCCGGCCGCTACGGGTTCGACCCTGTGGTCCTTCGAGGTGGTCCAGCAGGCCGCGCCGAAGCAGGGTTGAGCATCCGGTGTGCGGCAGGGAGACGAGTGGTGACCGTCCGTGCGAGTGCCACCGGCAACGACGAGTCCCTCCTCTTCGCCTCCGAGCGGAGCCTCAGGGTCTGACGCTACGGCGTCGGCCGTTCACGGCTGCTGCTCCGTGCGGCGCCGGACTCCGCACACCCATTGCGTTTTGACCTCCTGTTCGAGGGCGTGAACGCCGTACAACTGGTGAGCCGTTACGACGGTCTGGAACTCCACGCGTTCGACGACGCCGGGAGCGGACGCGTCTTCGAGCTGTCCGGTGTGCCTCCCCGGTGGAGGTCGCAGCGGCTTGTCATCGGGCTCCGGTCCGGGAGCGGTCCGGGAGCGGTACGGGCTGCGTGCAGTGCCGGAAGGTCTCCGCCCTTCTCGGCGCTCGGAAGCCGTCGGGCCCACGATCCGTCGGAGTCCTTCGACGTCGTCCGGAGCCTGCGCCGACTCCTTCCCGAGTCGGTTCCGCTACAAGGAGCCCCGCCGGAACGCAGCTCCGGCGGGGCTCCGGTGCCGTCGGCCCGACGGGCGTCAGCGTCCCGCGCCGGGCGCCCCCGGCGGGAGCGGTGGTGGAGGCGGGAAGCCACCGCGGGGGCCGCCGCCCGGTGCCGGTTCGCCCGCCGGGGCGGTCGACTGCCAGGCGGCGAAGAGGGGGAGCCGCCCCGAGGCGTCGAGCACGACGATGCCGAAGGGCCGGTCGTAGGCGAGCCGGAAGGTCCGGTCGGGACGAGGCGCGCCGCCCGCGCGGCTGAGGACCGCCGTCGCGGCCGCCGCCTCCACTCCGAGTTCCGCGATCCTGAGGACGGCCTCCTGGACGACCGTCGAGATCGCCAGCGGTTCGGGCGACAGCCCGGAGAAGTCGGCGAGCGACGTGGTCGCCCGCCGGACGCCCAGCGCGGGCAGTTGGGGTGTGATGTCCGTCGTCGTCCGCAGGGAGAGACGGGGCACGGCGAGGGCGACCGCCTCCGCCTCGAAGGGTGCGCACGCCGCGCGCGGCGCCCATGCCGCGGGCAGCACCTCGGCGGGGTCGGCGCCCGGCGCGCCGAGGACGAGCCGGACCACCGCGCCCGCCGCGCCCTCGCAGCGCAGCTGGGCGACCTGGGCCGGGCCCGCGGTCCACGCGTCGCCGGGGACCAGCGTCCGGTGCATCGTCGGCACCTGGTGGACCGTCCCCGAGGCGTCCGTGAACGGCGCGGGCCGGGTCGCGTGACCTTGGAAGGGCGTCTGCCAACGGGCTTTCAGCGCGAGGGCGTTGACCAGCGCGAGGAGAGTGTCCGGGAGGACGGGGGCCGGCAGCTTCTCGATCTGCCCGCCGGTCGCCCGCCTCACCCAGTCGTCGATGTCGTCCCGGGATTCGCCGAGACGGGCGAATCCGATGCCGGGGAGCGCCTCACGGTAGGCCCGGTGGACCGGGACCCTGCTCCACACCCGGGTCGCCACGGCCAGCGCGTCCGTCCCCGCCAGTTCGTCCGCCGCGGAGGTGACGGCCACGGCCGCGTCGGGCCCGGCCACGCCGAGCAGTGCCCGCAGTTCCTCCGCGGTGCCGCCGCCCGCGCCCGCCGCCACCGCGCCGAGCGCGAGCCACAGCCCGGCGGGCGAGCAGACGAAGTCGCCCCGTCCGTCGAACTGCCGCAGCCACCGCTCCCCCAGGGCCCGGACGGCTCCCGCGTGTCCGGGACACGGGCCCGGCCGGACCGGTGGCACGGGTGTCGCACCTGCTCGTTCCGTACTCACCGTGTCGTCCACCGCAACCGCCCCCCGTCACCCGCTTCTTCCGCTTCCGGGTGCAGTGTGCCAGGAGGCGGCCTCCGGGTGTGGTGTGCCGGTAGCCCGACCGGGCCTGGGCCGGACGAGCCCCTGCGCGGGCGCTCGGACCCGTCGGACGCGGAAGGGGCGCACCCGGCACGGCCGGACGGGCACGGGAGGGCCGGGACGTCCGGACGGGCACGTCGGGGACGCCGGCACACCGGCACACCGGCCAGGTGCGTCAGATGAGGCCCTGGGCGAGCATGGCGTCCGCGACCTGCTCGAAACCGGCGATGTTCGCCCCCACCACGTAGTCGCCGGGCCTGCCGTAGCGGGCCGCCGTCTCGTACGCCGTGTCGTGGATGCCGCGCATGACCTGCGCCAGTTCCTCCTCGACGCGGGGCGCGGACCAGCTGTCCCGGGCCGCGTTCTGCCGCATCTCGAGCGCGCTGGTGGCCACGCCGCCCGCGTTCGCCGCCTTCCCCGGGCCGAAGGCGACGCCGGCGTCGCGGAGGATGCGCACCGCCGCGGGCGTGGTGGGCATGTTCGCCCCCTCGGACACGGCCTTGACGCCGTTGCGCACGAGGGCCGCCGCGTCGTCGGCGGTGAGCTCGTTCTGGGTCGCGGAGGGAAGCGCCACATCGGTGGGCACCTCCCAGACACTGCCGCCGGGCACGTACCGCGCCGACGCGCCGCGACGGACCGCGTAGTCGCTCACCCGTCCCCGCTCGACCTCCTTGATCTGCTTGAGGAGGGGCAGGTCGATGCCCTTGTCGTCGACGACGTACCCGGCCGAGTCGGAGACGGTGCGCACGTGCGCCCCCAGCTCCTGTGCCTTCTCGACGGTGTAGAGGGCCACGTTTCCCGAGCCGGAGACGCTGACCTGCTGGCCGGCGAGCTGCTCTCCGCGCACCTTCAGCATCTCGGCGGTGAAGAGCACGTTTCCGTAGCCGGTGGCCTCGGTGCGGACGTGGGAACCGCCCCAGGCCGTGCCCTTGCCGGTCAGCACGCCCGCCTCCCAGCGGTTGGTGATGCGCCGGTACTGGCCGAAGAGGAAGCCGATCTCCCGGCCGCCCACCCCGATGTCGCCGGCGGGCACGTCGGTGCGGTCACCGAGGTGCCGGTGCAGTTCGGTCATGAACGACTGGCAGAAGCGCATCACTTCGGCGTCGGAGCGGCCGCGCGGGTCGAAGTCGCTGCCGCCCTTGCCGGCGCCGATGCCCAGGCCGGTCAGCGCGTTCTTGAAGATCTGCTCGAAGGCGAGGAACTTCACGATCCCCAGGTTGACGGTCGGGTGGAAGCGCAGTCCGCCCTTGTAGGGGCCGAGGGCGCTGTTGAACTCCACCCGGAAGCCGCGGTTGACGTGGATCTCGCCGCGGTCGTCCTGCCAGGGCACCCGGAAGATGAGCTGCCGTTCCGGCTCCGCCATGCGCTCGATCATCTTGGCCTCGCGGAACTCGGGCCGGCTGTCGAGCACGGGTCCCAGTGTCTCCAGCACTTCGTGGACGGCCTGGTGGAACTCGGGCTCGCCGGGGTTGCGGCGCTGGATGTCCGCTTCGAGGTCGTCGAGGGAGACGGTGGCGCTGGAGGAGATGGAGGGCATCGATCGGGTTCCTTCCCGTCGGCGGGTCTGGTGCTGTGCGGTGCCGTGAGGTGTGCCGCGGGCCGGGTCGCGGGTCCTGTGCGGTCCCCGGCCGGGCGGTGCAGTCGGTCAACGGCGCGGAGGGGACCGGGGACACGTGCCAGGCGGCCCGGGCAGCCCGGGCGGGGACCGGGGACGCGTACGGGCCGGTCCGGGGCCGGAGTCGGGACGCGTACGGGCCGGTCCCGGGCCGGCGTCGCTTTCGCCTGTGGGTGGACGTCTGTCGTGCACGGGTACTCATACGGACGCGGGGCCCCAGATCGTCGATCATGGTGCCCCGGTGCGGTCCCGCCCTCCGCCGGGCCGCTCCTTCAGGCCGCGTCCCCGTGACCCGCCGCCCCGCGGGAGCCGGCGGCGCGCCTGAGCGCGGGCGTCGCGAGCGACGGCGGGGTCCACACACCGTCCGGCGGGTACACATCGGTCCCCGGGGGCACGATGTCGTCGATCCGGTCGAGGGCGGCGTCGTCCAGCTCCACCGACAGGCCCCGGAGCGCGCTCCTCAACTGCTCCATCGTGCGCGGGCCGATGATCACCGAGGTGACGGCCGGGTGCGCGAGGGGGAAGGCGACGGCCAGCTGCGGCAGCGTGCATCCCACCTCCTCGGCCAGCGCGACGAGCCGCTCGACGGCGTCCAGCTTCGCGGCGGTCCGCGGCGCCGACGGGTCGAAGCGGTCCGGGTGCAGGGTCGGACGGCCGCTGCTCAGGTCGAGGGCCCGGCCCTTCCGGTAGCGGCCGGTCAGGAAGCCGGAGGCCAGCGGGCTCCACGTCAGCACTCCCATGCCCAGGCGCCGTGCCACCGGCAGCACGTGCCTCTCGACGCCCCGGGCCAGCAGCGAGTAGGGCGGCTGCTCGGTGCGGAACCGCTGGAGGCCGCGGTCGCGCGCGACGTGGTGCGCCTCGACGATGTCCTCCGCGGGGAAGGTGGAGCAGCCGAACGCCCTGATCTTGCCCTGGTGGACGAGATCGGTCAGCGCGGACAGCGTCTCCTCCACGTCGGTCGTGTGGTCGGGGCGGTGCACCTGGTAGAGGTCGATCCAGTCCGTGCCCAGCCGGCGCAGGCTGTCCTCCACCTCCCGCACGATCCAGCGCCGTGAGTTGCCGCCCCGGTTGGGGCCTTCGCCCATGGGGAAGTGGACCTTGGTCGCGAGCACGACGTCGTCGCGGCGGCCCCGCAGCGCCTTGCCGACGATGGTCTCCGACTCTCCTGCCGAGTACATGTCGGCCGTGTCGACGAAGTTGATGCCCTCGTCGAGCGCGGCGTGGATGATCCGGACGCACTCGTCGTGGTCCGCGTTGCCGACGGAGCCGAACATCATGGTGCCGAGGCAGTAGGGGCTGACCTGGATGCCTGTTCCGCCCAGAACCCGGTGACGCATACGACTCTCCTTGCCGGTCGGCCCGTTGGGGACGGTGTGAACGCTATGCGTTGGAGCGCGCTCCAACGCAAGCGCGGCCGCCGCCCGTTCCGCGCGGCATCGGGGGCCGGGCCCTGGGCAGGGCAGGGCAGGGGCAGGGGCCGCAAATCGTTCGCGGGGCGGCCGGGCGATCGGGTACAGAGGTCGGTATGACGCGATGGACCGTGCTCCCCGAGCGCTTCGACACCCCCGACGCCACCGCCCTGCGGCGCGACTACTACGCCGATGTGGCCGGCAGTTACTGGGGGCGGCCCGTGACGGACCCGGAGATCGACGAGGGCCTCGCGGACGACGACGCGGCCCGGCTCGGCACCCCCACCGGCGGCTTCGTCGTCGGGCGTCACGACGGGTCGGCGGCGGCCTGCGGCGGGGTGCTGCTGCTGGACGCCGAACGGGCCGAGCTGACCCGGGTGTACGTGCGCCCGGCGTTCCGCGGCACGGGAGGCGGCGCGGCCCTGCTCACGGCCCTGGAGGAGGCGGCACGGCGGCTCGGGGCACGGCGGATGGTGCTCAACACCCGGCTGGACCTGGTCGGGGCCCGCACCCTCTACGCACGACACGGCTACCGGGAGATCCCCGCGTACTGCGAGGGACCGTACATGGACGTCTGGTACGGCAAGGAGCTGGTGGACCGGGACGGGGAAGCGGCCGGCGGGGACACGGCCGAAGAGCATGCGGCCGTCTGAGCGGACCCGTCCCCGCGAGGCAGGCGGAGGCAGCCGCTGGGGTGGCGTCCCGGCGGGAAGGCAGGAGAGCGGCGGGATGGGCGGGACCGTCCCGGCGGGACGCGGTACCCGCCCGCACGACGGGGCCGCCCGAGCGGGTCCTGCCGGCAGCGCGGGCCCGGCCGCTTCCGGCGCCCCCTGCGGTCCGCTCAGTGCGTGGGGAAGTTCCAGGCCTGGTGGTCCCGGTGCGGTTCGCCACCGGAGGGGCGCTCGCCGTCGGAGCCGCACAGCTCCGCGGTCAGTTCCTTCACCAGCTGGACCAGATCGGTGGGCCGGTCCGGCCCCCACCAGTCGCCCAGCAGTTCCGCCAGCGACTCCTCCCGCGCCTCGGACAGCTTCGCCGTGGCGTCCACGCCCTTGTCGGTGAGCATCAGCGAAAGGCCCTCCCGGCGGGCCAGCCCACGCTCCTCGACCTCCCGTGACGCGTCGGTGACGGCCCTGACCGGCACGTTGGTGGCCTCGGCGAGCCGGGCGGGTTCCACCAGCCCGTGGCGTTTGACGCGCAGCAGCAGCCAGCTCGCCGCCGGACTGAGATCCAGCCCGGATCTGGCTGTGATCTTGACGTAGACCGCCTTGCGGCCCTCGCGCGAACCGAGGACGGACAGCGCGCGGGCGCATTCGTCGTACGACGAGCGCTGGACGGGATTGGGGGCGATGGTCTCGCTGACCTCGGGAGCGGTGACGGAGCCGCGCAGCTTGTCCTCCCGCAGGAGGAGGGCGAGGACGAAGCCGACGGCGACGACCGGCGCCGCGTACAGGAAGACGTCCGTGATGGATGTCGAGAACGCCTGCAGGACCGCCGGGCGCAGTCCGGGCGGCAGCAGGGTGATGGCTTGCGAGTCGGCGGCGATCCGTTCGGGGCTGGTCCCCGGCGGCAGCGGGCGGCCGGCGAGCGTCTCGGCGAGGAGCTCGCGCAGCCGTCCGGTGAAGACCGTGCCGAAGAGCGCGACGCCGAACGAGGCGCCGATGGAACGGAAGAAGGTGGCGCCGGACGTGGCGACGCCCAGGTCCTCGTACCCGACCGCGTTCTGCACCGCCAGCACCAGCACCTGCATGACCAGGCCGAGGCCGGAGCCGAAGACGAAGAAGTAGCCGCTGACCTCCCAGGTCGGGGTGTTCGGGTCGAGCTGGTGGAGCAGGAGGAGGCCGACGGCGGTCACGGCGGTGCCTGCTACGGGGAAGACCTTCCACCGCCCCGTCCGGCTGACGATCTGGCCGGACACGGTGGAGGTGATCAGCAGTCCGACCACCATCGGCAGCATGTGGACGCCGGACATGGTGGGGGTGATGCCCTGGACGATCTGCAGGAACGTCGGCAGGTACGTCAGCGCGCCGAACATCGCGAACCCGACGATGAAGCTGATGGCGGAGACGAGGGTGAACGTGCGGTTCCGGAACAGCTTCAGCGGCAGCACGGGCTCGGCGGCGCGGCGCTCGGCGCGGACGAATGCGCCGAGGAGCAGGACCCCGAGCACGGCCAGGGCGATGATCTGCGGCGAGCCCCAGGCCCAGGTGGTGCCGCCGAGCGAGGCGACCAGGACCAGGCAGGTCGCGACGGCCGCGATGAGGACCGTGCCCAGGTAGTCGATGGTGTGCCGGGCCCGGCCGGCCGGGATGCGCAGGACTGCCGCGATCACGAAGAGCGCGACCACGCCGATGGGCAGATTGATGTAGAACACCCAGCGCCAGCTGAGGTGCTGGGTGAACAGGCCGCCGAGCAGCGGCCCGAGCACACTGGTCGCCCCGAAGACGGCACCGAAGAGGCCCTGGTAGCGCCCGCGTTCGCGCGGGGAGACGATGTCGCCGACGATCGCCATCGACAGCACGATGAGGCCGCCGCCGCCGAGGCCCTGGACGGCGCGGTAGGCGATGAGCTGCGGCATGTCCTGCGCGATGCCGCACAGCGCGGAGCCGACCAGGAAGATGACGATGGCCGTCTGGAAGAGCTTCTTGCGGCCGTACTGGTCACCGAGTTTGCCCCAGAGCGGGGTCGCCGCCGTCGAGGCGAGGATGTACGCGGTGACGACCCAGGACAGGTGCTCCAGGCCCCCGAGGTCGCTGACGATCGTCGGCAGCGCGGTGGCCACGATGGTCTGGTCGAGCGCGGCGAGCAGCAGGCCCAGCAGCAGTGCGCCGATCGCCACGAGAACGGTCCGACGGTTCGCACCCTCGCCGGGCCGGGGTATGGGTCCGGGGCCGGCGGCCGGCGTGTTCACTTCCTGCGCCATGGAGTCGCCCTCCGGTCCGCAGCACGCTCGTCTGCTCCTCCCATCCTGGGTGTTTCGCCGGGCTACGGCCTGCCGAGCGGAGGCTCACCGTCCGGGCACTGGACAGGGGCTGCATAATCGCTGGCAGCGCAAGGGGAGGGAACTCACGATGACAGGACACGTCTGTCCTGAATGCGGCAGGCAGGACGACGCGGACGGCAGATCCGGCGGAGTCCGGGGCTGCGACTGCGGGCGGGCCGCGACGACGGAGGGATTCGATCCGCTGCGGGTCCGGCCCTACGTGGCGCTCCCGGACCCGGTGGACGTCCCGACCGCGGCCGGGCCGCCGCCAGAGCTGACGCAGGTGCTCGCACCAGCGACCCGGGGCGACGCCGCGCAGGACGAGGCGCCCGACGCGCAGGACGGGGCGGCCGGACACCGGGGCGCGTACGACGACCGGTACGAGCACGGCCACGCCTACGACATGACCGGGGCGGAGCCGGATCCCACGGCCGGAGGGCGGCGGCGCGGCCGTGGCGGGCGGCGAGTGGCCGTGGCCGTCGCCGCCGTGGTGGCGGTGCTGGGGACCGCGGCCTATGCGAGCGGACTGCTCACGAAGGACGGTGGCGGGGACGACCGGGCCCTGCCCGACAGCGAGATGACGGCCCCGTTCGTGTCGGCGGCTCCCGACGCGCCCGTCGCCTCGGTGTCCGCCTCCGAGTCGGCGACCCGGAGCGCATCGCCCTCGGCGCCCGCGTCGTCCGCGGAGTCGGCCCCGGCCTCCGCTTCTCTGCCTGCCGGCGCCGGAGCGTCCTCCCCGGCTCCGCTCGCCGCTGGCCCGGCGTCCCCCTCGCCGACCCCGACGAGCGGGACCGGGCCCGCGCCCTCCTCCCCGGCCCCCGGAGTCACCCTGCAGCGGGGCGACGACGGCGCCGAGGTGGTCGAGTTGCAGGAACGGCTGAAGCAGGTCGGCCTGTACGGCGGACGGTCCCACGGGCGTTTCGACGGCCGCCTCGAGGACGCCGTGGCGGCGTACCAGAGCGGCAACGGCATCCAGGACGACCCCGAGGGCGTCTACGGCCCGGCTACCCGCCGTGCTCTGGAGGCGGAGACGCGCTACCCGTACGGCGACGGCACCAGCGATGGCTGGGGCGGCTGGGGCGACGACGACGGCCGGAACGGCGACGGCCGCGGCTGAACGCCGCGCGCACGGGAGACGCGTCGACGCACGCGTCACGGTGGCGCCAACGGGGCGAAGTACGTGTCACGGTCCGGGGGACACGTCGATGCGCCCGCCCGCGCTCGTGGCGAAACGCCTGGGCACGGAGCTGCGCCGACAGGCGTTCGGCGTGGCGGGCCCGGCGCGCGCGCCCGTGGACGCGTGGCGCCGAGAGCCCGCCGCCGTATCAGTCCGAGGGCGCGGGAGCGAACGTCAGCACGCCCGAGGCGTCGGCCGCGACGTGGACGTCGGTGAGGTCGAGCGCGTGGGCGTCCGGGGCGAAGGCCGCGGCGCGGGGGCCGATGCCGAGGACGCGCATCCCCGCGGCACGCGCCGCCGTGATGCCCGCCTCGGAGTCCTCGAGGACCACACAGTCCTCCGGTGCGAAGCCGAGTTCAGCCGCGCCCTTGAGGAAACCCTCCGGGTCCGGCTTGCTCGCCCCGACGCACTCGGCGGTGACCCGCGTCTCCGGTATGCGCAGCCCTGCCGCGTTCATCCGGGCCGTGGCGAGCGCCTCGTCGGCCGACGTGACCAGCGCATGCGGCAGGGCGGCGACGGAGTCCATGAAGGCGGGCGCTCCGCCGATCGGCACGACGCCGTCCAGGTCGGCCGTCTCCTGCGCGAGCAACTGCCGGTTCTCGGCGAGGTTCTCCTCCATCGGCCGTTCCGGGAGCAGCGCGGCCATGGTCGCGTATCCCTGGCGTCCGTGGACGACCTTGAGCGTCTCGTCCGGGTCGAGGCCGTGACCGATCGCCCAGGCGCGCCAGACGCGCTCCACGGCGGCGTCCGAGTTGACGAGCGTGCCGTCCATGTCGAGCAGCAGCGCCTTGAAGGCGCCGATGGCCTCGGGGCGAGATGCCGGGGCGGTGATCTCTGCGGGCGTCTCTGAGCGGGACAACGGGACCGTCCTGTGAGTCCGGTGCGGATGGGGGGTGCGGTCGTTGGGGCCGCGGGTCCGGGTGCAGAGCGGCCTCCACCCGCCGGTCAGGGGGTGCGGGCGGAGGCCACTTTGTTCCTTCACGATACAAATCAAAACGCTTTCGCGCCAATCCCGGGTACCGGAACCTCCCACCGGGACGGCCGCGGATGCCCGGCAGCGGGACGGACCTGCGGGTGGAAGGCGCCGGACGCGCGCCGCCCGGGCCGGCTCAGCCCGCGATCGCCTCGTACAGGCTCAGACCGGCGAGCACCAGCATCAGACCGGCCGCGATCTTCGTGACCAGCTTCAGCGGCACATACCTGAGGAGCGTCCGGCCGCCCACGATGCCCAGTCCGGCCACCGCCCACAGGGCCAGCACCGCGCCGAGGCCGACGGAGAGCGGACTGTCGTAGCGGGCCGCGAGGTTCGCGGTCATGATCTGGGTCAGATCGCCGAACTCCGCGACGAGGATCAGCATGAACCCCGCACCGGAGACCTTCCAGAAGGACTGGTCGGACGGGACCTTGACGCTCTCGTCGTCGTCATCGGACCTCTTCAGCAGCAGCATCGCCGCGCCCGCGAGGAAGAGCACGCCGACGACCGCCTGCACCAGCCGCTGCGGCAGCAGGGTCAGCACACTGCCCGCGGCGATCGCCAGAGCGACGTGCACGACGAAGGCGGCGGCGACTCCGGCGAAGACGTACGAGGCGCGGTAGCGGGTGCCGAGCATCAGTCCGGCCAGGGCCGTCTTGTCGGGGAGCTCGGCGAGGAAGACGACACCGAAGGTGATCGCCATGATCGTGATACTGAGCACGGGAAGAAGTTCCTCGATCGGTCGGGCCCTGCCGCACCGAGAGACCTGAGCAAGGGTGTTCCAGGGGTCGCTTCGGCGCGGCAGCGGCCATGAATGGTCATGGTCACTGCTGGCCGAAGGTCTCGCCGGCGGACCGCTGCGCGACCGCCTCCGGGCGCCGGCCGGGCGAGCCCGGCGGTATGTCGACGTTCCGGCGAAGAGCTACTCCCCTTCTGCTCCGTACAGAGTACGGGACGCCGGCGGGCGGCCGTCGGCGTCCCCGGCCCCCTCCCCACCAGGACCCCTGCCGGGCCCACCATCGGGCACCTCACCCCTCCCCACCAGGACTCCCGGCGGACCCCCGCCAGGCCCGCCGTCAGGGCTCCCGGTCCCCGCCCGGCGCCGCCGCGACCGGGGGCTCCCGGTGCAGCCGCCCCCGCGACACCAGTTCCAGCACCACCGCGACCGCGACCGCCTGCACGGCCATCAGCGCGACCAGCACGAACAGCTGGACCGCGCCCGCCTGCAGCGGTGACGCCCCGCCCAGCAGCATTCCGACGAACGCGCCCGGGAGTGTGACCAGCCCCACAGTCCTGGTCTGGTCGAGCCCCGGCAGCAGCGCGTCGGCGGCGGCGTCGCGGGCCACCTCCAGACGGGCGTCGCGATCGGGCAGTCCGATCGCCATTCCGGCCTCGACCTCACCGCGCCGGGTGGCGAGCTCGTCGAGCGCGCGCCGCCCGGCGAGGACCGTCGCGGTCAGCGCGCCGCCGATGAGGATGCCGGTCACCGGGATGAGCGCGATGCCCTTCACGGGGACGAGGCCGGTGAGCAGCAGTGCGGCGACGACCGGCACGACGCCGGCGCCGATCGGCAGCGCGGTGAGCCACCAGGTGCCGTTCGGGGTGACGCGGCGGCCCGCGGTGCGTACGGCCACGGCGTACATCACCAGCAGGAAGGCGAGCAGCAGCGGAACGGAGCGGACCGCCCAGCCGATGACGAGCGAGACGGCGCCCAGTTGCACCGCGGCGCGCAGGCCCGCCACCGCCATCTCGCGGGAGCGGCCCGGGCCGAGGTGGGCCACGGCCGCGACACCGGCGGCGGCGGCCAGGAGCACGGCGAGGACGATCCCGAACGTCACGTTGACCGGCAGCAGCACGCATCAACCCTAAGCCGGACGAAGTGAATTGCCGGTGCGTCAGACCCCTTGAAGTGACGTGTCCATGTCGCCACTCTGTTACCCGGCGCCCATCCCCAGGCAATCCGGCGCCGCAACGATGGCGCGGGCCCTCCCGCACGGGGTCCGCTCCGGTCAACGCCCCCCACTCTCACAGGAGTCCGCATGTCAGGTGTCTACGCGCGTCGAGTAACCCGTACCGCCGTGTTCGCCGCGTCCGCCGCCCTCGCGTCCACCACCGCGCTGCTCACCGCGCCCGCCGCCCAGGCCGCCCCGCCCACGCCGGTCAGCGCCTCCACCGCCCGTACGTACCTGGGCCAGCTCACGGTCAAGGCGGAAGGTTCCTCCACCGGCTACAGCCGCGACAAGTTCCCGCACTGGATCACCCAGTCGGGCGCCTGCAACACGCGCGAGGTCGTCCTCAAGCGCGACGGCTCCGGCGTCGTCCAGGACTCCAGCTGCGCGGCGGTCAGCGGCAGCTGGTACTCCCCCTACGACGGCGCCACCTGGTACGCCGCCTCCGACGTCGACATCGACCACGTCGTACCGCTCGCGGAGGCCTGGCGTTCCGGGGCCGCTTCGTGGTCCACCTCCTCCCGCCAGTCGTTCGCCAACGACCTGACCCGCCCGCAGCTGATAGCCGTCACCGACAACGTGAACCAGGCCAAGGGCGACAAGGACCCCGCCGAGTGGCTGCCGCCGACCAGCTCCTACCACTGCATGTACGCCCGCATGTGGGTGCACACCAAGCACTACTGGAACCTCTCCGTCGACTCCGCCGAGAAGTCCGCCCTGCAGTCCGTCCTCAACGGCTGCTGACCCGCCGACCGCGCACGGCCGGCCGGCGGGGAACCGGTCCCGCCGGCCGGCGTGGTGGTGTCCACGGGCACCGCGCCCGGACCGCGCCGGACACGCTCCGGACCGGGTCCTGCGGCATGGAACCGCGCTACCCTCCCCCGTCGTTCCGTACCGTACGGGGGCGACGGAGGAGGGCACATGGCAGCGGGGCTGCGCCTGGGACCACTACTGCGGTACGTGGACTGGGAGACCGGTGAGCACGCGACCGTCTGGATCGAGGCGGACCGGCCGTGCACGGCCGAGGTGCGCTGCCTCGGGGCACCCCCCGGTGAGGACACCGGGCCGGCCGGCGGGGACGCCCGCGGAGGCGGCCCCGACGACGAGGCTTCCCGTGGCACCGGCCCGGCGGAGGGCACCCGGCCTGGCCCGCCCAAGGCCGCGGGCGGAGCCGCCCGCACGTTCCAGATCGAGGGTCACCACTACGCGCTGGTCCCGGTCTCCGGCCTCGCCCCCGCCTCGTCCACCGCGTACGAGGTGCTCCTGGACGGCCGCCGGGTCTGGCCGCCGGCCGACTCGCCGTACCCGCCGAGCGTGATCCGCACGCCCGCGATCCCGGCCGAGGGCGTAAGGGTGTCGTTCGGCTCCTGCCGCTGGGCCGCGCCGCCCGCCCGCAAGCAGGATCCGATCGGACCGGACGCGCTGGACACCCTCGCCGCCCGGATGGCCGCCGACCCGGAGGGCGAGCGCCCCGACGTGCTCGTGCTGCTGGGCGACCAGGTGTACGCGGACGCCACCTCCCGCGAGACCCAGCGGTGGCTCGCGTCCCGCCGCGACCTGAGCGAGCCCCCCGGCACGGAGGTCGCCGACTACGAGGAGTACACCCGGCTGTACGAGGAGTCCTGGCTGGACCCCGAGGTCCGCTGGCTGCTCTCCACCGTCCCCAGCTGCATGATCTTCGACGACCACGACGTCATCGACGACTGGAACACCAGCGCCTCCTGGCTGGCGGAGATGCGGGCGACACCGTGGTGGCGGGAGCGCATCCTCAGCGGTCTGATGTCGTACTGGGTCCACCAGCACCTGGGCAACCTCTCCCCGGCCGAACTCGCCGACGACCCGCTCTACGCGGCCGTGCGGGCCACCCCGGACGGCACCGACGCCCTGCGGTCCTTCGCGGCCCGGGCCGACATCGACCCCGCCTCGGTCCGCTGGAGCTACCGTCGCGACTTCGGCAGGACGCGGCTGCTGATGATCGACACCCGTGCCGCCCGCGTCCTCGACGAGCGGCACCGGTCGATGCTCGACGACGTGGAGACGGGCTGGCTGCGCGAGCAGGTGCTGGAGGCGCCGGGCTCGTACGACCATCTGCTCCTCGGAACCTCACTGCCCTGGCTGCTGCCCCCGGCCATCCACGACGTCGAGAGCTGGAACGCGGCGCTGTGCCGCGGGGAGCGGGGCGAGCGCTGGGCGCGCGTCGGGGAGAACCTGCGCAGACGGGCGGACCTGGAGCACTGGGCCGCGTTCCCGTCCTCGTTCGAGGAGCTGACCGCGCTGATCAGGGAGGTGGGCAGCGGACCGCTGGCGCCGTCGACGGTGTGCGTGCTCTCCGGGGACGTCCATCACGCCTATGTCGCGGAGCCCCACTGGCCGGAACCGGAACCGGCAGCCCGGGTGCTCCAGCTGACCTGCTCCCCCGTCCACAACGCGATCCACGCCTCGATGCGGATCGGCTTCCGCTTCGGGTGGAGCCGGGCGGGGCGGCGACTGGGGCGGGCCATGGCACGGCACGGCCGGGCCGGTCGGCCGGTCGTCCACTGGGACAAGACCGGCGGCCCCTGGTTCGGCAACCAGCTGATGACCCTGACCCTGAACGGGCGTTCGGCCGAGCTCCGGCTGGACCAGGTCCGTACGGATCGTACGGGTACACGGCTCCTGACCGTGGACGAGCGGAACCTGACGAATGGTCCGTGACACTTCACACGGCGGGAGACGATCCTCACCCCCGCCCCTCGGACTCCTCACACGGCAACGGCATGATGAGGCGGACGATCCGCTTCCCCCGCCGCCACACGCCCCCACATCGCCCCGGGAGTCAGTGTTTTGCCCGTGTTCCCAGCAGCTCCCCCCGCCGTGGCCCTCGTCGGCGCAGGCCCTCGCGGCACCTCGGTCCTCGAAAGGCTCTGCGCCTCCGTCCCGGAGCTGGCACCGGACATCCCGCTGACCGTGCATGTGATCGACCCCGCCCCGGCAGGCCCCGGGCAGGTGTGGCGCACGGACCAGCCCTCGGGTCTGCTGATGAACACGGTCGCCTCGCAGGTGACGCTGTTCACTGACGAGAGCGTGGCCTGCGAGGGCCCGATCCGGCCGGGCCCGAGCCTGTACGCCTGGGCGGCGGCCGGCGGCGACCCGGCGCTCGGACCCGACGACTACCCGACGCGCGCCTGCTACGGACGCTATCTGGCCTGGGCGTTCCGCACCGCCGTCGCCAACGCCCCGGACACGGTCCGGGTGGAGACGCACCGGGCGCGTGCGGTGCGCCTCGACGACGCCGAGGACGGCTCACAGCGGCTCGTCCTGGACGACGGGACGACACTGTCCGGCCTGAGCGCGGTGGTGCTGGCGCAGGGCCATCTTCCGGTGGCGCCGGGGGCGCTGCCGACCCGGCTCGGCGCGTACGCGCGGCGGCACGGGCTGCGCCACTTCGCCCCCGCCAACCCGGCCGATCTGGACCTCACCGGGATCGCCCCCGGCGAAGCGGTGCTGCTGCGCGGCCTCGGACTCAACTTCTTCGACCACATGGCGCTGCTGACGACGGGCCGCGGCGGTTTGTACGCGCGGGAGAGGAGCGCGTACGGCGGGGAGCGGCTGGTGTACCGGCCCTCCGGCCGGGAGCCGAGGCTGTACGCGGGCTCCCGGCGCGGCATCCCCCACCAGGCGCGCGGGGACAACGCGAAGGGCGCGTCCGGCCGGCACCACCCGCTGGCGCTCACCCCGGATGTGATCACGCTCTTCCGCAGGCGCGCGGAGGCGGGCGATCCGCCGGACTTCCTGGGCGAGATATGGCCGAGGATCGCCAAGGAGGTGGAGACGGTCTACTACGAGACGCTGCTCGGACCGTCCGCCGCCCCGGACACCGGCTTCCGGACGGCGTTCCTCGCCACCGCGCACGGGAGCGCGGAGGAGGCGGCGGTCCTGGACGCCCACGGCTGCCCGGAGTCCGCACGCTGGTCCTGGGAGCGGATCTCCCGGCCGTACGCGGGGAAGACCTTCGACGGTCCGGACGCCTTCCGCGACTGGCTGCTCGGCCATCTGCGGCGGGACGCGGGCCACGCCGCGCTCGGCAATGTGGACGGCCCGGTCAAGGCGGCCCTCGACGTGCTGCGGGACGTCCGCAACGAGGTGCGGCAGATCGTGGACCACCGCGGGCTGTCCGGGAGATCGCGGCGGGACCACCTCGACCGCTGGTACACCCCGCTGAACGCCTTCCTGTCGATCGGCCCGCCGCGCCGGCGGATCGAGGAGATGGCGGCGCTGATCGCGGCCGGGGTGCTGGTGGTGGTCGGCCCGAGGACGACCGTGCGAGCGGAGGGCGGGGTCTTCGTGGCCGAGTCGCCCGACGTGCCGGGTTCCGCGGTGACCGCGACGGCACTGATCGAGGCACGGCTGCCGGAACCCGATCTGCGCCGCAGCCGGGACGAGTTGCTGTCCCGGATGCTGCGGACCGGCCAGTGCAGGCCGCATACGATCGACGGCTACGAAACGGGCGGCCTGGACGTGACCGGCCGCCCCTACCACCTGATCGACCGTCAGGGTAGGCCGCACCCAGGGCGGTTCGCGATCGGGGTCCCCACCGAGGGAGTGCACTGGGTGACCGCCGCGGGGGCGCGGCCCGGCGTGGACTCGGTCACGCTCTCCGACGCGGACGCGGTGGCACGGGCCGCGCTGCGCGTGAGCGCGCGGCGTGAACTTCTCATGAAGGGCGGCCGCCGACAGAATATTGAACTTGCAAGTATTGATTAGGTCCGCCTAACTTCGTCCCGTCGGTTCATGTCCCCAGACCGAAGGAGACCCCCCACATGGCCACTCGTCAGCTGACCGCACGGCTGGATCAGGCCCGTCCGTACGCGCTCGGCGTGTTCCGCATCGTCGTCGGCCTGCTGTTCACCTGCCACGGAGCGCGCTCGCTCTTCGGCGTGCTGGGCGCGGAGAACGCGGGCGGCACGGTGGCCGCGGGCACCTGGCCGGGCTGGTACGCGGCCGTGATCGAACTCGTCTGCGGCGCCCTGGTGCTGACCGGCCTGGGCACCCGGGCCGCGGCGCTCGTCGCGTCGGGCGCGATGGCGTACGCGTACTTCACCGTGCACCAGCCCGAGGGCCTGTTCCCGATCCAGAACAGCGGCGAGGGCGCAGCGCTCTACTGCTGGGCGTTCCTGCTGCTGGTCTTCACCGGGCCCGGGGCCCTGGGACTGGACGGCCTGCTCTCGTCGCGCGGCGCGAACGAGCGGACCGTGCAGGAGGGTTCGGCGCCGGTCGCGGCCTGAGACGTATGCGACGGCCGTACGGCGGGCCGGGGTCGCGCGACCCCGGCCCGCCGTACGGCCGCGCGAAGCCGGGCGCGGGCTCGGCTGAGGGGCCCGTGATCGGGTCCGGGCTGAGGAGTTCGGGTCGGTTCCGGGCTCGGGATCCTGCTCAGAAGGCGGCATCGGAGCCGGAATCGGGACCGGGACCGGGACCGGGAGCGGGAGCGGGAGCGGGAGCGGAAGCGGGAGCGAGCTCCGGCCCAGGTCGGACTCAGGCGTCCGGGACCGGGACCGGGAGCGGAAGCGGGAGCGAGCTCCGGCCCAGGTCGGACTCAGGCGTCCGGGACCGGGACCGGGAGCGGGAGCGAGCTCCGGCCCAGGTCGGACTCAGGCGTCCGGGACCGGGCCCAGGAGCCGGGACCGGGACCGGGACCAGGCACCGAAAGAGCTCACGGTGTGCCGTAACCGCCGAACGGGACCGTGAAGCACGCCACTCGGGCGCCCGCTCCGCCCTGCTCGGCGTGCAGGACGACCGACTGCGCCCCACTCCGCCGCAGCCCCCACTCGTGCCGTGTCTCGGCGTTGCCCTCCCCGGCCGCGTCGGTGGCGAAGTCCAGCCACAGTTCGTTCGCGGGATCGGCGCCCGGTGCGGACCTGTGCTGGTAGTGCGGCCCGGCCCCGGCCGGGTCCGCGTCGCACGGCGCGGTGTGCACATGGGCGCCGAAGGCGTGCCCCGCCTTCAGCCCGCCCACACGCGCCCGCACCACGGTCCCCGAACGCTCGGTCGACTGCTCCACCACGATCCAGGCCCCCGCCGGCACGAGCGTCCGGTCATAGGTGAGGGCCGTCGACGGAACGAACGAACCGGGCGGAGCGAACCGCCCGTACGCCCACAGCGCCACCCCTTCGCCCGCGACGGGCTCCCCGACCGCACCGGACGTGCGGGCCACGTCGTACGCTCCGGCTCCGCCCGGCCCGGGTCCGGCGGCCGGGACGGCACCGCCGGACAGGACCGCTCCCCCGGGTCCGGCGGCCGGGCCGGACCGATCGCCCCCGCCGGGCCCGACACCGGCGCCGCAGGCCGCGCCCACGGCCCCCACCGCCAGCGTCACCAGGGCCGCCGCTCCCGCCAGTGCGCCTGCCGCTGCCGCCATGTGCCACTCCTCGTGTCCGGGTGCTCGCCTTCCGCGCACGCGCCGTACCGGCGTACGCACCAGGCCCTCGTACCGCGGGCGGGACCGGCGGTGTGCCGAGCCGCGCCCGGACCGGGGCGACGGCGCGGCGGACTGCACTCGTACGGCCGTGTCGGAGTTCACCCGCCCCCTGGCGATCTCTCCGGTCTGCACAGGCGTACGCTCTGTGGCTGTCATGCCGCTCCTGCCGCTCCCCTGCGACGTCGCGGCGTTGTCATCCGGTGGGGAGTCGTGGTGTTCGAGGCGGTGGAGCTGCTGACAGGCAGCCCATGGATCTACGCGGTCGTGGCTCTGTCCGTAATCCTCGACGTGTTCCTGCCCGTACTGCCCAGCGGTGTGCTGGTGATCACCGCCGCGACGGCCGCCGCGGCCGGAACGACGGCCGCCGCGGGACAGAGCGCCGTGGCCGGATCGACGACGGTCGCGTCGGCGGCCGGCAAGGTGTCCGGCGAGGTGCCCTCGCTCCTGGCACTGCTGCTGTGCGCGGCGACGGCGTCCGTGCTCGGCGACCTGGTCGCCTACCGGCTGGCCCGGCGCGGCGGGGAGCGGCTGGACCGGGCGATCGCCCGCTCCCGGCGGCTGGTCACGGCGCAGCAACGTCTCGGCACGGCGCTGAGCCGGGGCGGCGGACTGCTCGTCGTCATCGCCCGGTTCGCACCGGCGGGCCGCTCCGTCGTCTCTCTGGGCGCGGGCGCGGCGCACCGCAGGGTGCGGGAGTTCCTGCCCTGGTCGGCCCTGGCAGGCGTGACATGGGCGGGCTACAGCGTCGGCCTCGGCTGGTTCGGCGGGCAGTGGCTGGGCGCCACCTGGGTGGGCCTGACGGTGTCCGTCCTCGCCCTCTTCGCCGCGGGCTTCGTCGCGGCCTACGTCATGCGGCGTCCGGCGCCGGAGCCCGCGTAGCCTTCCCTGCCGCGCCTCCGCCGCCGCGCACCTCCAGCCCGTCGAGGAGCTTGCGCGTCGCCTCCGTCACCTCGTCCACGGCGCGTTCGAACACCTCCCGGTTGTGCGCGGCCGGCGCCCGGAAACCGGACACCTTCCGTACGAACTGCAGGGCCGCGGCCCTGATGTCCTCCTCGGTGGCTTCCTCGGGGAGGACCGGCGGTCGAAGGGTCTTGATGCTGCGGCACATGAGTCCAGTGTGGGCCACACCACCGACAGACGGGCTCCCCGCTTCGGACCGCCCCCTCATCCGGCCCTCCTCGGACCGTCCCGTCAGCGCGCCGGCGACGTTCGGTGCCGACGATCCCGCTCCGTGTCGGGCCGGCACCCGTGGTCGCGGAGCACGGGTCGCGAAGGCGGTGTTCCCTACTCGTCGATCGAGAGTCGATGGACCGTCGACTGCCTGGCGCGGAAGCCGAGACGCTCGTAGAGCCGGTTCGCCGCCGCACGATCCGGCCGGGAGGTGAGATCGACCGTCCGGGCTCCCGCCTCCCGAGCGATCCGCAGGGCCTCCTGGACGAGCAGCCCGGCGACTCCCCGACCTCGAGCCGCACCGTCGACGACCACGTCCTCGATGCGTCCCCGCAGCCCGGAAGGCAGAGGCAGCAGCACCAGAGTCAACGTCCCGACGATCGCCTCCGACGCCCGGGCGACGAGCACCGTGCCGGCATCGCAGGACACCATCCGGTGGACCGATTCGTAGTCGAGCGGCTTCGCCGTCGAGGACAGCTGCGGCAGCAGGCGGCCGAGGGCGTCGACGAGTTCCGGGCTGGCTTCCCTGATGACCTCTACGCGGACGCTCATGCGGGGAGCCTATCCCTCGACGGCGACTGGACCCACTGTGTCCGGCGACTTCGTCGGGACAGGACGACGGACGCCGCCGACCGGCGCGGGCAGCGTGAGAACGGACGGCCGGAACGGACGAGGCGCGGCGGGTCAGGCGGCGCGGGTCAGGCGGAGGGGCGCGCCCGTGCGCGGGGCCGGGGGAGCCGCCCCGGCCTCCTCGTCGGCCTCGGCGTCCTCGGACCGCTCGGCGTCCACGGCCGCGGCCCACTCCACGAGCAGGTGCTGGTACTTCGCCTCGTCCGCGGCGGACAGCCGGCTCCCGGACTTCGCCCACAACGCACGAATCTCCGCATTCACCACGGCAGCGGACCGCACGGAACCAAGCTCGCGAAGGGTTGGGGACATGGGCACAAGGTTACGCGGCGGGACCGACAACCGTGACCCGTCGAACCGCCGCGGTGACGCACACCACGAGCCCGCGCCGCGCGGTCGTGGCTGGTGGGGCGTGCGACACCCGTGTGCGACGTGTCCTCCCTCACACCTCTCAACGACCCCAGTCCGCGCCGGGAGTTCACGAGATCACCGTTGCGGAGTCGACGAGGATTGACGACCCGTTCCCGGACGGGCCCACGTCCGCCGGAATGCGAGCGCGGCACCCGCCGTCCACGGCCGTGCCCCGACCGCCCGGGCGAGGTGAGGCTCCCCCGCTGCCCGGGCCGCGAAGGTCCCGTCGGAGCGTCGCGCAACGGGCCGACGGCGTGGTCTGCTGGATCCATGACAGAGCCCTGGCCGGTGACCGCCCCCGGTGTCCTCCGTCTGCCCTCCGGGCGGCTCGTGCGGGGGCGCGGGCTGCGGCATCCGCTGCCGGACGGGCCCACACCCACGTACGCCGTGTATCTACTGGGCAAGCGGCCTCCCGAGGTCCCCTGGGAGGCCGAGTGGCTGCGCTGGCCGGACTTCCGGCTGCCCGGCGACCGGGACCGTGCCCACGCCGCGCTGAGCGGGGTCTGGGTGCGAGCCGCGAGGGAGCGGGTCGAGGTCGCCTGCGGGGGCGGACGTGGCCGTACGGGCACGGCGCTGGCGTGCCTCGCCGTCCTCGACGGCGTACCGGCCGCCGAGGCGGTGGCCTTCGTGCGGCGGAACTACGACCGCCACGCCGTCGAAACGCCCTGGCAGCGCCGGTACGTTCGCCGCTTCCCGGTTTCCCCGCGCCCTTCGCAGGACGGATGACCCACCGCCGGCAGACACGCGCCCTTCGCAGGACGGATGACCCACCGCCGGCAGACACGCACCCTTCGCAGGACGGATGACCCACCGCCGGAAGAGCGGCATCCGCGGCGGACTCGGGGGGCATGCGCTTCCGGCCCGCGCCCTCCGCGCTCCCGGCGGCTCGCTGACCGCCCGCACCACCGGCTGCCCCCGGGCGCGGTCCGGGCCGCCCCGGCCCGGTCCCCCATCCGGGTGGCGGCAGCCGGTCCACGCCCCGGGCCGGACGCCGAAGCACCACGCTGGACCGGACCTGAAGGAGAGTCCGCATGGTGCCGAAACCTCCGTCGTGCCCGCAGTGCCCCTCGCGTCCGCCGCTGTGGAGGGACACCAGCCGGACCGCGCCCGGCTTCGAGGACCGGTGGCGCTGGTACTGCACCCACTGCACGAGGCGCTGGGCACCGACGCCGGAGCACCGGCTCAGGTTCACTCTCTTCCCGCGCGTACCGCGACACCCGATGCGGTGAGCGCCGCTGCCACGTCGGACACCGCACTGAGCCGGGGAAACGACTCCCGGTGGTACCGGCACACCCAGCGCCCCGCACGCACCGGCAGCCCCACCCGGGGATCCGCTCAGAGCAGGTCCTCGATCGTGATCGGCAGTTTGCGCACCCGGCGGCCGGTGGCGTGGTGAACGGCGTTCGCGATCGCGGCCGCCGCGCCGACCTGGCCGATCTCCCCGACCCCCTTCACGCCCAGGGGGTTGACGATGGCGTCCTCGATCTCGATGAGTTCGACGTCGACGTCCGGCGCGTCCGCGTTGACCGCGACCAGGTACTCCCCCAGGCTCGAATTGGCCCAGCGCCCGGTGCCCGGATCCGTGTGGTTGGCTTCCAGCAGCGCCTGGCCCAGGCCCCACAGCATGCCGCCCATCAGCTGACTGCGGGCGGTCTTGGCGTTGAGCACGCGGCCGGGTGCGAAGGCGCCGGTCATGCGCCTCACCCTGACCAGACCCAGTTCCGCGTCCACGGCGACCTCCGCGAACTGGGCACCGAAGGTCATCATCCCGTAGGGCACGTCCCCCGCCGGCGGGCTCCACTGGCCGGATGCCTCGGCGTCCGGCTGGAAGTTGCGCTGCAGCAGATCGGCGTAGGCGTCGGAGGCGGTGCCGGCGGTCATGACGCCGTCCCGGACGACCACGTCGACCGGGTCCGTCCCGTGCAGCGGTGAACGGGGGTCGCCGACGGCCCGTTTGACCAGCTGCTCGCGCAGGGCGGTGGCGGCCGCGTGCACCGCAGCGCTGATCATGCCGGCGCCCGCGGAGCCGACCGCGGCGGCGATGTTGGGGAGGTCCGTGTCGCCGTTCTCGAAGCGGCAGCGGTCCACGCCCATGCCGAGGCCGTCGGCGGCGACCTGGGTCATGACCGTCGCGACTCCGGTGCCGAAGTCCGGGGTGGCGGCCTGGACGACCGCGGTGCCGTCGGCGTACAGACGGGCACGGGCGCGCTGGGGGTTGGCGGGCGGGGCCACGGGGTAGCAGGCGGTCGCCATGCCGGTGCCGATCAGCCAGTCGCCCTCCCGGCGGGTGCCCGGCCGGGGGTCCCGGCCCGACCAGCCGAAGCGCCGCGCGCCGCGCTCGTAGCACTCCCGCAGACCACTGCTGGACCACGGGCGGCCCGACATGGCGTCCACGTCGGTGTGGTTGCGCAGCCGCAGCTCGATGGGGTCCATGCCGAGTTCGTGGGCGAGTTCGTCCAACGAGCACTCGAGCGCGAACATCCCGCTCGCCTCGCCCGGCGCCCTCATGAACGTGGGGGTCATGGTGTTGGCCCGGAACAGCCGGTAGACCCCTTCGTAGTCGGGGCACGCGTAGATCTCCGAGGAGACGCCGATCGACGGTTCGGCCCAGTCGTCGAAGTGGGAGGTCGGGGACAGCTTGTGGTGCCGGATCGCCGTCAGCCGGCCGTCGCGCTTCGCTCCCAGCGTCAGATGCTGCTCCTGCTCCTCGCGGTGCCCGACGGAGGTGAACATCTGCTCGCGGGTGAGCACGAGCTTGACCGGCCTGCCGACCTCGCGGGCGGCCATCGCCGCGAGCGCCGAATGGGCGTGGATCATCGCCTTGCAGCCGAAACTGCCGCCGACGTAGTGGCCCATCACCCGGATCTTCGACATCGGAAGCCCGAGCAGCCGGGAGACGGTCATCTGCGTGGCGTTGACGCCCTGGGTGGTGTCGTACAGCAGTAGTTCGTCGCCCTCCCACTGGGCTGTCGTGCACGCGGGCTCGATGGGGTTGTGGTGGTTCGCCGCGTACGTGAACGTGCCCTCGACCAGTACGTCCGCCTCCACGAGCCCGGATTCGACGTCCCCGCGCTCCAGCCGGCCGGGTATCCAGCCACCGAAGATCCGCTGGGGCACGTACGTGCCGTCCCGGCCCTGGTCGAGGGTGGTGACGGGGGCGGTCTCCTCGTACGAGACGCGCACGAGGCGTGCCGCGTGCTGGGCGCGTTCCCAGGTGTCGGCGACGACGATCGCGACCTGCTGGCCCGCGTAGTGGACGGTGTCGTCCTGCATGGGGAAGAACGTCTGCCCGGGAGCCGCCGTGCCCGCCAGGGAGGGGATGAGCGGCGGCTGCTCCGCGATCCTCGGGAGGTTCCGGTGGGTGAGGACGGTGAGGACGCCCTCCTCGGCCTGCGCGGCGCTCGCGTCGATGTCGGCGACCCGGCCGGCGGCGATGCGGGAACCGACCACGTACGCGTACGCCATGTCCGGGACGGGGATCTCGGCGGAGTAGCGGGCGTGCCCGGTGACCTTGGCGCGGCCGTCGACCCGGTCGAGCGGCTGTCCGACGGCGGAAGGGGTGGTGGTGGTCATGACGAACTCCCGCTCCCCGCGCCGGTTCCGGCGTCGGTGTCCCTGCCGCTGCCGATTCCGCTGAGCGTGTCGAGGGCGCGGACGATCGCGCGCTGCGCGAGTTCCACCTTGAAGGCGTTCATGGGGGTGGGCCGGGCGTCGGCCATCTCCACGCGCGCGGCCATGGCGAAGTTGTCCCGCACGGTGGCCGCTCCGATCAGGAAGTCCTCGGCCCGCCTGGCCCGCCACGGCTTTGTGGCGACCCCGCCCAGGGCCATCCGCACGTCCGCGATCGTGCCGTCCACCACGGAGAGCGCGGCCGCGACCGAGACCAGCGCGAACTCGTACGACTCACGGTCCCGCACCTTCAGGTAGAGGGAGTGCCGGGCAGGAGGCGTGGCGGGGACCTCGATCCCGGTGATCAGCTCCCCGTGTTCCATGGGGTGCTCGCGGTGCGGGGAGTCGCCGGGCAGGAGGAAGAAGTCGTCGATGGGGTAGGTCCGCTCGCCGTTCGGTCCCAGCGTGTGCACGAGCGAGTCGAGCGCCGTCAGCGCAACCGCCACGTCGGACGGGTGCGTGGCTATGCAGTGTTCGCTCGTGCCCAGCACCGCATGACCGCGGCTGAACCCTTCGACGGCCGAGCAGCCTGACCCGGGCTCACGCTTGTTGCACGCGGACTCCGCATCGCGGAAGTACGAACAGCGCACGCGCTGCAGCAGATTGCCGCCCATCGACGCCATGTTGCGCAGTTGCGCCGACGCGCCCAGCTCCAGCGCCTGGGCGATCAGCGGGAAGCGCTCGCGGACGACGGGAGCGGCGGCGACGTCGCTCATCCGGGCCAGCGCGCCGATGCGCAGCCCGCCCTCCGGGGTGCTCTCCACACCGGTCAGCGGAAGGTCGTTGATGTCGACGAGCCGCCGGGGGTTGAGCACGTTCTGGCGGAGCAGATCGACCTCGGTGGTCCCGCCGGCGAGGAAGTCGCTGGTGGGGTCGGTGCTCACGGCGGCGACGGCGGTCGCCGTGTCGGTCGCGCGGAGGTAGGTGATCGGCCGCACGGCGGGGCTCCCTACGTTCGGTCGCGGACTGTGCCGAGCCCCGGAGCGCGTTCGGTCGCGGACCGAGCCGTGTTCTCGGGCCCGGCGTTCGGTCGCGGACTACGTACGGTCGCGGACGGCGCGTATCGCAGCCCGGATGTTGGGGTAGGCGGCGCAGCGGCAGATGTTGCCGCTCATCCACTCCTTGATCTCGTCGTCGTCACCGGCGTGGCCCTCCTCGATCAGCGCCACGGCCGACATGATCTGCCCGGGGGTGCAGAAGCCGCACTGGAAGGCGTCCTCGGCGATGAAGGCCCGCTGCATCTCGTGCAGTTCACCCTCGTCGGCCAGGCCCTCGACGGTGGTCACCTCACGGCCCTCGCAGGTCACGGCGAGGGTGAGGCAGGCCAGCACCCTCCGCCCGTCGGCCCACACCGTGCACGCCCCACAAGTGCCCTGGTCGCAACCCTTCTTGGCGCCCGTCAGATCCAGCCGTTCACGCAGTGCGTCCAGCAGGCTGACGCGGGGCTCGATGTCCAGCGTGTGCTCGGTGCCGTTGATCGACAGCCTGACCCGGACCGGACCGGGACCCCGTTCCTCGAGTGCTGCCCCTCGTTCGGTAAGGGCCGGGCCGCGTGCGGACATGGCACACCTCCAGAGAAAGCACCCCTTCATGCTCATACACCTGCAAAAGTGCCGCAACCGTAGAACTCGCCGCATGAGCCGGAGCGTGCCGGAGGCATCCGCCGGCCGGCCTCCGTCGTCGAGAACCGGCTGCCCGGCGGTCGTGGCGACGCGACCGATCCCTCACCCGGTCAGGCGCTCAGGTGACCGGGTCAGGCCCTCAGGTCGTTCGGTCAGAGGCTCTCGTCCAATGGCGAGAGGGTCACTGCGATCTCTCCGACCGTCGCCGACCACCGCTCGCCGCGTTCCACGGCCGCACGCCCGTCGTCGAGCATGCGAATACGCATCAGGCGTGCCGACTCGCCCAGGTCCCTGCCCTCGGGACCGGTCACGATGCGTTCCCGGAGGCGTAGGACGGAACGGTCCAGCGCGGCAACGGCACCCTCCACGTCGGGCACCTCCTCACCCGCCGACGCCACCGGTGACACTTGCCAGGACATGCGCAGAGGCATGGGAGGAGTCCCTTCGGGCCGCTGGATCAGTGCTTCAGTGCGACCTTGAAGGCCACGATGAGCAGGCCGAGTACCAGGTTGACCACCCCGGCCGCGATCACGATGCGCGCCGAGGCACCCGCCCTGAACGCCGCCGTGGCCGCCCAGCCGACCTGGCCCGCCACCGCGACGGCGAGCGCCAGCCACACCGTCCCCTCCAGGTCGAGTCCCAGCAGCGGGCTGACGGCGACCGCGACGGCCGGCGGGACCGCCGCCTCGAGGATCGGCCGCTCGGCCCGGCACACGCGCCGGATCTCGTGCCCGTTCGGCGACACGTAGGCGATGCGCTGTCCGAAGAGCCGGGCGAAGACGTGCGCGGCCCAGAAGACCACGCCCGTGCAGAGCAGAAGCAGGACGAGTTCCAGTCGCGGGAACGACCCGAGCGTCCCCGCCCCGACCACCACCGAGGCGGCGAGGAGGGAACCGTACACGGCACCGGTGTAGTCACCCCGCCCGGCCGCGGCCGGGGGCGCGGCCCGAGTGCGGTCTGCGGGGGTCTGGCCTGTCATGCCTCCAGTGTCGCGGCGCACCCGGTACCCCGCGCGGCCGGGCGACGCCGGGCGTGCGGGCCGGTACCGGGGACCGTGCCGGGACCGGGACGTGAACCGGGCCGCGGCGGGGAACAGGGCCGAGCCCGAACTCCGGCCGCCCTGCCGCGCGGCGGGGTGCGTGACGGGCCGGCGGTCCCGGCCCGACTTCCGTGCACGGATCGACCGCGCCGCCGGATCAGCGCGCCGGCACCGCCGACCCGCGGCCCTCAGACCTCGTCCTCCGATCCGACCGCCCAGCGCGGCCGGATCGTCGACGAGGCGGGCCGATGACCGTGCGGACGCGTCGTGCCGCCCGGGTGGGGCGAGCCGGCCGGACGGTTCTCGGCCGGATGCCGATGCCCGTGCACGTCGTGCCACCTGTCGGCACCGGCGGTGCTCCCGGAGCCTTCGACGTCACCGGAGCCATCGCCCCCGCCCGCACGGCCGGCACCCGCGCCGGCGCGCGCGCCGCCAATGGTCCCGGAGCCGTCACCACCACCGAAATCCCCGCCGCCCGTGACCCCGCCCGCACGGCCCGAACCCGGGCCGCCGACGCGCCCCAGGCCGCCGGGACCGCGTGACCCCGGCTCGGGCTGCCCGTCGAGGTGCCAGGGGCGGGAGTCGGCGGAGCCACGGGCCGGGGACAGCCGGGCCACCGTCTGGTGCGACATGCCGAGCAACCGGCACGCGTCGCCCTGGCTCATACGCAGGTCCTCGACCAGGGTGCGTACGGCGTCGGACAACGCCTGCCGCTCGGCCGAATCGGCCGCCGCCCGCCGTCTGCGCGCCTCCGTCACGGTGTGCAGCAGGGGCGCGAACTCCGGAACCACCAGGTCCACGGCGATCGTGTCGGGAGTCGTCCCCACAGCTCCGGCGATGGCCTCGCGGGCCATGTCCTCGGCCTCGTCGAGGGTGCGGCACTGTGTGTGGATCGCCAGTTCCGGGATGTCGACGGCCCACCAGCGGCCGATTCTGTGCAGCCGTGCTCGGTAGCCAGTGCTCATGGGGACTCGGCCTCCTTCGGTTCTCGGCGGCAGGTGCCGGGAGTGGCGCCCCGGCCACCGGCGGCGGATGCCGGGAGTGGCGGCTCGGCCACCGGCGGCGGGTACCGGGAGTGCTGTGAGGGCCTCCGCAGGCCCCGCCGGGCACTCGGCCGGGGCCTGCACGGGTACCGGCGAGCCGGTGTACGGCGAGCGATGCGCCATGTGCGGCGTGCGGCACTCCTTCAGATGTGCGGTGTGCGGCACTCCTTCAGCCACGCAGGGGAGGGTGGGGCGGAGGGAGGCGACTCGGGCGGGGGACGGAGCAGACGGCCGGCGTACCGGCGCCGCCGGGGTCACCGCCGACTGCCGCCACCCGCGTAGGGGCACAGCGCGGCGATCAGCCGACGCACAGCCCGACGAGGCACACCTGGACCGGCGACCCGCCCGGCGCCGTCGGCAGCAGTCCGGCAGGCGGTGCGGTCGGTCCGGGACTCGCGGCGGCGGGGGGCGGCGGGGTGGCCTCCGGTGCCGGTGCCGCCGGAGTGTCCCCGGGCGCCTGCTCGGACACCTGGGGCGCGGAGACCGGAGAAGTGCGCGAGGCGGCGGAGGGCCGCTGCGTGGCCGGCGCGTCGGGGGCGGCGGTCTCCGGCTGCCCGGCCGCCCTGGTCGTCGCCTCCGCGTCGGCGCGAGACGGCACGTCCCTGGTGCCGCTCTGCGGGCCGCCGCCCGCCGCGGCCCGGTCGTCGCCGCGCCGGGGCTGCGCAGCGGTGTCCGGTGCCTCGGCCGGCACGCCGCCCGGCGACACCGATCCGGACGGAGAGGCCGCGGACGCAGGCTCCGGCGGTGCGGACGCCTGTGTGTGACTGGTGGAGGGCTTGCCGTTGGGCAGTGCGGCGACCGTCAGCCCGCCGCCGACCAGGGCGACGGCCGTCGCCGCCGCGGCCCGGCGCCGGTGCTTCCTCCAGCGCGCGAGTTGCCGCCGCCGGGCCGCGCGGCCCTGCCCGGTTGACGCCTCGGCCGAGATGCCTTCGTCGCCGATCCCGCCGTCGGCCTCACCGGCGTCCGGGGCCCCGTCCTGGCCGGCACTGACCGGCGGGGCGTCGAAGTAGGCGGCACCGCCGGGGTAGGCCCCCCGGTCGCGGGCGTTCCGACCGTCCGTCGCCAGGCACGCGGTCACGGTCGAGGCCCCGCCTCCGTGACGCCGATGTGAGGGCGGGGCGATATCCGGAGCGTAGGCACCGCACCCCGGGCACACGAGTGCCCCGTTGAGGTCTCTGCGGCACGAAGAGCAGTAGTCCATCTGCGGTCTTTCTGTGCTGACTGCGCCGCCAGGGACGCCGGCGAACTTTCACGCACGCGGGATCGAGCGGCCAGTAACGCTAACGGCCCGAGCCGAACAGAACGCGCAGCCCTTGTGATGCTGCTGCGAAGATTTCCCGACGACCGTTCCGGGTATTCCCGGCCCGGTCATCACGTATCGGACGACCGGGACGCCGCCGGTGAGGTCCGCGACTTTCCGCAGGATTGCCGTGAGGCGAGAGGAATCGGATCACGGACCTCACCGGCGCGCGCGGCCGACTCGACGGGAAATCCGTCAGAGCCGTCGTACCCGTGCGGCGATCCCATGCCCGACCAGCAGATAGATCACGGCCGGGAGACCGTGGTTGAGGATGACGCGGAGACCTTCGCTGTCCATGGTGAAGACGTCCTGCGACCAGCCCGCCAGCCAGTCGGCCACATCGTGCACGAAACCGACGAACACGTTTCCCTGGTTGGCGCCGAGCAGATGGAGCAGAATCCAGAGGATCAGAAATCCTGCGGCTATGTCCGCGATCGTGTGGATGACCAGGGCCGCCCGGTTTGCTCCGGCGCCGTCCCGGTTGGGGCGATAACCCTCCCGCTGTACGGGATAGGGGTTGTAGGGTTCATTTACCGGCATGGGTTCATGGGAATTGCTCATGCCTGCTTGCTTGCCGTACGAGAATCCGCGAAAACCTTTCCCAGACCTGCGATTGCATATCGATCCACGGGTGGAATGAGTCCCGCCGTCATACCGAAGCCCAATGCCGGAGGGCGTGCCCGTCGCCGGGCCCGCTCGCCGGTGCGCCGGGTCGGGGACCAGCCGGCCGAGCAGGAGCAACCCTCCGACGGCGAGCGGGCCGACCACGACCGGAGCGGGCACCGGCGCCTCCCCCGGCAACCGCCGGCACGATCAGCACCACCGCTGTCCGCACCAGCGCGCAGACGGCGGCGGGCAGTTGGAGCGCCCGAGGTCGAACACGCCCTTCCTGCCGTCCAGTCGGCCGCGCGCCGCCACGGGGGCGGGCTCCGGGCCGCCGCCCCGGCGGGTTGCCACCGCCGGGCCCGGGTCTCGGCACCGCCACCCCGGCAGGGTGACCCCGTGGGCAGATGTGCGGCGCGGCTTCCGGCTCTCGCCCCGGGGGATCCGGCGTACCGTCGGCACGGCAAGAGGCGGGGTCGACATCCGGCCGCCCGGCCGCGCGCCCGGCGACCGTGCAGCGGAATGAGGCGAGAAGCCGTGGTTGGGAACCGTCGCTGCGACGTGGTCCGCAGCACCTTCTCGACACCTGACGTGGAGCGGGCCCTGGCATCCCTGGCCTCCGCGTACGGCACGCGCATCCAGGTGACACGGCCGGCGGTCAGCGGCGGGCACTACCGGTACGAGAGGCGCGCGGCAGGCTCCCTCGCCCTGGACTCGCTCGCGTTCCCCATGGACGCGTCCTACACCGTGGAACCGGTGGGCCCGCTCATGGTGCTGGAGGTCGTGTCGGGGGCCATGAGGGTCGACTGCGACAGCGTCAGCAGCAGCTCGGCCGTCGGGGCCGTGATGGCACCCGCCCAGCCGGACGTCCCGTTCCACTCGCATCTGGACCGCCTTCGCACCCGGGTCGCGGTCATCGAACCGGCGCTGCTCCGCGAGGTCGCGGGTCTGGGCCGGGAGGAACCGCGCACACCGCTGCGTCTGCTACGGCTCCACGCGTCCGCCGAGCCGGCGCACGCGGCCGTGTGGCGGTCGACGACGCGCTACGTCTGGGACCTCTTCGGCGCGGAGGGAGCGGCGGGCACCCCGCTGGTCCTGGACGCGGCCGGCCGGATGCTGGCCGGGGCGGCACTCGCCTTCTTCCCCAACACCTTCACGGCACACGACCCGTTGCTGCGCGGCCCCGGCCACGTCGGCGAGGCCACCATCCGCCGGGCCGTCGCGTACATCGACGCCCACGCCCACGGGCCGGTCTCGCTGTCCGACATCGCCTCCGCGGCGGGCGTGTCCGCCAGGGCGCTCCAGTACGGTTTCCGCCGCCGCCACGGCACCTCCCCCATGGGCTATCTGCGCCGGGTACGCCTCGAACGCGCACACCGCGAGTTGCAGGAGGCCGACCCGGCGGGCGGTGCGACGGTCGCGGTGATCGCGGCACGCTGGGGATGGGGCAAGCCGGGGAACTTCTCGGTCGTCTACCGCCGGGCGTACGGCGTCTCCCCCTCGACGACCCTGCGGGACGACGGCGGCGCGACGACAGCCCGGTCATGACGGGCGCCGGCCCTGTGGCGCTCACGGAAGTCCCCGGTCCGGCCGCCACGTACGCGGAGTGCCCCGATCCGGCCACGGAGCACGAACCCGAGGCGTGCCCCGGCATCCCCCGGCCTGCCGCCGCCGGCACCGGCGGTGTCGCAGGCACGGAGCTCCCCGGTCCGGCCGCGGCGCGAACCGGTGGCGTGGTGCGCACGGAGTTCCGTACCCGCCGGGCCGAGGAGGCCGGGCGGATCCTGGGCGCGGCCCACGGGCTGGCCCTGCGACTGGTCACCGCGGCGGACGGGCCCGAGTACGGCATGGTCCGCACGGATGCCGGGGCCTTCGCCGACGGCGCGGTGTCCCTGCCCGCCCGGATCGAGTTCATCACGGACGAGGTCACCGCCCTGACCGTCGTCGCGATGTCCGCCGGGCTCTTCGAGCGCACCGCGGCCGGAGTGGACGAGCGGTTCGGGGCCGGGGACGTACTCCTCGTACGCCCCGGCGGACGGTCCTGCTTCGCCCGCCACAGCGACACCCGCTTCACGACGGTGAACCTGTCGGCCGCGTTGCTGGCCCAGGCGGCCGCCGTAGCGAACCCCCGGCGTCCGGGCCTCCCCCGGTTCACCGGCTCCACCCCCTTGGACACCTCGCTCGCCGCCCTGTGGACGCGCACCCGGTCCTTCGTCGCCGAAACGCTCGCCTCCGGGGTCACCTCGCCCCTCGTGCTCGGGCAGGCGGGCCGGCTGCTGGCCGCGACGGCACTCGCCGTCTTCCCCAACACCGCCACCACCGCCGACGGTTCGTCGCCCGCCGACACCCGCGACGCCACCCCCGACACCCTGCGCCGGGCGATCGCGTTCATCGACGCCCACGCCCACACCGACGTCTCCCTGGCCGACATCGCCGCCGCCGTGTACGTCACGCCCCGCGCCCTGCAGTACGCCTTCCGCGGTCACGCCGACACCACTCCGCTCACCTACCTGCGTCGCGTACGGCTCGCCCGCGCCCACGCCGACCTCGAGGCCGCGGACCCCCGGGCCGGCGTCACCGTCGCCGGCATCGCGACCCGCTGGGGCTTCGCCCACCAGGGCCGGTTCGCAGCGGCCTACCGCCGGATGTACGGAACGAGCCCGGGCGCCACGCTCCGCAGCTGACCGTGCCGAGACACCCCGTCGCCCACGGCCCCCCGCCGACCGGGCCCGTCGCCCACGACCCCGCGCCGACCGGGCCCGAAGAGGACTGCGGCAGACGGGAGTTCACCGGCTGCTCGACACCCAGGGGCTGTGCCGGACGCCCGTGACACGGCACTTCGGGTCCGCCCAGGGGACAGGCCGCGTGGCGCCCCCGGAACGTCCAGCGCCGCTCCTACGGCACCTCCACGGTCCCGCGATTCCCGCGCGCCCTCCCGCGCCAGACCACCCCCAGATCCGGCTGCTCAAGCGGCGGCCCGGCCGTGAGTGAACGCGCGCGTTGATGTCAGAAGTAGATGTCAAAGGCCCCCAACCATGATCGGTTGGGGGCCTTCGTGCTGGTGGGCGCGGACGGTTTCGAACCGCCGACATCTGCTTTGTAAGCCTGGCAGCGACGTTCCAGCTGTCATCCCAGCTCAGCCAGCCTGAATGCTGCGATGGGTGTCGAGAAGCACCTTGGCCGCGGAAGCCCTCCAGTTACCGTGGCTGGCTGCTCGATCTGGCACGGATCTGGCACGTGCCTCAAAGCCCAAAGGGCGACTCAATACGGGATGCAGAGCGCTCCGCATCCAGACCTATGCGTCACCGTCCCCTGCGCTTGCCTGCCCAGCCTCGGGAGCTTCCCTGCGCACATCGGGCGACGGAGTCCCGTTGGCCCGCCCCTTTTCTCGCGCGGTCTGCCTGCGCAGCTTGAAAGTGTTGAACTGCGCGTGCAGGACGTATAGGTAGTCGAGGAGGGCCTCCGCCAGAGCGAGACCGTCGGCAGCGTCCTCGCGGGTCACTGAAGCGCTGCTGTAGTGCGCTCCTTGATTTCCTAGACTGCGTAGTTCATGAGCCCATTCGAAGAGACGGCCGTCAATCTTGCCCTGATCGCGCATCTCTTCAAGCATTTTGAACAGAGGTTTCGGCCGTCCGGACGGGTCCCCGGTCATCCCTTGATCGATACACACGGCCTCGAGTGTGCGGCGAACCATCACAGCCGTCGCTGTGTACGCCTTCGCGGAGAAGCACCGGCGACCCTCAGCGTGCGTGCGGCGTAGATCTTCTGGTACATGCAGGCTCAAAGGTCGCTGCTGTTCCGGCCACAGGACCCCGGGCTCCCCATCCCAGCCGTCTCCGTAGTCCTCCTCGACTGTGACGAAGGGCTTCGAACACTTGCCGCAGCGGACCAACTCAAGCAGATACGGCGGCCCGTCTTCCCCACTGAAATCGGGTGCCTCCCCAACGACCCCGGCGAGTGCGGGCCTCTCGCAGTGTGGACAGGTGACAAGCAGATCCGTGCCAACTCGTGCGCTCATAGCAGGATCCTTCCACTCGCTGGCACGGGCGGTTGAGCATTCGATGATTTCGAGCGATGCCTGCAACGTGTTCTGGCCCAAGGCCGGCACCGCAGACGTCGACAGCCCATCAGGCGCGCCAGGGCCAGAGTGCGCGGGTCGCTACAACCGAGCTGACAGCTCTGCGCCGGCCAGCTGCCTTCCACCCAGCGACTGGCGAGACTGACGCCCAGCGAGCAGTCAGCACAAGACCTGACCGATTGAGGGGCCAATGGGCACGTCACCCAAACGGGCCAGCGCAGGAACCGGGCTGAGTGTCGAGCTCATCTCCTGCGGCGTGGGTGGTGCTGGAGCAGACCGGACACGGGGAAGACGACTGTGCAGGCGTTGTAGACAACAAGTCCCTTAGCAGTGACGCTGGGTGGTCGGTCGGTGCGGGTTCAGGGGAGGGAATCATGCGGCGAGTAGATGAACTACGGGAACAGGTTGTCTGGAGAAGCGACCCACACACTCAGGTGAAGCACCTCGTCTACCGGCACTACCTGCAGTGCTGGATGGGCAAGATCCTTCAGACGTTCCGCGAGGCCACCATCGTGGACGGCTTCGCTGGCCCAGGTGTCTACACCGACGGGCCGCCCGGCTCCTCGATCGTGGTCGCCAAGACCTTTCTTGAGCACACTGCGCATCGGCGCTTTGGCCGACTGAACCTGATCTGCCTCGAGGCACATCCGGAACGGGTGGCGGAACTCCACCGGCAGTTCGCCAAGTTGCCCCACTCGCCACAGCTGAACGTGAGCATCCAGCCGCCTGGCACCTTCGCAGAGCAGCAGTCCCGGCTATCAGCACTTGCCCACCGCGGTCGCGTCGATACCCCCGTGCTGTGGCTCATCGACCCCTTTGACCTAAAGAGTGCACCGTTCTCGCTGATCAGCCAGTGTCTTGGAGGGCCCCGCGACGAGGTGCTGTTCACTCTCTTCACCAATGAGCTGCACCGCTTCTGCCAGCGCGAAGGCTTCGACAAATCGATGACCGCCTACTTCGGCGGTGATCACTGGCAGACAGCGACGACCGAACGCCGTGCGGGCGCTCGCAAGGAGGCGTTCGCCGCGGCGTACCAACAGGGTCTCAAAGAACGCGAGGTGTTTACCGGTAGTTTCGGCGTCAAGATCAGTAACCAGAGCGCCCGCTATCACCTGGTCTTGGCGACCCACAGCGAGGCTGGCCTGAAGTGCTGGGCGCCCGTCACTTGGAAGCTGGACAGCTACAGCGGCCAGGGCGCCTCTGCCGACACAGCAGACGCGCTTTCGCTGTTTGACGAGGCTTCGATCGTGGACCGACTGGACGCTGCCTTGCGTGCGCACGCCGGCACTGAGCAGCGCTGGGAGACACTGTCCAGCCAGGCCGCCCGGTTGAACCACATGGACAAACACCTGCGCCAGGTCTTGGACAATCTGGCCGCCCAGGGACTCGCAATCCGTGTCGATCCAGTCAAGGCTCGCAGCGCTTGGCCGGAAGGTTGCACGATACGGTTCTACGCCCCGGAGGACGTCGCCGACGAGTCCTTCTAGCTTGCCGAAAGCAGAGGGCGGTTCGGCATGTCATCCCACGTACGACCGTCCAGTTCACGGCCGCCAACCTTGGGCGTGCGACCGCCCCACTGCTTGAAGAAGAACGCCACCTGCGCTTCCTGGCAGATGTCGCGGATCTGCGTGACCCACTGCTCGTCCAGTGGGCGGTGCCCCGGCCCCGACTCGCCGCCAGCGATGACCCAATCGATTCCCGTCAGCTCCAACCCTGCCAGCGGCCCCAACAGGGGCTCGCAAGATAGGAATCTCACTGCCGCAGGTACCTTCCTCAGGTCGTCCACGCGCGGTAGTTCTGTAGCGCTCTCGACAGAGACGCCCATCCAGAGGTTTGCAGGCCATTCCAGACGATCAGAAACCAGTCGCAGACGTCGGGCACGCTTGGTGAGGACTTGGTAAGTGTGCTGCGGGGTGTCGGCGATCACCTCGAAGACTTGACGCACGTAATCGAGAGGCACCCGCGCATGGAACAAGTCGCTCATCGAGTTCACGAACACCGTGCGCGGACTCCTCCAGCCGTACGGCACTTGCAGAGCGTCCGGATGCAGCGTCAGCCCGAATCCGGGTCCAGATGTTCGAGGGTCACCATCGGCTTGATACTTCGGCGACCCCATCGCTTTCAGCCGCTTCGACAGAGTCAGCGCGTAACAGTTGTCGCACCCCGTAGAGACACGGTCGCAACCCGTCGTCGGATTCCACGTCGCCTCTGTCCACTCGATCGCACTGCGGTCACTCAACGGTCGGCCCTCCACTTCGTCGAACCGCGCGCGCCCACACGACGGCACAGCCACGGTTCGCTGTATTCCCAACGATCCATCACATCGCCAGACACCGGCATCCAACCATCCGCTGTCCTCGCTGTAAGGTCTACCGTAAAAATCGAACCCTCGTTCAAGCCTCCGTGTCGCTACGGGGATGCAGACCTGCGGGCACCCGCCAACGCGCTGACCAGTGCAGGCGGTGACCACCGGGCGTGCCGCCGGCCACGATCGAACCCTTCGGCTCGCCCTGCCCCGCGGGCTAAGCGCGGTGGGCGAGTTGAGCGCTGACCTGGGCAACGTTGACTTCGGTGCTTGGAGCACCTGAGCTCCGCTGGTAGCCGCGGTTCCCCGTAGCCCCCGCTCCATCTGGCACGTCTGTGCTCCATCTGGCACCCCTGTGGCACGGGCTGACCCCTCGATGCGAACTACGGGCGGGGCGGTCGCAGAGGTCTGCTGGGCAGGCCGGTCGGCTTCATGAGCGCGTTGGAGGTCGGCTGCGGTCGCCAAGGTTGCTGTACTCCGCTGCTGTACAGCACGGTACTGACCACCGCCTTAGGAGTTCGATCTCGCCCCGGCGTGGTTGGGCCCGTCCTGGGCGCGGGGGCCATACGTGGCTGCCGGTTGTCACCGCTGTCCGTGCTCGTTGATGTCAGCGTTGGATGTCAGCGGAACGGGCCCGGGACCGGGCAAGGCTCCAAAGGCTCATCCGGCCGGTCTGCCCAGCCCCACCAGACGTGTCGATCGGCACACCTCCACAGCGTCCGGCAGGTCCGCCGGCCGTCGTCCTCCCGCTTGGAGAGCACAAGGCCTCCGGACTTCATGGGCCAGCTGCACTCGGGACAGACCAGGGCGCCGTTGGCCATGCGACGCACCCTAACGGCACGACCGCTTCGTCCCAAAGCAACTCGGGCGGTCACGTGACCTCGGGGCGGTGCATCTCTCACCTGCTGCGATGGTCTGTGGGCGTCCGCGCTTGTCCGCCGCTGTGCGTGGTGTCACGTAGTTAGACACCACTCCGTTGGCTGTCCCAAAATGACTGGGCCCGCCGAGGGGATGGAGGCGGTGACGTTAGTCCGCTTCGTCAAGGGCGTCGTTGCCTGACTGGGATGCAGTCTTTCGATTGACTTGATTCGATGGCTTCGGGGGATCGAGTTTCACTCGCCCTAGACCGACCTGCATTGCTAGCAGATCGAGCGCTTGTCGCAAGTACGGGAAAACGTCACGAACTCCGACCTCGTCACCGAAACTCATGGCAGCGGATGACGGTATGCGCGGATGATCTTCGCCGATCTGGTAATTTCCAACCACTTCGGCTTCAACAACGCCAAGGGGCTTGTCAGGCTTCCCCTCGGCTGTGGCCTTGCAGGACAAGATGATGTGGATATGGTCTTTGCTGAAGCCAAGCGACTTCTTGAGGGAAATATCCCACTTGACCACTCGCCCTGGGTGGACTTTTTCAGCACTTAGACGCTTAGTGGAAACTTGACATAGATGCGCATTGTTCTGCAACCAGTAAGCTTCGACTGCGATCTCTGGGTCGTGCGCAGTTTCCGGCATGTCACTGCACCTGTACCATGCGGTATTCGACTACGGAATCATCGACACTGTCCCAAGTGATGATCTCGTCGGACTCCTTTTCCCAGGCCGGCGAGTCCACTGTTCGTGTAACCCTGAGCTCTACGACCTCGGCCCAGTCCACACGCTGCTTCTCGCCCTCATCATCGCATTCGACGTGAGGTCGGTTGGCTACAACTTGCTTCCGTGGCACGCCAGCCTCGACCCTATTGAGGCTCAGTTCAAAGCCCAAGGCGTGCAAATATTCGGCGAGCGTGGTAACGCGCATGTTGCCATCTCCGTGCACGACTTGGTTAACGGCTGATTTGCGAATTCCGAGCTTGCGGGCAAGTTCAGTCTGTGTGAGTCCGGACTCTTCGAGGCTTTCGTGGATGGTCGCCAGAGCTTCGTATCGCAGTCGAGCGGCAGCAAGGGCTCGGGCGCCCTCTTCAGTCGCGGCAAGTCGCTCATACAAGTTCTTCATCGTGCCGCACCATCCTCCCTCATTACCCAGATTGCTTTGTTGATGTGCTTCCTAGGCGTTTTCTGCGACTGCTTCAGAAAGCCGTGAGTCAAGCGCACCGTCTTGCCAGTGAAATGAGTGCAGTAAAAGAAGGGAAGTCTCACATCTCCGGCTTTGACCTCGTATATTTCGTCGCGGAGATGATTCAACTGTAGAGGGATCCGAAGAGTCCCTCTCTCTGCAAACTCCTCCAGTCGTATTGCGATATCTGCAAGCCTCTGGAGGTTTCCTCGCCGCTTGTAGTTCCTCTCCAAGTTGGCGATGAATTCGTCTGCTTCGAACCTTCCTTCTGTAGTTCGCGCAGCTTCGATCATGAGTGCAGTCCCCCGCTCGTAGCTGATCCTGCTGCAGTCGGTGCACGTCGTTCGCTGTACAGTTTCCACTGTACCGCCCTCCCCAAACGCTGCGACACGAGTGAGCGGGATGGTATCCCAGCCCCGCCCGTGTCGACCCCTATTCGGAATAGATCATCCCGATTCGTTGCTTGCCGTCTGCCCCCTCGACCAGCACTGCAGTGTGGGCGGCGGAAGGGCTTTGGGCTGGAGCCGCTTTGGCGCGAGTGATCATGGCCCCGTAAGCTTCCGGCGCGTCGGGCAGTCTGTGGACCTGCCCGGTAAGGCACGACGTTGGGGCCATGATCTTCGAGGCTCGCGCCAAAGTGGCTGCCTAAAGCCGTGGAGCCGACCGCCCCAGCCACATCGGGGTTCACCCCCATCAAGCCGCCCTCGCCTTGTTGGCGTGCGGCCGGCGGCCGGGCCAGAGCGGGGCGAAGACAGGAGCGCGGCCCGAGCCGACGGGCCGCGCGCCGCCGCGCTTGCGCGGCGGGAGCGCTTGAACCCGTAGAGAAGGTTTCTACTCACCAGCTTGCTGAGGCGCACCCGTGGGCTCGGAACGACCGCTCTCCCCTGCGCTGTGCCTGCCTCCGGGCCACTGCCGACGGCTACCCTGGTGCAGCCAGTCGATGAGTCGGGGAGTGTGCCGAGGGGATGGAAACGAAGTCTGCGCGGGTGTACCGGACGATCCGTGAGTGGGTCGCGTCTGGGGAGCTGCCGCCTGGCTCCAAGCTGCCCTCTGAGCGCACCTTGGTCGACGACTTGGACATCGGCCGGACCCAGCTCCGGCGCGTCCTCGCGAAGCTCGTCGCTGAGCGGGTGTTGGAAGTCCACGGGCGCAGCTCGTACCGGATTCCTTCCCGTGATGTGACCACCGAGCCCCCCGCCGAGTTGGAGCCGTGGCAGATCCACGGTGAGCGGACGATCTACGACAACCGTTGGGTGAAACTCGGCCTGGTCGACGTCGAGCCGCCTGGTGTCGAGCGCTTCGAGCATCACGTCGTGCGCCTGCATCACGTCTCGATCGCGGCGATCCTCGACGACCGGGACCGGGTGCTCATGCTGTGGCGCTACCGCTTCGTTCCGAACCGCTTCGGCTGGGAGCTCCCGGGCGGCATCGTGGACGAGGGCGAAGATCCCAAGACGACCGCTCTGCGTGAAGTCGAGGAAGAGACCGGCTGGCGCCCGGAGTCCCTGGAGCACGTGGTCACCTACCAGCCCATGGTTGGCATGGTCGATTCACCTCACGAGATCTTCGTCGGGCACGGTGCCGAGCACGTGGGCGAACCCACGGACATCGAGGAGGCCGGCCACGTTGCCTGGGTGCCGCTCTCCGACATCCCGGGCCTGATGGCCCGTGGCGAGCTGATGGGTTCGGGCACCCTCGTCGCGCTTCTCCACGTACTGGCCTCGCGGGGCGGCGACGCCGTCAAAGCCTCTGCGTGAGCTGTTCTATGCGTCGTCGATGCCGCACGGAGCTGGTGCGATTCGCCAGCAATCGCGCTTGCCTCAGATGCTCCTGCGCCTGGTCGAACTCGCCGCGGCTCAGGTGTGCTTGAGCGAGATCGCACCGGAGCCCGGACGTCGCTCGTACGAACGTGGGGTCCGCGTTCTCAAGCGCGGCGTACAGGCTGTCGAGCGCGTCATCCTCACCGATGAGCGCAAGTGCGTTCCCTCGCCAGCGGGCAAGGTGTCCGCTGTTGAGGAAGATGCTCAGCATGTCCGGGTCGCGGGCCTCGTCGCCGTCCGGGAGGCATGCTGCGGCCTGGTCGAGGGCCCGCCGGCACTCGTCGGCCAACCCTGCCTTCGCGCTCAGTTCGGCCTCGGCTGCGAACAGCCAGGCACGAAGCCGCGGGGACGCCTTGGAACCTGCCAGGCGATGCGCCTCACGCACGAGTTGCACCGCCATGTCCGAACGCCCGGCATCGTTGAGCACGTAAGCCTGCTCGGCCGTAGCGTGAGCCAGGTACATGGGCTCTTCGGCCTCTTGGGCGGCACGCTTGCCCAGCTCGTAGTTCCGCCATGCTCGTTCGACCGCTCCCGCATCGAGGGCCTGCCACGCTGCCAGGGTCGCGGCCCCAGCGAGTGCGCGAGCTACCGGACGGCGTGTGTCCGGCAGGACCGCGAAGGTGAGGGCGTCTTCCAGAGTGGTCAGGTGTCCGGTCATCTGATCGACAAGGCTCGATGCGCCCATCTGCCGGTCGACGGTTCTCAGTAGCTCGGTCTGGTCCATGAACGTTTTCACCATGGTCAGACTGACGCTGCGCGCCGAGTCGATGCGGCTGATCAGTTCGTCGTAGCCGCCTACCTCGGGCACACCCGACGGCGATGCCTGCCGGCCGAACAGCTCGTCGTCCGTGACGCCCAGCAGCGGGCGAAGGATGTCCGCGTACCGATCGCCCAGCGACCGCCTACCGTTCTCCCACTCGGACACGTACACACGCAGGCTTGCCGTCGCCGCGATGCCCAGCATGCGCTGCCCGGCGTACCGCTCGATCTCCCGTATCAGTCGCTCTTGCGACCAGCCTCGCGCCGTTCGTAACTCTCGCAGCCGGTTGGACACTTGCACCGCCCCCGCGCACGTTGCCGTCAGCCTTCACAGCAGCATGCCTCACATAGGCCCAGGTCCGCAGGGGTTAACCGGTCCGGGTTAAGTCCTGTTGGCTACCGGCTCGTTGATGCGCGCGGTTCCCTAGAAGCGTCATCAGATGGCCAGTTGAGACGAACCAGACGGAGACAGCATTGACATCTGGTGCGCACCAGATGCACGCTACTGGTGCGCACCAGATGGGACGCACTGAGCCGTTGGCGCTGTCGACGGCTGCCATCAGCACTCGCAGGAAGCGGCGCCCTACCGCCAAGCAAGCCGCCGCTTCCGCCCCTACAAGGGAGCTTCCATCATGCCATCGTTCAAGATCGACACTTCGACCGCTGTCGTGTTCGTTGCGGTCGAGCCGCAGTTGAAGGTCATCAACAAGCAGACCGGTGAGATCGCGGTCGACCGGGAGTCCGGGGCGAAGATGATGACGGTCGGCCTGACCGTCGCCGACGAGGGTGAGGCGAACCTCTTCAACGTCTCAGTCCCGGAGACCGGCGTTCCGGAGGGTGTCACGCTCGGGATGCCGGTGAAGGTCGTCGGCCTGAAGGCTCGGGACTGGGAGCGGGACGGGCGGCACGGTATCGCGTTCCGCGCGGTCGCTCTGGTCGCTCCGTCCTCGAAGGGCTGAGTTGCCGTGTCGAACACGACGTTCGTCGTCTTAGCCCTGGTGGCGGTCGTCGCGGCTCTGGTGCTGCGGCGGCTGCGCCCGGCCTGGTACTGGCTGAGCATCGGTGTCACGCTCGCCATGGTCCGGGTGTCGGTCCGCTACGCCTCGGTCATGGACGCGTGTGGGCTGACCGTGCCGCCGTCCCGGCTGCGGCTCACTCTGGCCCGGCTCGCCCGGCGGCCGGCCCCCGATCCCCGGGCCCCGCGGATCCTGCGGATGCGTCCGACTCGTACCGGGCTGGTGCTGCGGCTGAAGCTCCAGCCGGGTCAGGACGCCTTCGACTTCGCCGCTTCGACGGACCGGCTGCGGCACTCCTTCTCCATGCACGGCGTCGCCTCGCGTGAGATCAAGTCCGGGGTGGTCGAGCTGCGGATGACCGGCTACGACGTACTGCGGCGCGTGCAGATGCCGCTCAGCATCGAGACGGCCGGGCTGCGTGTGCCGGTCGCCTTGCGGGAGGACGGAGAGGTCCACTTCCGGGACTACCGGGAGGTGCCGCACGCGCTGAACCTGGGCGCGACCCTGTCGGGGAAGTCGGTCTATCAGCGCAACCTGGTCAAGGAACTCGCCTCCCGTCATGTCGCGCTGGTGGGTATCGACTGCAAGGAGGGTGTGGAACTCGCCCCGCTGGCCCGCCGGTTCTCCGCTCTCGCCGACAACCCGGACGACGCGGCCGAGCTGCTGGAAGCCCTGGTGGGGCGGATGGCGGACATCTACCAGGTGATCCGGCGCGAGCAGCGGATCAGCTCGGACACGCCGGATGCGGAGATCACGGCCGACATCTGGGGCCTGCCCGAGGAAGTGCGGCCGGTGCCGGTCGTCCTCTTCGTCGACGAGGTCGCGGAACTGGCCCTGTTCTCGACCACGGCGGAGAAGAAGCGCCGCGAGCGGATCGTCACCGCCCTCGTGCGCCTGGTGCAGCTCGGCCGCGCCGCCGGCATCTACGTCGAGATCTGCGGCCAGCGCTTCGGCGCCGAACTCGGCGACGGCATCACCATGCTCCGCGCCCAGCTCACCGGCCGCGTCTCGCACCGGGTCAACGATGAAGCCTCCGCCAAGATGGCGTTCGGCGACATCTCCCCCGACGCGGTCCTGGCGACCACACAGATCCCGGTCGAGCGGCCCGGCCTGGCCGTTGCCGGTGACTCCTCGGGCGGCTGGGTCCGCATCCGCACCCCGTTCACGACGCTCCGCCAGGCCGTGAACACCTGCGCCGCCCACGCCCACCGCACCCCGGCCCTCGAGGGCCTGGAGCGCTTCCGCCCGGCCCTTCCCGACCCGGCACCGGCCGAGATCCCCGCCCCAGGCTCGGCTCCCGTCACCGCCTGACCGTTCCCCCTCTGCTTCACGGTCGGCGCGACCGTCACGCGCCAGGTCCCTACCCCCGCCATGCCAAACGGCAGCCCGCCGGGGCCCGACGGCCACCCCGCCGTACGTCGTCCGGCCCCGGCCCGACCCCCTTCAAGGAGGTGAAGACCCATGTTCCGCAAGGTCCGCCTGGACGCCGTTCTCGTCCAAGCCGTCATCGCCGGGGCACTGTCCTTCGCCCACCTGCACGACCTCGCCGCCGCCGCGGGCCAGGACGGATGGAAGGCGTGGGCCTACCCCGTCTCCGTCGACCTGCTCCTCGTCGCGGCCTGGCGCCGCCTGCGCCTCCTGCGCGACCAGGGCGAACCGGCCCGCGCGGCCTGGTCCTGGTTCGCCGTCGCCCTGGCGGCGTCGCTCGGCGCCAACGTCGCCACCGCGGGCCTCCTCGACCTCAACGACGTGCCGGACTGGCTCCGCATCCTCGTCGCCGGATGGCCCGCCCTGGCCTTCCTCGGCGGCACCCTGCTCGTCCACTCACCGACCAACCATGACGCCGACGCTGCCGCTGAGGCTGTCGAGCCCGAGCAACTGCCCGTGGCCGAGCTGGTGACCGCGCCGGCCCAACCGGAGCCCGCCCCGCAGAACCCTGCCGCGATGCCGGTGCCGGATGCGGTCGAGCCCGCCGAGCCCGTTCCGGCGCTGCCCGCCGCACCGCCCGCGGACGTGCCGCCCGCCCTCGTCGACCACGCCCGCAAGCTCGCCGACTCCCACCGCGCCTCGACCGGCACCCCGATCGACGCCGCGACCCTGCGCGACCGCCTCGGCCTGCCCGGCCCGATGGCCGACCAGCTCGCCGCCCACCTCACCTGACCTCGAAGGGAGCACCACCGTGACCCGTGACCCGGCTGACCTGACCGCCGCCGACTACCTCGACGGCGCCCGCGAGATGAGCGCCGCCAACCGGCCCTACCTCGCCCACCTGCTCGCCGAGGAAGCCGCCCAGCGCATCACCGACCCCGCCACCGCCGCCGGTATCCGCGCCACCTACCCCGACCCCACCACCACCCGAACGGAGAGCGACTGACATGCCCGCCCGTGACTTCTTCCACTCCGTCATGCGGATCGGCCCCGTGCAGATCGGCACCCACCGCGACCGCCACGGCCGCACCAAATACGCCGCCGTGTGCTCCCGCGACAACTGCGGCTGGTCCGCCGACTACTCCACCCAGTCCGCCGCCCAGCTCGCCGCCCGCACGCACCGCTGCCGCATCACCGACTGAACCGGAGGACCCACCCGTGGACGTACCGCTCTGGCTCGCCCTGATCATCGTCGGCGCCCTCGGCATCAAGCTCATCCGCCCGCCCTGGTGGCTCGTCGCCGTGCTCCTCCTCGGCGGCTTCCTCCTCGCCGACAGCCTCCTCGCCCCCGTCATCGACACCGCCATCAGCAAGTAGCCCACCGCAGAAAGGAGAAGCCCCCATGTTCCGACCGAAGATCCCCACCATGCCGACACCCACCGGCATCGTCACCCCGCCCGCCGTCGAACCGACCGCGATCATCCAGCACACCCCCGCCCCCGCCCCGGTACCCGTCGCCCCGGCCGCACCGGCCCGGCCCACGGTCCAGCTCACCCCCGGCACCGCACTCGCCCTCGTCGGGGCCGGCACCGCCGTCGTCCTGGTCGTCGGCACGGTCCTGGTCTCCATGCTCCTCGCGGTCGCCGTCACCGCGGCCTCGGTCGCCGTCTGCGCCGTCGTCCTGCGCTCCCTGCTCAACAACCAGCACAAGCGCTGACCGGCCCTCCGGGCGGCCCTGAAACCGCCAAGTCTCCGCCGCCCGGACGGCTCCAACCCCTACCCGACATCAACCGGAAGGACCACCCATCATGCCCCAGCACCGCCACGCCCCGGCCCGCATCTGCCCCGCCTGCGACGGCTTCGCCTCCGCCGCCGTCACCCTCGGCGGCCGCGACCACAACGGCAAGCGCCGCACCATCACCGCCCACTGCCGCACCTGCCAGGGCACCGGCACCATCCCGCCCCTCCGGCAGCTCCTCGAGGACGCCGCCGACGCCGCGTTCACCCGCTGACCGCCATGGACGACCTCGCGCCCGCCCCCGGCCTGCCCGGCGTGCACATCGCCAAGCCTGCCCGGGACTTCCCCGCGACCGGGTCCTACGCCTGCTGCTGCGGAACCGCCCGCCAGACCACCGGTGACGACAACGTCCGCGACCTGGTCGCCGAGTGGATCGACCACCGCAACACCTGCCCCCACCGCTAACCCGCCGGGGCACCAGCCGCCGTTCTGCCGGCCGGTGCCCCGGCCTCTTCCCCCGTCCTCTGGAAGGAGGCCCCACCACCGTGACCACGACCGCACCACCCCCGCCGCTGCGTGACCTCGCCTTCCTCGCCTCGCTCGGCACCATGCCCGGCCTCATGCGCCAGCTCCGCGGCCTCGGCGGCTGCACCACCCCGATCCGCCTCGACGGCCACCGCACCGACGTCCACACCACGACCGGCGAGATCCTGCACCACCTCACCGCCAGCGACCTGCCCGCCGGACACCTCCTCGTACGCTGCAACAACCGCCGCACCACCCGCTGCCCCACCTGCGCCGAGACCTACCGCCGCGACACCTACCAGCTCATCACCGCCGGCCTCCGCGGCGGCAAAGGCACCCCCGAAGAAGTGGCCACCCACCCCCGGGTGTTCGCCACCTTCACCGCCCCCAGCTTCGGCCCCGTCCACAACCGCCCCACCAAGGGCCGCTGCCGCTGCGGCACCCAGCACCCGGCCGACGCACCCGAACTCGGCACCCCGCTCGACCCCGACACCTACGACTACGAAGCCGCAGTGCTCTGGAACGCGCACGCCTCCAAGATCTGGGCCCGCTTCTCCATCTACCTGCGCCGCGAAGTCGCCAAGCGCGCCGGCCTCTCGCAACGGGCCTTCAAGGAGCACGCCCGCGTCTCGTTCGCCAAGGTCGCCGAATACCAGCGCCGCGGCGCCATCCACTTCCACGCCGTGATCCGCCTCGACGGCCCCGACGGCGGCGACACCCCGCCCCCGGCCTGGGCAAGCGCCGAACTCCTCACCGACGCCATCCGCGCCGCCACCACCGCCGCCCACGTTCCCGGCCCCGTCATCGACCGGCGTGCCCACACCTTCGCCTTCGGCACCCAACTCGACATCCGGCCCATCCGCACCGCCGACCTTGGAGCAGGCACCGAACTGACCGAACGCGCCGTCGCCGCCTACATCGCCAAGTACGCCACCAAAGGCGCGGAAGCAGCGACCGGCACTCTCGATCGCCCCCTCAAGTTCCTCGCCGAACTCGGCCGCAAGTCCATCCCCGAACACGCCCAACGGCTCATCCGCACCGCCTGGACCCTCGGCGCCCGCAAAGACCTCGAAGACCTCCGCCTCCGCGCCTGGGCCCACATGCTCGGCTTCCGCGGCCACTTCTCCACCAAAACCCGCCGCTACTCCACCACCCTCGGCGCCCTCCGCACCGCCCGCGCCGAATGGCGACGCCTCCAAGCCGCCATCGCCCGCGGCGACCAGGACCCGACGGCCGACCCCGCCGAAGACGACACCACCCTCGTCCTCGCCCACTGGGCCTTCGCCGGCACCGGACTCACCCGCAGCGAGGAATGGCTCGCCGCCTCACTCACACACGACCCGCAGGAAGGGGATTGCGCATGACCGACCAGCTGCTCACGGTGGACGAGGTGGCCGAGCGTCTCGGGACCACGGTCCGCTTCCCACGGCGGCTCATCGCCGAGCGCCGCATCGTGTTCGTCAGGGTGGGGCGGCATGTCCGTATCCCCGAGCGGGCTTTGGACGAGTACGTGGCTGCCAACACGGTCCAGCCGGTCACCGTCCGCCGCCGGTTCGGGGCGGTGGCCTGATGGCAAACGCCAAAGGGAAACGACGCCGCTTCGGTGCGGTGCGCAAGCTGCCATCGGGACGCTTTCAGGCCCGCTACCAGGGGCCGGATGGACTGACACGCTCGGCGCCCGAGACGTTCCCTTCTCAGACCGATGCAGACCGTTGGCTCGTCCGCAAGGAAGCGGAGATCATCGACGGACGATGGAAGAACCCGGACGACAAGGTTCTTTTCGGGGTCTATGCCGACGCCTGGTTCAAGGAGCGCGACTACGCCGCGACCACGCGTGAGCGCAACGGCAGTGCACTGCGGCTCCACATCCTGCCGACGTTCGCGAACGTGGTGCTGAGCGAGATCACCACACCGCAGATACGGCGCTGGCGTGCTGGGCTGCTGGAATCCGGTGTGGGTGAGCCGACGGTCGTCAAGGCGTATCAGGTCCTCCGCGCCATCATGAACACCGCCGTCGACGACGAGCTGATCCAGCGCAACCCCTGCCGCATCAAGGGCGCGGGGGCGGCCAAGACAGCGGAACGCCCCTTCCTCGATGTCTCCGAGGTCTTCCGGCTCGCCGATGCCGTGCCGGCACGCTTTCGGGTGCTCATCCTCCTGGCGGCCTTCACCGGCCTGCGTTTCGGAGAGCTGGCCGCACTCCAGCGCCACGACGTCGACCTCGAGCGGCGAACCGTCGCCGTGCGGCGTGCTCTGGCGGAGACACGGACGGACGGCATCGTGGTGAAGTCGCCCAAGAGCGCGGCCGGCGTGCGCACCGTGGCCTTCCCGGCCTCACTGACAGCGGACCTGGCCGCGCATCTCGCCGCGTACGCCGAGCCCAGCCGTACCGGGTCGGTGTTCACCGGGGAGCGGGGCGGCCAGCTCCGCCGGAACAACTTCCGCCGCCTGTGGCTGCGGGCCCTGAAGACGACCGGGCTGGGGGATGTGCACTTCCACGATCTACGCCACACCGGGAACACTCTCGCCGCGACCGGCGGTGCCACGACGCGCGAGCTGATGCAGCGGATGGGGCACTCCTCGGTTCGGGCAGCGCTGATCTATCAGCACTTGGTGAACGGCCGTGACCACGTCATCGCCGCGCACGTCGACGAGCAGATCAGGAAGGTGCGGCCGGCAGAGCCCGACGAGCCATCTGGCACGTAACTGGCACAGCGCCCCCCGTACCGCCTCCGCGGCTGGGGAACGAGAAAGGCCCAGGCTTCCGGGATCCGCCGGATGACCTGGGCCTTTGTTGTGCCTCTGGGCTGGTGGGCGCGGACGGTTTCGAACCGCCGACATCTGCTTTGTAAGAGCAGCGCTCTACCCCTGAGCTACGCACCCGAGAATGAGGCAACAGCCTACATGGACCCTGGGTGGGTGCCGCAAACCAGATCACAAGGGGATCCTCCGTGGTGAGCGGGCTCCAGGCCGGTTCGGGAGGCAGCCGCGGAGTGAGCCCTGCTGCCCGCGGCGAGGGCCACTCTCAGTGGGCATGGACACAAGAGGCACCGAAGATCGTGCCGCTGACAGGGCCCCGCACTGCACAGCACGGGGCCCTGTCAGCACGTACCCCACGCGGCACGCGCTGAGGATGTCCTCCGAAGCACTCCACCGGCGTGCGAGACACCAGGGTTCGTGGGGGCTTCGCGCACACGGTGTCACATCGGGCGCGGCTCCCGGGGCGCGGCACCCGTGCCGTGTCCGCTCCCGCACGATTGTCAGGTGAGACGTGAACTAACAGGCCCGTGTGTTCGTCCTTACCCAGTGGGAGAATGAACCGGCAGGGCGGACACGGCACGGGAGAGGGATGTGACGGCGACACACGCACGGCCGCGCGCAGGCGCGAAGGCAACAGCGGGTGTCGTGCGGAATATGGCCACCCTGGTGTTGTTGCCCCTGCCGTTGGTGGTCGCCTCGTTGCCCTTCGCATTCGCGGGAGGCGGGACGCGGCGGTGGTTCGGGGGCCGTGGCGAGAGCCGGCGGGCCGACGCCCAGGCCGCGAAGGACGCCGCCGCGGCGGCCTTCTACGAGCTGGACACCGCCCAGCGCGACCTGCGGATCTCCATCGAGACGATCACGGCCGTGGACAGCTCTCCCGGTGCCCGGCGGGCCGTCGAGGAGTTCGCCGCGCTCGGGCGGCGGATCGACGAGGTCAGCCACGCGTACATCACCGCCGTCGACGCTCACGACCTCGACCGGGACGATCTGGACCCGCCGGTGGCGGTGCGCGCTCACACGGAGCTGACCAGGGCCAAGGACGATCTCGTCCGGGTCAAGGGTGAGCTGGACCGGTTCGCTCAAGGTCTGGGGCCGCTGCTGGACAAAGCGGAGACCCAGCTGGCCCGGCTCGCGCCCGCTGTGGAGCGGGCCCGGCAGGCGCTGCTCGCCGCGAGCAACGCCCTCGACGCGGTGCGCGCCTCGGGCATGCGCGCGGACGACCTCGCCGCCCGGCTCGCCGCCCTCGCCCCAGAGCTGACCAGGCTCAACGAGGGCGCCGGCCGCCACGGCGTGCCCGAGACCCTGCAGCGTGCGGACCGGGTCGTCAGGGAGGCAGAGACGATTAGGGCAGAGGCCGAGCGGCTTCCGGAGCGGGCGGCCGAGATCGACAAGCGCCTGGTGTCGCTCCGCACCCGCGCTCAGGCCCTGACCACGCGCGCCGAGGGCGTCGAGCCCGTCCTCAGCGAGTTGCGCCGCCGCTTCACCGTCGCCTGCTGGCAGGACCTGCAGCCCGTGCCCGCGGAGGCGAACGAGAACGTACGACGTGCCGAGGAGAAGCTCAAGGAGGCGGCCAAGGCGCGCGACGAGCAGCGCTGGCCCGATGCCACGGCGCTGCTCGGCACGGTGCGTGCCCTGCTGAACAGCACCGACGAGGCCGTCTCCGCCGCAGGCGACCGGCTTCGACGCCTCGACGCCGTCGCCAAGGACCCGGAGCAGGAGATCCAGCGCACCCGGTTCGCCATCCGCGACGCCCAGCGCCTCGCCATGGCCGGACGCAACACGCCCGATCCGCGTCACGCCCGCCCGCTGGACGACTCGGTGGCCCGGCTCGATCGCGCGATCGCCGGTCTCGAGGGGCGCCACCCCGACTACTGGCACTTCCTGACGGAGCTGGAAGCGGTGCGGCGGAGCGTGGCCCGCGTGGTGGGCCAGATCCGCGGCGAGCGCGGACCTGCGGCCTGACCCGGCCGACGGCGTCCGCCCGCAGGTCGGACGGGCCGGTCCCAGCAGTCGCCCCCGCTGTCTTCCGTCCGCGCCGCCTCGTCGCCCATACATCCGTGACCGTGCCCGCAGTCACGGGAGTCCGTCCCCGCTGTCGTCGGGCAGGGCGCCGGCCCGTGGCTGTCCGGCGGCCTCGACCGCGTGGTCGAGGCCGCCAGGGAGGCCCGGCCGCCGAGGCTTCCGTCCGCGAACCGCTCCCGGACTCGGCCTGCCACCGCCTTGCGAGGACGCCCCCGACGACGGCGGTCCGTACGTTCCACACGCGTCCGGGGCGCACCCCGCTCCGCTCCCCTTGCCGCCCGTTTGTCCGTGTGCCGGAGCGGGCGGATCCTGTATGGAAGAACGCACGGCCAAAGGAGGCCGCAATGGCATCCACGCACCCGTCGCAGGCCACGGAGAACCCCAGCGGCCTGCACGTCGCCCTGGACGAGCATCTGCCCATGGACCACCGGCTCAACCAGGTCTACCGCTACGGCGCCGGGCTCATGGGCCTGATCCTGCTGGCCTTCGGGATCCTCGGACTGACGCACAACCTCGGCTTCTTCGACACGGGAAACGACACCGTCGCGGGTCTGAACACCAACGGCGCGCTGAGCGTGCTGTCCATATGTGTCGGGCTGCTGCTGTTCGTCGGCATGGTCATCGGCGGGAACTTCGCCTCCACGCTCAACATGGTGCTCGGGATCCTCTTCATTCTCAGCGGCTTCGTGAACCTCGGCCTGCTGGACACCGGCGCCAACTTCCTCAACTTCCGCATCCAGAACGTCCTCTTCAGCTTCGTGGTGGGGATCATGCTGATGTGGTTCGGGATGTACGGACGGGTGAGCAGCACGCTCCCCCACGACAACCCGTACTGGAAGGCCCGTCACCCCGACGAGGCGGCCACGGAGGAGCAGGCGCGTGTCGAGCGGATGCGGGCGCGCGAGCTCCCGGAGGCCGGGCGGCAGGGCTGACAGCCGGGCTAACCTGTCCTCATGCCCCGTTACGAGTACCGCTGCCGCACCTGCGACGACACCTTCGAGCTGAGCCGGCCCATGGCCGAGTCCTCCGCCCCCGCGTCCTGCCCCGCGGGGCACGACGACACCGTGAAGCTGCTGTCGGCGGTCGCCGTGGGCGGGGCGAGCGCGGGGCCGGCCCCAGCGCCGGCCGGAGGTGGTGGTGGTGGCGGTGGCTGCTGCGGCGGTGGCTGCTGCGGCTGATGGTGCACGACTGACGACTGACAGAGACCGACTGACAGACACAGGCTGACAGACACCGGCTGACAGACACCGGCTGACAGATGTTGACATCTGTCAGCCAGCGGTCGTCTGACTGCTGACTACTGCGTCCAGAGGATCTGCGGCCCTCGGTACCTGGCAATGCGGGCCGCCCATGACCAGCCCCAAGCATTCCGGACCCGATCGCGCTGCGCGTGACCACCCACGGCTCCCGGAGCCGGTCGCACAGCCCCTGACCAGTGACGCCAACGCCCCGTCACCCCTCCGCCCTCCGCACAGAACCGCAGGTCCGCCCGCAGATCGCCGCAGGGGGTGTGAGGCCGCCTTCAGGGGCCCTTCAGCTCCCTCTTCCTGGCTGGCGTGTTCCCGGGCGAGGCGGCCATGGGTCCTACGATCCTGCGCGCCGCCGCGGACCCGATGGCCGGCAGCGGTCGCACCGGCTGGATCAACCGACTGATGCTCGGGCGCTCGGCCCGGTCGGGCGTCGGTCCGAGCCCGCACATCCGTCCCGCCCGCACAAGGCGCATCCGTCCCGCCCGCACAGGGCGCATCCGTCCCGCCCGTGCGTCGGTCCCGGCGGGTGGTCCAGGCCCCAGGACCGCCCGTCTCCCCGCCTCCCCGTCTACAGCGCGGCCGGCGACTCCGCCACGCCTGGTGCAGGTACCGTCGTCCGTGCCGTCACCGTGGCCTCGGCGGACGCGCCTCCGGCTGTGCCGACTCCCTCGGCCCTCGCGACCTCTCCGGTCCTCTCCGTGCCCGCAGTGCCCTCGGCCTCCGCGCCGGGAACCGCACTCGCCCTCCCCGCCACGTCGCCCACCGCGTCCCCCGCCGCGTCCGTGACCGTCGCGGTGAACCGGCGCAGGATCTCCTCGCCCGCCTCGACCCCCCGCTCGGCGAGCGCCGTGACATGCCGCGGTGCCCAGTCGGTGTCGGCGAGTTCACCGTGGCCCGGCCGCCAGGCGTGGTCCGCTGCCAGCAGCAGATCGGCGTCGAGGAGGGAGTCGCCGGCCGCGAGGATGCGCTCGGCCCCGGTGCGCCGCGCCAGTTCACGGACGGCCGCGCTCTTGGTGAGCGGCTTCGGCACGGCGTAGATCTTGCGGCCCTGCAGGGAGACCGTCCAGCCCTTCGTCTCCGCCCAGGCCGAGAGTTCCCGGGTCCAGCCGTCCGGTAGCAGCGAACGCTCCACGACCAGATAGGCGAAGAGGTCCTCGGCGACCCGCTCCTTCAGCAGCCACGCGGGGTCCGCGGCCGCGAGCAGATGGGCGCGGACCTCGGCGAGCGGGGCGCACTCGTCGGCGAGCCGGGCGGCGACCACGCGCTGCCAGTCACGGTCGGACTCGCCGTCGACCAGCAGATGGCCGCCGTTCGCGCAGATCGCGTACCGGGGCGCGGGGCCGGGGAGCCGGATCCTGGCGTACTGCTCGCGGGTCCGGGTGGTCGTCGGTACGAAGACGGCGTCGTGCGCGAGTTCGGTGAGCAGCGCGGCGGCGGCCTCCGTCATGTACGACAGCGGCTTGCTCTCGTACACCTCGACGCACAGCAGCCGGGGCGCCCGGGCGTCGGGGACGGTCAGTTGCAGGGCGGCCGCCGAGTAGATGAGCGTGCGGTCGAGGTCGCTGGTGATCAGGGAGGTCACTGCGCCGCCACCGCCTTTCCGTCGGCGCCGGTGGCGCCGCGTGTGAACCGGGGGTGGATCAGGCCGACGCAGCTGTAGGGCAGGTCGTCGGTCTCCTCGACGGGGACGCCGCGCTGTTCGGCGAGCAGGCGTACGTGGTCCAGGTCGGCGCCCGCGCCGCGCCTGGCGAGGATCTTCCAGGGGACGCGGCGCAGCAGGACGCGGGTGGTCTCGCCGACGCCGGGCTTGACGAGGTTGACGTCGTGGATGCCGTACTCCTCGCTGATCCGCTCCACCGCGGCCCAGCCCGCCCAGGTCGGGGCGCGGTCCGCGGAGAGCAGCTCCTTCACGTCGGCGTCGACGGCGTCGGCCACCTCGTCGAAGCGCGCCTCGACGGTGTCGAGGAAGTGGCCGGACACATCGGCGGCGGCAAGTTCGCGGTAGTACTTCGCGCCGTGGAAGTCGTGCGGCCCGACCAGGTCGGTGCGCAGTACGGTGCGCGAGACCAGCCCGGACACCGTGGAGTTGAGGCAGGCGGAGGGGATGAGGAAGTCCTCGCGGGTGCCGTAGGTGCGGACGCAGCCACCGGGGTCGGCGAGCACCGCGATCTCCGGGACGAAGCCGTCGAACTCGCCCAGTGCGGCGGCGAGTTCGCGGGTGATGGCGCCCTTGCCGGTCCAGCCGTCGACGAAGACCACGTCGGCCGGGTCGTGGTGGGCGGCGAGCCAGCGCAGCGCGTTGGCGTCGATGCCGCGGCCGCGGACGATGGAGACGGCGTAGTGGGGCAGGTCCAGGCCGTGGCGGTGCCGGGCCCAGCGGCGCATCAGCACCCCGACGGGTGTGCCGGCGCGCGCCAGCGAGACCAGGACGGGGCGGCGCTCGCGGGGGTGCGCGCCGGGCCGGTGGCGCTGGGGGTGCTCGGCGAGGACGGTGTCGGTGACGGCGCCGACGGCGCGGGCGATCCGGGCGGCGGAGGTCTCCAGGGCGGCGTGGAACAGTGCCTGGTACGCGTCGCTGGGCTGGTACTCGACGGGCAGCGATTCGGCGTAGTGCGCGCCACCGCTCTGTATGGCCTCCTCGCGTTCCTCGGTGGGCGCCTCGAGTTCGACGTCCGAGAGGTCCTGGAGCAGCCAGCCGACCTCGTCGGGCGCGTAGGAGGAGAACTCGGGTCCGCGGAGCGGCTCGGGCGGCATGGGTTCCTTCTCGGGAGCGGGTGCGTAGCTGGGGACGACGGCGAGCAGGACGTGCGGTATGTGCGCGGCGAGCTGTGCGAGCAGTCCGTCCGGGGCGTGCAGGGGGGCCGTGTCGGCGGCCGAGTCCACGACGGCGACGACCGCGTCGAAGCCTCCGTCGGCGACGTTGTAGGCGTACCGCTCGCCGGGGCCGTCGGCCGGTTCGTCGTGGGCGGGGAAGACCAGTCTGGTGCGTATCGCGTAGCCGGGGTCGTCGACGGCGAGCACGGGGGACCGCGTGGTCGTCGAGTAGCGCACCTCGCGTGCGGCGCCGGCCCGCTCCAGTTCGAGCGCGAGCCGCAGCGGCGCGTACATCAGCTCCTCGAAGCCGAGGACGAGGACCCGTGGGGAGCGGTCCGTCTGCGGCGGCGCAATGGCCCCGGCCGGGTGCTCGTGGCGTCCGCCGGTCTCCGGCGGGGGGCCCTCGCCCAGGGCTTCGGCGAGGCGGCGGGCCATGGCGGGCAGGGCGGCCTCGAGTTCGACGCGGTGCGCGGGCGTGAAGCCGTGCCGGCCGCCGTCGGGGACTCCCGAGGGCCAGTCCAGGTCGACGCGTACGACGTGCGGGGGGTACGGGTCGTGCGGCCCGTGCCGCCGGTGCCCGGCGGGTCCGGCCGCGCGGGTGGCACCGTCCCCGTGGTCCGGGCCGCCCTGGCCGGCGGAGTCGTCCGCGTGGTCCGCACCCGGCATGCCGTCGGCTCCGTCCAGCGCTTCCTGCGCTTCCGGCCCCTTCGGCGCTTCCATCCCTTCCGGCGCTTCCTGCCCCTCCTGCCCCTCCTGCCCCTCCTGCGCCTCCTGCGCCTCCTGCGCCTCCTGCGCCTCCTGCGCCTCCTGCGCCGCAGGGGAGCGGTACGTCGCCACCGTGGATGCCGCGGCGTCCGTCCTGCCGCCGGGCCCGCCGGACGCACCGCCGCTGCCGCCGGGTGCGGGGGCCTTGCCCGCGGTCTCGTGGGCCGCGACCAGGGCCTGGCCCTTCTCGAGGACGTCGTCGGGCAGACGGACCGTGCCGCCGGCGTGTGCCACCAGGTCGATGCGGGCGTCGATCTCCTTCGCGAAGACGTCCAGCCGGCCCAGATCCCGGGCCGAGCGCATGTCGACGAGGGCGACGATCACGTACCGGCCACGCGGGTGACGGGCGTGGAGGTCACGGATGGTGTTCAGGACGGTGTTGCCGGTGGAGAACTCGTCGTCCACGAGGACCAGCGGCCCGTCTCCGGCCAGCAGCTTGGGGTCCTCGGGCAGCAGCAGGTGCGAAGTGGCGTGGGAGTGGGACTCCTCGAAGCCCCCGGCCGGGCCTACGCCGTCGACGGGACGGCGGGTGGAGTGGAGGTACGGCGCGAGGGCCAGGCCGTCGGCGACCGAGTGGCCGAGGCCCGTCGCCGTCTCCGCGTACCCGAGGACTACGGCTCGTGCGGCGTCCTCGCGGCCCAGCAGTTCGCGGACGCGCACACCGAGCTCGTACCCGTGGCCGTACACGACGGACGGTTTCTGCGGCACATGCTTGCCGAGCACGTGCGACACCAGCAGGTGCGCGCGCTTGGGGTTGCGCCGCAGCGCGAGGCCGAGCAGCTCCTTCAGCCCGTCGTCGCCGACGAGCTCCACGCCCAGTCGCTGGGAGACCCAGCTTCCCGACCACTCCACTGCTTCGTCTTCCTCCATCATCAGCCTGCCAGACCCGCGGTCAGCAGCTCCACGAAGCCGACGTCCTCCCGGGCGACGCCGAAGGCCTCGGCGCGCTGGAGCGTGCGCTCCGCCCAGGCGCGGTGCGGCTTCACCTCGTTCATCTTGTTCGTGTAGACCGAACGCATCACTCCGCCCCCTCCTCGCTCGGGGCGGAGGATGTCCTGCGCGTCGCTGAACTCTTCGTGGCTGACCACCGACAGAGCGTGGACGGGCAGCACGTGGGAGGGGTGGATGCAGGTCTTGCCGAGGAGCCCGTTGGCGCGGTCCAGCTCGATCTCGCGGAGCAGCCCGTCGAGGTCGTGCTCGATCAGTGCCGTGCGCAGCTTCTCGGCCCGCAGCTCCATGAAGGGGCTGCGCCGCAGCTGCGGCTTGAACATGCGCTCCTGGAGGCGGAAGTACTCCCAGACGGGGCCGGTGATGGTGAAGCCGGTGCCGTCGGAGCGGCCCAGGACGTTGACGACGTCCGCGATGACGTTGGCGACGATCTGGACGTCGTAGGCCGTCATGTCGGGCGGGCGGCGCAGCCCGTAGGCGGAGCAGAAGTCGGTGACGCCGAGACGGAGGGCGAGGATCCGGTCCCGGTGGTGCCGGACCGAGCGGGCGATGCCGGTCAGGGTCTCGTGCCGGGTCTCCAGGTGGAGGAGCTCGGGCGATTCGAGCACGGGCATCACGTAGAGCGTGCGACCGATCACGGATTCGGCGGCGGTGGCCGCCTCCAGGAAGGGGCCGCCTCGCTCCTCGGTGAATTTGGGAAGTACAAATCCGGTCAGGAGTCGGCTCGACTCACCGAGTCGCCGGGTGAGGTTCTCGATCTGGCCGGGCTCGCGGACCCGGACGAACAGCAGCGGGGGCTCGGCCCCGCGCTCGTCGAGGTCGGCGAACTGGCGGACGAGGTTGTCCTCGGCGGCGGGGACGTCGGCGTCGTCGATGGAATCCTCCAGGCAGAGGACCATGGAGACCACTCCGCGCGCGGCCTGCTTGAGCACGTCGTCCGCGAGTCGTGGACGGGTCGCCGGGCTGTAGAGCGTGGCGCCGAGCGCCACGGAGAGCATGCTCGCGGGGGAGCCGGCGTCGAATTCCGCCGGCTCCTGATGGAACAGTTCCTTCCGGGCAGTGGCCGGGATATGCCCGAAATGACGCATCTGAATCCCCCGTACTGCCTGTGCGGCCCTGTGGTTGGGTGGCCGGTAATAGTACGTAGGGACAGGTGTCGTGAGTTCCCCGGCCGTATGAACTCGAGGTAACTCGTGTCCTTCGGTCCCCGACTCAAACTGCCCTCCGCCCCTGCGGGGCATGCCCGGCCGTTCTCTCGATGTCCGCTGGCGCCTCAGGGGCACAGCCGCGCGGCGGTGCCCCTGAGGCGCGAGCGGGCCGGAGCGGGCCGCGCGAACGCGTACCGCCCCGGGGACCCGCCCCGCGTTGTCCGCACGGGGCGCGGGAGGGCAGGATGACGGGCATGACGCACGCGATGCTGAAGGGTTCCAACGTTCCGCTCGGCGCGGCCTCGATCCGGGCGGTGCTGCGCTGGACCCCCGGTGGCGGGGTCCCCGACGTGGACGCCTCCGCCCTGCTGCTGGGCGCCGACGGCCGTGTGCGTGCCGACGAGGACTTCGTCTTCTACAACCAGCCCCGGCATCCCTCCGGGCTCGTGCGGCTGCTGCCCAAGAAGCGCACCGCCGAGGGGCTCACCGACACGGTCCAGGCGGACGTCGGCTCGCTCGACGCCTCCGTGGACCAGGTGGTGCTCGCGGCGTCGTCCGACGGGGGCACGTTCTCCGGGGTGCCGGACCTGCGGATCATGCTGTACGACGCGGCGGTGCCGGACGGCGAGCCGCTGGCCGTGTTCGACGTCCGGGCGGAGACGGGCGAGGAGACCGCGGTCATCTGCGGCGAGCTCTACCGGCGCGGCGACGGATGGAAGTTCCGCGCGGTGGGGCAGGGCTATCCGACCGGGCTGATCGGTCTGGCCACGGCCTTCGGCATCTCGGTGGACGACGGCGAGCCGTCCGCCGACGCCTCCGCTCCCGAGCCGACGGCGCAGGACCAGGCCCGGTCCGGGGCGGAGGCACAGTCGCAGCCCCCGGCGCAGACGGGGGCCGAGCCGTCGTACGGGTATCCGCAGCCTTCCTCCGCCGCGACGCGGCCCGCGTACGGCTATCCGCAGCCGACCTCCGCGACGCAGCCGGCATACGGCTATCCGCAGCCGGCGTCGTCCGCCGCCCAGCCCGCGTACGGCTATCCGCAGCCCGCCGCGGCCGGGCCGACGCCGGACCCGGACTTCCGGCTGCCTCCGATGGGGCCGCAGTTCGTCCGGGAGTAGCCCACCGCCCGAGCGTCCGTCCGGCGGTGATCCGCGCCCTGCCCCGGAGCGTTCGTCCGTCGACGGGGTGCGCCCGGACGGGGCCCGCGGCTCGTGGGCGGGCAGGGAGCTCAGGTCTTGGTCTTGTAGCCGCGGCCCCACTGCAGGCCCCAGCCGTACAGCCGGTCCAGCTCGGCCTGGAAGCCGTACACGAACTTCACCTCGCGGCGCACGACCAGCTCGCCCTTGACGTTCTCGACCATGAACACGGCACACGAGCGGGCCTGCGGGGCGCGTTCGTCCAGTTCGATCTCCACCCGCGGTCCGTTGCTGGGGTAGAGCGTCACCTTCGCGTGGGTGCGGTCGAACGCGGGCGTGCGGTCGTAGATGTAGACGAAGAACAGCAGGCGCCTGATCGAGTCCCGGTGGTCCAGGTTGACGAACAGCGTCTCCCCGGAGGGTGCTCCGAACCGGTCGTCACCGCTGAGGCGGACGTACGGCGGCTCGTTCAGGCTGCCGAAGAGGCTGCCGAGCGGCTGCACCACGCCCTTGCTGCCGTCCGTCATCTCGTACAGGCAGCCGAGGTCCAGGTCGACGTTGACGACGCCCTGGGTGTGCGCCTGGACCACTTCGGGGCGGAACAGCTTCGACGGATTGCGCAGCAGCCGTCCGCTCTGCCGCGACCGGCCCTCGATGTCGGAGGTGCGCATCCGCCAGGAGAGGTTGACGCGGAGGTTGCCGGTGGCGGCGCTCTGCTTGGAGAGCGAGACCTGCGGGCGCCGCTTGGTCAGCTGGATGGAGTTCGTCGAGGCGCTGCCCGAGTCGAACTGCGCTGCCCTGCCGCGCCACAAACCGTCCCAGAACGCCATGCCCCACCCCTGACTGCGCCGGCCCCCTCCCGGAGCCGTCCCGGATACACCGCGTGGCCCCGTGCCACGGGGGCCCGGGCAGCCACGCGGGGCGACCCGGAGACCATGCGCCTACCGGCCGCCCCGCTGAGAGCGTTCCTCGAACCCCGCGGTGTCACACTTCCTTTGCCGCGAGTACCTCTTCCTTCTCCTCGTGCGCCCTCAGGCGCTGGTTGCGCCGCACGGAGGACCAGAAGGACCAGGCGATCAGGGCCACACCGATGAGGCCGGTGACGACTTCGGGGACCTCGTACTGGATGGTGATCAGCAGGATGGCGGCCAGCGCGCCGATCGCGTAGTGGGCGCCGTGCTCGAGGTAGACGTAGTCGTCGAGGGTGCCCTGGCGGACCAGGTAGACCGTGAGTGACCGGACGTACATGGCGCCGATGCCGAGGCCGAGCGCGATGACGACCGGGTCGTTGCTGACCGCGAAGGCGCCGATGACGCCGTCGAAGGAGAAGGACGCGTCCAGCACCTCGAGGTACATGAACATGAAGAACGCGGCCTTGCCGACGAGCTTGACGGCCGAGACCGGCTTCCCGGCCCGCTTGGCCTCCTCCTCGGCCTCGTGCTCACGCTCCTCCTCCTCTTCGAGCTTGTCCTCGAAGAAGCCGGAGAGTCCGCCCACGACCATGTACGTGATGAGGCCGGCGACGCCGGCGAGCAGCACCGTGGACGACTTGTCGACGTGCACCCCGCCGTACTGGTGGGCGTGGACGGCGAAGGTGGTGGCGGTGATCAGCAGGATGATCAGCGCGACGCAGGCCGCCAGCATGTCGATCTTGCCCAGCTTGGCCAGGGGCCGCTCCAGCCAGGCGAGCCACTTGATCTCCCGGTCCTCGAAGACGAAGTCGAGGAAGATCATGAGCAGGAACATGCCGCCGAACGCCGCGATGGCGGGGTGGGCGTCGGTGACCAGTTCCTCGTAGCGGGCGTGGTCGTTCAGGGCGAGGTCGATCGCCTCGATGGGGCCGAGCTGCGCGGTGACCGAGACGATCACGACGGGGAAAACCAGCCGCATGCCGAAGACGGCGATCAGGATGCCGATGGTGAGGAAGATCCTCTGCCAGAATTCGCTCATCTTCTTCAGCACGCCGGCGTTGACCACCGCGTTGTCGAAGGAGAGCGAGACCTCCAGGACGGACAGGATCGCGACGAGCCCGAAGGCCGTCCAGCCCCCGTAGAACACCGCAGCGACCAGGCCGAGCGCAGTGACTGCGAACGACCAGCCGAAGGTTTTCAGTACCACTGGCTACCCAATCGTTGTGTACGGAGCTCCCCCGCCGAGGGCGGGATTCCCCCCGCGCCGCACGCGGCTTCGCGCTGCATCGTCCCGGGGGCGGGTCCCCGGATCCCGTGCGGGTTCCAGGACCGCCGACCCCCGTTTTTGACCAGGCCGGAGCAGTGCTTCAGGAAACGTTGACCCCGAAGTCTAGAGCGATGCCCCGGAGGCCCGACGCGTACCCCTGACCCACCGCCCGGAACTTCCACTCGCCCCCGTACCGGTACAGCTCGCCGAAGATCATCGCCGTTTCGGTGGAGGCGTCCTCGCTCAGGTCGTACCGGGCGAGCTCCTGGCCGTCGGCCTGGTTCACCACGCGGATGAAGGCGTTGCTGACCTGGCCGAACGTCTGGCCGCGATTGTCCGCCTCATGGATCGAGACCGGAAAGATGATCTTGTCGCAGTGTGCCGGCACCATCGTCAGGTCGACGATCAGGGACTCGTCGTCCCCGTCGCCCTCGCCCGTGAGGTTGTCCCCGGTGTGCGTGACGGAGCCCTCCGGGCTCGTCAGATTGTTGTAGAAGACGAAGAACTCGTCCCCCAGCACCCGGCCGGACTGGCAGAGCAGGGCGCTGGCGTCGAGGTCGAAGGGCGCTCCGGTGGTGGAGCGCGCGTCCCAGCCGAGCCCCACGAGGACCTGGGTGAGGTTCGGTGCGGCCTTGGAGAGGGAGACATTGCCTCCCTTGGCGAGCGTGACGCCCATGTCGGTGTCCTCCCCTGAACGTACGGAACTACAGGCGAGTCCGGCGCCGCACGGATGTGTGCGGCGCCGGACACTTCGGATGATCTCGGCTCAGACGTTGACGCCGAAGTCCTGCGCGATACCGCGCAGGCCCGAGGCGTAGCCCTGGCCGATGGCACGGAACTTCCACTCCGCGCCGTTGCGGTACAGCTCACCGAAGACCATGGCGGTCTCGGTCGAGGCGTCCTCGCTCAGGTCGTACCGGGCGAGCTCCTCGCCGTTGGCCTGGTTCACCACGCGGATGAAGGCGTTGCGGACCTGGCCGAAGGACTGCTGGCGGGTCTCGGCGTCGTAGATCGACACCGGGAAGACGATCTTCTCGACGTCTGCGGGGACCCCGGCCAGATTGACCTTGATCTGCTCGTCGTCGCCCTCGCCCTCACCGGTGAGGTTGTCACCGGTGTGCTCCACCGAGCCGTCGGGGCTCTTCAGGTTGTTGAAGAACACGAAGTTGCCGTCGGCCCCGACCTTGCCCTCGGCGTTCGTCAGCAGGGCGCTGGCGTCGAGGTCGAAGTCGGTGCCGGTGGTGGTGCGGACGTCCCAGCCCAGACCGACGGTGACCGCGGTCAGGTTGGGGGCGGCCTTGGTCAGCGAGACGTTGCCGCCCTTGCTGAGGCTGACTCCCACGAGTCCTCCCATGTGGTTTCAGGGGCAGCGCCCCCGTCGTGCGTTGGCATTCGGATCAACGACTGGATCCTAGTGACCGGTTCCCGGGCGGGACAGGCAGTCGGCCCGAAGGATCACAGGGTGTCCAGCGCCTTGAGGTAGTCGTTCAGGTCGCGGGCGTCGGGCAGACCGTTGACGACGGTCCAGCGCACCACGCCCTCCTTGTCGATGACGAACGTGCCGCGCACCGCGCAGCCCTTGTCCTCGTCGAAGACGCCGTACGCGCGCGAGGCCGCGCCGTGCGGCCAGAAGTCCGACAGCAGCGGGTACTCGAGGCCCTCCTGCTCGGCGAAGACGCGCAGGGTGTGGATGGAGTCGTTGGAGACGGCGAGCAGCTGGGTGTCGTCGTTGACGAACTTCGGCAGCTCGTCGCGGAGCGCGCAGAGCTCGCCCGTGCACACCCCGGTGAAGGCGAAGGGGTAGAAGAGCAGCACCACGTTCTTCTCGCCGCGGAACTCGGAGAGCGTCACGGTCCGCCCGTGGTTGTCCTTCAGCTCGAAGTCCGGGGCCTTGGTGCCGACCTCGATCGCCATGACTGGTGCATCCCTTCGTTGGCCGCTTTCGGCGCCGGAGCACCGCTTCGGCCGTGGGCCGCCGCGGCTCCGGTCCGCTGGATGCCCCAGCCTACGCACAGGGTCCCCGCCGGCGGCCGGCCGGCGGGGACCCTGGTCAGCTGTGGATCAGCGCTTGGCCTTGGGAGTGGCCAGCCTGCTGCCGGTCCAGTCCTTGCCCGCGTTGATGCTCTTGGTCTGCGAGAGGCCGGCGGTCTGCGAGGCCTCGTTGATGTCACTGGGCTCGACGTAGCCGTCACGGCCGGTCTTCGGCGTCATGAGCCAGACGAGTCCGCCCTCGTCGACGAGGCCGATGGCGTCCACGAGCGCGTCCGTAAGGTCGCCGTCCTCGTCACGGAACCACAGCAGGACGACGTCCGCGACGTCGTCGTAGTCCTCGTCGACGATTTCCTGGCCGATTGCGGATTCGATGCCCTCGCGGAGCTCGTGCTCGACGTCGTCGTCGTAGCCGATCTCCTGGACCACCTGTCCGGGCTCGAACCCCAGCCTCGCCGCCGGGTTGGTCCGCTCCTCCGCGTGGTCCGCGGTCGCGCTCACGGCTTGCCTCCTGATCTTGTTTCGGAAAAAGCTTCAGCCGCGCGCGTACGCGAGGCATTGGCCGTAGTCCACACGGGCGGGACGGATCGCGCAAGTACCCGGCCGCCGAGACCGCCGAAACGGTGACGTTTACGGCCGTGTCGCCCCAACTCCGGGACGGGCTTCCGTCAGCCCCGGTGAGTCGGACTCACCCCTTCGCACCCTTTGTACGCTTCCGCGCCCACGGTTCGCCAATCGGGGCCGGTTGGTTACTGTTCGGTAGAGATGACGTTTTGCTCCCCGGGGGTACACGATGGGGAGCGCGTAACGACATACCAACCGACCAGCGAAGGAACAGCGTGGCTTCCGGATCAGATCGCAACCCGATCATCATTGGCGGCCTTCCGAGCCAGGTCCCGGACTTCGATCCGGAGGAGACCCAGGAGTGGCTCGACTCGCTCGACGCCGCCGTCGACGAGCGAGGCCGTGAGCGGGCCCGCTACCTCATGCTGCGACTGATCGAGCGGGCCCGCGAGAAGCGCGTGGCCGTGCCCGAGATGCGCAGCACGGACTACGTGAACACCATCGCGACCAAGGACGAGCCGTTCTTCCCCGGCAACGAGGAGATCGAGCGGAGGATCCTGAACGCCACCCGGTGGAACGCCGCGGTGATGGTCTCCCGTGCCCAGCGCCCCGGGATCGGCGTCGGCGGCCACATCGCCACCTTCGCCTCCTCCGCGTCCCTCTACGACGTGGGCTTCAACCACTTCTTCCGCGGCAAGGACGAGGGCGACGGCGGCGACCAGATCTTCTTCCAGGGCCACGCCTCGCCCGGCGTCTACGCGCGGGCGTTCCTGCTGGACCGGCTGAACGAGACCCAGCTCGACGCCTTCCGCCAGGAGAAGTCGAAGTTCCCCAACGGCCTGTCGTCGTACCCGCACCCGCGGCTGATGCCGGACTTCTGGGAGTTCCCGACCGTCTCGATGGGCCTCGGCCCGATCGGCGCGATCTACCAGGCGCGGATGAACCGCTACATGGAGGCGCGCGGGATCGCCGACACCTCGCGCTCGCACGTGTGGGCGTTCCTCGGCGACGGCGAGATGGACGAGCCGGAGTCGCTCGGCCAGCTGTCGATCGCCGCCCGTGAGGGCCTGGACAACCTGACCTTCGTGGTGAACTGCAATCTGCAGCGGCTCGACGGGCCGGTGCGCGGCAACGGCAAGATCATCCAGGAGCTGGAGTCGATCTTCCGCGGCGCCGGCTGGAACGTGATCAAGCTGATCTGGGACCGCACCTGGGACCCGCTGCTCGCCCGGGACCGCGACGGTGTGCTGGTCAACAAGCTGAACACCACGCCGGACGGCCAGTTCCAGACGTACGCCACGGAGACCGGCGACTACATCCGCCGGCACTTCTTCGGCGACGACCAGCGACTGCGCGCCATGGTCGAGAGCATGACCGACCACCAGATCCTCCACCTCGGCCGCGGCGGCCACGACCACCGGAAGATCTTCGCCGCCTATTCCGCGGCCCGCGCCCACAAGGGCCAGCCGACGGTGATCCTGGCCCAGACGGTCAAGGGCTGGACGCTGGGCCCGAACTTCGAGGGCCGCAACGCGACCCACCAGATGAAGAAGCTGACGGTCGACGACCTCAAGGGCTTCCGCGACCGGCTGCACCTCCCGATCAGCGACGCACAGCTGGAGTCCGGCCTGCCGCCGTACTACCACCCGGGCCGCGACTCGGAGGAGATCCAGTACATGCACGACCGCCGCAAGGGCCTGGGCGGGTACGTCCCGACCCGCGTCGTGCGGTCGCAGCCGCTGGCCCTGCCGGACGACAAGACGTACGCGGCCGTGAAGAAGGGTTCCGGTCAGCAGTCGATCGCCACCACCATGGCGTTTGTGCGGCTGCTGAAGGACCTCATGCGGGACAAGGAGATCGGCAAGCGGTTCGTGCTGATCGCGCCGGACGAGTACCGCACGTTCGGCATGGACTCGTTCTTCCCGAGCGCGAAGATCTACAACCCGCTCGGTCAGCAGTACGAGGCCGTGGACCGTGAGCTGCTCCTCGCGTACAAGGAGTCGCCGACCGGGCAGATGCTGCACGACGGCATCTCGGAGGCGGGCTGCACCGCCTCGCTGATCGCGGCCGGCTCCGCCTACGCCACCCACGGCGAGCCGCTGATCCCGGTCTACGTCTTCTACTCGATGTTCGGCTTCCAGCGGACCGGCGATCAGTTCTGGCAGATGGCCGATCAGCTCTCGCGTGGATTCGTCCTCGGCGCGACCGCCGGGCGCACGACCCTGACCGGTGAGGGTCTGCAGCACGCCGACGGCCACTCGCAGCTGCTGGCCTCCACCAACCCGGCCTGCGTCGCGTACGACCCGGCGTACGGCTTCGAGATCGCGCACATCGTCCAGGACGGCCTGCGCCGGATGTACGGCGGCGACGCCGAGCACCCGCACGGCGAGGACGTCTTCTACTACCTCACCGTCTACAACGAGCCCATCCAGCACCCGGCGGAGCCCGAGAACGTCGATGTGGAAGGCATCCTCAAGGGCATCCACCGCTTCAGGGAGGGCGAGGCGGGCCGGATCCCGGCGCAGATCATGGCGTCCGGCGTGGCCGTCCCGTGGGCCCTGGAGGCCCAGCGGATCCTCGCCGAGGAGTGGAACGTCAGGGCCGGGGTCTGGTCGGCGACCTCCTGGAACGAGCTGCGCCGCGAGGCCGTGGCGACCGAGGAGTACAACCTGCTCCACCCCGAGGAGGAGCAGCGCGTCCCGTACGTGACGCAGAAGCTCGGCGCCGCCGAGGGCCCGTTCGTGGCCGTGTCCGACTGGATGCGTTCCGTTCCGGACCAGATCGCGCGCTGGGTGCCCGGCCGCTACACCTCGCTCGGGGCGGACGGCTTCGGCTTCGCCGACACCCGGGGCGCGGCCCGCCGGTACTTCCACATCGACGCCCAGTCGATCGTGCTGGCGGTCCTCACCGAGCTGGCCCAGGAGGGCAAGGTGGACCGCTCGGTGCTGAAGCAGGCCGTGGACCGCTACCAGCTGCTGGACGTGTCGGCGGCCGATCCGGGTGCCGCCGGCGGCGACGCGTAGGCGTCCCGGGCGCCCGGTCGTGGGCGGGTGCGGGAGAGGGCTCCCAGGGCACCCGCCTACGATTCCGGGCATGAAGGAACGAACGGCGCAGGTGCGCTGGGAGGCCCGCACCCAGGGCCCGCTGCTGGTTCTCGCCGTGGTCTTCGGGCTCGCGTACGCGGTGCCGATCGTGCTGCCGGACGCCCCCGCGTGGGTCCACCGGGGCTGCCAGGCCGTCGAGTGGACCGTGTGGAGCGCCTTCGCCGTGGACTATCTGGCACGGCTGTGGCTCGCTCCCCACAAGTGGCTCTTCGTGCGGAGGCATCCGCTGGACCTGCTCGCGGTGCTCCTGCCGCTGGTGCAGCCGCTGCGGCTGCTGCGCGTGGTCTCCACGCTCCTCCTGGTCGGACGCCGGGCCCGGATGGCCCCGCAGATCACGCTCACCACCTACGTGGCCGGAGCGGTGACCGGGCTGATGATGTTCGGCTCGCTCGCCGTCCTGGCCGTCGAGCGGGACGCGCCCGGGGGGAACATCCGGACGCTGGGTGACGCCGTGTGGTGGTCGTTCACCACGATGACGACCGTCGGCTACGGCGACCACGCGCCGACGACGGGACTGGGGCGGGTGCTCGCGGTCGGGCTCATGCTGTCGGGGATCGCCCTGCTCGGTGTCGTGACCGCCAACATCGCGGCCTGGTTCATCTCCCGCTTCGAGCGCGACGACGCCGAGGAGCGCCGCCAGACGGCCCTCCTGGAGGCCCTGACCCAGGAGGTCAGGGAGCTGCGGGCGGAGGTGGCCCGGCTGTCGGCGGATCCGGCGGCCGTGCCCGAGCGGCCCTCCGTGCCGCCGCCGAGTGCCGCTGGTTCTGCTCGTTCTGCTCGTTCTGCTGGTTCTGCTGGTTCTGCTGGTTCTGCTAGTTCTCCCACACCTTGAACGCGCGGACCCGGTAGGGGGTCTGCGGTACCCAGGTCCCGCCGCCCGGGTAGGTGTCGAACTCACCGGTCTCGGCGCACTCCGCGGACTGGTAGGCGGTGACGGGGCGGCCCGTGCGGTTGGCGAGGGACTGGGCGTCGGCGCCCGCCGGGAGCGGAACGCAGGACTCGATGTCGACATCGGACAGCTCGTGGACCTGGCGCGCCCCGGCGAAGCCGGGCCTCACCCAGAGGCAGAGCTCACCGGCGGCACAACGGCCGAGCCGCGGCGGCGGCGCGACGGGGCCGGACCGCGCCGCCGGTGCGGGTGCCGGGGATTCCGGCGAGGTCGCCGACGCCGGAATGGCGGACGAGGCCGGAGAGGCCGCGGACGCCGGTGGGAGCAGGCACAGGGCGGCCAGGGCCGCGGTGGTGAGGACGGTCGTACGCATGATGATCAACCCCCGGGTCGGTGTGCCGGCCGGTGCCCCGTGCGGGGTCCGTGACCGTCCGAGCCGTCCGGCCGTCCGTCCGGGTCCCCGTCGCGGGTCGCCTGTCCGAACCCTGACCGGTGGCGCGGGCGGCCCGGAAGACCCGCCGGACAGGTTCATCCAGATAGGCGACACCCCCCACCGGAACGGTCCGGCGGGGGCTGTCGTACCCGCGGGATCGACGGCCCGTGGTGCGCGCGGGAGGTCGGACGCGGGCCGTGCCCGCTCCCGGACACCGCCGACGGGGGGGCCGGCCGGGGGCGGCCGGACCCCGCCGCCCCACCGGATTGTGAGCCCGGCGCACACACGGAGTAGCCGTGCGCCGGGCATCTGCCCCCAGACGCGTGATCTCTCTCACGGTCACCGTGAGCGCCCCCGGGCTCCGCCTAGGCTGTTCGCTCAGTGACTGCTTTCGACTCCTCCCCCACACTGAACGTCTGGCGCGCCCTCCTCGCTCTCGCCGTCGTGTTCGTGCTGCTCACGACCACCGGCTGGACCGCTGTACGGCACCAACGCGGCCCGGTCGACGCCCGGGCGACCGCGCTCGCCGCATGGGAAGAGGCCCGCATCGGGCATCGCACGCTGCCGGACCCCGAGTCGTCCCCCGGCGTCCTGGCCGGTTTCTTCTCCTCCCTCGACGACGCTCAGGCGGCCTCGCTGGCGGAGCGCCACCCGCTCGTCGTGGGCAATCTCAACGGCGCCCCGGTTACGCTGCGCTACCGCGCCAACCGGATCGCGCTGGCCGAGGCGCGCCAGGTGGAGAGGTGGCGGATGCACGACGGCCGGCTCTCCGCCGAAGGGCGCCACGAGGCCGGCCGGCGCATGCACCGGTACGAGTCGCTGCTGCGCCCCGGCCGTCAGATCCTCGCCTTCGACCCGACCGGGAAGGGCAGGGTCGCCGAGGTCTTCGGCGACCTCGACCGGGCACAGCGGGTCTCCGTGGTCGTCCCCGGCGTCGACACCAACGTGCTGACCTTCGAGCGGAGCAAGCGCAAGTACTCCGCCCCGGTGGGCATGGCGCAGTCGCTCTACCGGGCCGAGCGCGTCGCCGCGCCCTCCGTGCGCACGGCCGTCATCGCCTGGGCCGACTACACCGCACCCGCGGGCCTCGGACTGGACGCCTCCACCGGTCGGCTCGCCGCGAACGGGGCGAACCGCCTTGTCGCCCTGACGGGGGCGCTGCCCGGCCGGACCGAGGTGTCGCTGTTCTGCCACAGCTACGGCTCCGTGGTGTGCGGGGTCGCCGCCCGTGAACTGCCCGGACGGGTCCGCGACATGGCGGTCGCGGGCAGCCCCGGCATGCGGGCCGGGACCGCGGCCCAGCTGGGCACGGACGCGCGAGTGTGGGCGATGCGGGACAGTGACGACTGGATCGAGGACGTGCCGTACCTGAAGGTCGGCGGGCTCGGCCACGGCGCCGACCCGATGACCCCGGACTTCGGGGCACGGGTGCTGTCGGCGGCGGGGGCGGCCGGCCACACCGGTTATTTCGAGCCGGGTACGGAGAGCCTCAGCAACTTCGCCGAGATAGGCGTCGGTTCGTACGGGACGGTCAGCTGCGCAGGCGGCGACTCCGCGTGCCGCAGTGGAATTTACGGCGCGGAAGTGATCTGACGCGCGTAGAGCCTTGTGGCGCGGTGCATATGACCGTCTTGTTCGCGGGGGCGACGCGCGGGCGCACGCCGCATACGATGAGGCGCATGGGTGATGTGCTGGCCGGAATTCAAGCCACCTGGGAGTTCCAACCGGACTCCGTGCTCATCCGCTTCACCCGGGGGAACCGCGGTACGCCAAAGCTGTTCCAGGTGCTGGACGAACGGCACGTCCCCCTCGAAGCGCTCGAGTCGGTGACCCTCTCCCCGGGCGAACGCGGCACGGTGGTGCTCCACGCGGTGCCGAGACCGGGCGCCGATCCGCTGATGGACGCGGCCGCGGGCCAACTGAAGGCGAGCGCCGACCCGTACCGGCTGGTGCTGCCCGAGGAGCGCGCGACGCTGGCCGAGTACTACGCCGACGAACTGCGCGCCGTCCTGCCCGGCCCGGGCATCGGGCCCGCAGCCCGGTGCCTGGTCTCGTCCCCCGGCGCACCGCTCCGGTTCAAGGCGTACGACGGCAAGGCCGTGTTCGACGGGGACAAGGTGTCCTTCCGCTGGTCCTGGACGGGTGCCTCGTCCGCGAAGTGGAAGGCCGGCGACCAGAACTACTCCGTGTCGGAGCTGGCCGGGGTCGAGTGGCGCTCCCCCGAGGTCTTCGACGGCCATCTGCGTCTGCTGCTCCGCGGCGGCACCCCCGGTACCGGTCCGGGAGGGGCCGGGGACCGGCCCGCGCAGGCCGACCAGGACCCGGCGGCGGTCGTCTTCGGCCTGGGCTACGGGCCGGTGCACGAGTCCCTGCCGTTCGCGGCGGCGGTCCTGGAGGCGGTCCGCGAGGCCGCGCCCGCGCTGCCGGCCGCGGCCGCACCCCCGCGCGACCCGGCGGGCGTCGCGGAGCGGATACGCCACCTCGGCGAACTGCACAGCGCGGGGCTGGTGACGGACGACGAGTTCCGCTGCAAGAAGGCCGAACTCCTGGCGGAGCTGTAGGGCCGGCGCGCCGGACCGGGCCGTCGGCACCTCGGGATGACGGACCGGCACACCGCACCGTGCCGTGCCGGGCGACAGGACGGGGCACCTGCGTGGGTGGCCGCGCGGGCGGACCGGCTGCCGGTCTTCGCCGTACTGCTGGGCGTGATCGGCCGGTACGCCCGGGGCTTCGAGCCTCGGTGCCGTGATCCGGTACGCCCGGGGCTTCGAGCCGCCGTGCCTGATGTGGGCGCGGCCCGGCGGGCGACGGCCGGGTCCTCCCGCCGCGGGCTTTCACCGCCTTCGCCCTGGACCCGGGGCATGGGGTCGCGCCGGGCCCGGCGCGCTCGCCCGGACCGGGCCCGGGCGAGCGCGCTACTCGCGGGCTTCCGACGTCGAGGACATGTCCGGGTACCTGCCCCCCACCACCCGTCCCGCGATCGGCTCCAGCAGCGCCAGTTCGTCCTGCGTGAGCGTGATCCGGGTGGCCGCGACGTTCTCCTCCAGGCGGCCGCGCCTGCGGGTGCCCGGGATGGGAACGACCGGGAGGCCGTGGACGCCGGCCCGCTGCTGGACCCAGGCGAGGGCGATCTGCGCCGGTGTCGCGCCGTGAGCCGCCGCGATCTTTCGGACGGGCTCCAGGAGCGCCGCGTTCACCGCGGCCGCCTCACCGGTGAACCGCGGCTGGTGGCGCCGGAAGTCGTCCTCGGGGAGCTCGGCGGCGTTCGCGAACGAGCCGGTGAGGAAGCCGCGTCCGAGGGGCGAGTACGGCACCAGCGCCACGCCGAGCTCGGCTGCCGCGCCCACCGCGCTCCGCTCGACGGAGCGGCTGAAGAGGGACCACTCCGACTGCAGCGCGGCGATGGGGTGGACGGCGTGCGCCTCGCGCAGTTCCGCGCCGGTCACCTCGCTGAGGCCGAGGTGGCGCACCTTGCCCGCCCGCACGAGTTCGGCCATCGCGCCGACCGACTCGGCGAGCGGAACTCCGGGGTCGCGGCGGTGCATGTAGTAGAGGTCGATGACGTCGACGCCGAGCCGGCGGAGGCTGGCCTCGGCCGCCTCGCGGATGTACGCGGGGTCGTTGCTGATGCCCCGGAAGGTCTGGTCGTCCGCGCGGCGGACGACGGAGAACTTCGTGGCGAGGGTGATCTCGTCCCGGTGCGCCGTCACAAACGGCCTGAGGAACTCCTCGTTGGCGCCGCTGCCGTACATGTCGGCCGTGTCGAGGAGCGTGACACCGGCCTCCAGTGCGGCGTCCAGGGTGTCGCGGGCCGCGGCCTCGTCGGTGTCGCCGTAGAACTCGCTCATGCCCATGCAGCCGAGCCCCTGCACGCCGACCTCGGGGCCCGCCGTGCCGAGCCGTACCTTCTCGATCGTGCTGTTCGCCATGTGGACTCAGGTCCTCTCCGGCGCCCGCCGGGCGCCCGCAAAGAAGTCGATCTTGTGGTCGAGGACGGCGAGCGTGTCCTGGAGCTCGGCGATCCGGGCGCGGACGTCGCGCCGCGTCGACTCCAGCAGCTCCTGCCGCTGCTCGTAGGTGTGCTCGCCCTCGCGCGCCAGCTCGGCGTAGCGGACCATGTCGGCGACCGGCATCCCCGTCCGCCGGAGCTTGCCGACGAAGGCCAGCCAGTCCAGGTCGCGGTTGCTGAAGCGCCGCTGTCCGGTGTGCGAGCGGTCGATGTGCGGCATCAGGCCGATCCGTTCGTACCAACGGAGTGTGTGCGCGCTCAGGCCGGTCCGGTCGGCGACCTCGCTGATGGTGTAGTGGTCCTGCCCGTCGGGGCGGGGGTGGGCGGGTGGCGCCGATGCGCAGATGTCGGTCGTCGCGGATGTGGTCTCCAGCACCGTCATGACCTCCACGCTAGAAGCTTCGAGTGCACTCGAAGCAAGCGAGATCCTGCGGGTTCCGCGTCGGGGGGCGGTCGCCGGAACGGTAGCCTCCCCCGTCCATGGGCCGGGTCGACCTGCGGGCGAGCGCCGAGGGCGAGCCCCTGTACGCCTCCCTCGGCTTCGTACGGACCCCGGATCCGGCGATGCGGCCGACCCTTTAGGCTCGTAGCCATGCAGAGCCTGGCGTTGATCGAGAACTGGCCCGTCCCCACCGCGGCCGCCGCGGTCGTGCGCGCGGACGGCACCGTCGCCGGCGCCCACGGCCCCACGGGGCACCGCTTCCCGCTGGCCTCGGTCAGCAAGCCGCTCGCGGCCTACGCCGCACTCGTCGCGTACGAGGAGGGCGCGGTCGAGCTGGACGAGCCGGCCGGACCCGACGGCTCCACCGTCCGGCACCTGCTCGCGCACACCAGCGGCCTCGCGTTCGACGAGCACCGGGTCACCGCCGCTCCCGGGACCCGCCGGCTGTACTCCAACGCCGGATTCGAGGTGCTCGGCGACCACATCGCCAAGGCCACGGACATCCCGTTCGCCGAGTATCTGCGTCAGGCGGTGCTGGAGCCGCTGGGCATGACGTCGACCGCGCTCGACGGCTCGCCCGCGAAGGACGGCGTCTCGACGGTCGACGACCTCGTGCGTTTCGCGGCCGAGGTGCAGGCCCCGCGGCTGCTCGACCCCAGGACGGTCCTGGAGGCGATGTCGGTGGTGCATCCCGGCCTGTCGGGCGTGCTGCCCGGCTACGGCCACCAGAGGCCGAACGACTGGGGGCTCGGCTTCGAGATCCGCGACGGCAAGTCCCCGCACTGGACCGGCTCCGCGTCCTCGCCCCGCACCTTCGGCCACTTCGGCCAGTCCGGCACGTTCCTGTGGATCGACCCCGACGCCCGCGCCGCCTGCGTGGCGCTGACCGACCGTGCCTTCGGGCCCTGGGCGGTCGAGGTATGGCCGCCGTTCACCGACGCGGTGCTCGCCGAACTGCGCGGCCGGGCGCACTGAACACCAGGTCCGTTCGCGCGGCCGGCCCGGGTGCGCCGGAGGCGTCCGCGTCCGCGCCGCACGGAGGACTTCGACCGCCGTCGCCGCACTCGTACGGGACCGTCCGCCGAAACACCCGCCGCAACCCCACGCGCCGGCCGGGCAGCCCTTCGACGACCACGAGCACGGCCACGGCCTCGCCCAACCGGTCCTCTCCCAGGGCGTCCTGACGTCCCGCCGCACGTCCACGCCGAGGTAGTCGAGCCGTTCTTCCGGAGCGACTGGCAGACGACGGCGCCCGGCGCCGGTCCGGGGGCGGGCTTACGCCCCGCCGCTCGGACTCCGCCTCCGCGCACGGGACATGAAGGCTGCCGGGCACGGGCGGGGCGGGTCCGGCGCCGCAGGCCGGGCACCGGGGAGCGGGGCCCGGTCAGCCGGACAGCTCCCACATCAGCACCTCCGCCGGGGCGGCCGCGGTGAGTTCGAGGCCGTCGGCGTCGGTGATCCTTGCGGCGTCACCGGGACCCAGTGCTTCGCCGTCGATCCTGACGACGCCCCGTACGACGTGGACGTACACGAAGGGGGCGTCGGGCACGGCGGTCCGCTCGTCGCCGGCGAGACGGCGCACGTGCAGCATCGCCCCGGCCTCCGGGAGTGCGTAGGGCGTCGAGTCGGCGATGCCGCGGACGATCTCGTAGGACGGCTCGCCACCCGGCTCCTTCGGCGCGAGCCACATCTGCACGAACGTGAGCGGTGTGCCGGCGTCGTTGCGCTCGACGTGCCGCACCCCGCCGGCGGCGCTGAGCCGCTGGACGTCGCCCGGCCGTACGACGTCGGCGTGGCCCGCGGAGTCCCGGTGGGTCAGCTCGCCGTCCACCACCCACGTCACGATCTCGGTGTGGCTGTGCGGGTGCTCGTCGAAGCCGGCACCGGGGGCGAGCCGCTCCTCGTTGCAGGCGATGACCGCACCGAAGCGGAGGTTGTCCGGATCGTAGAAACGACCGAACGAGAAGGAGTGCAGGGACTCGATGCCGGCGGACGCGTCCCCGCCGCGGTAGCGCTCACCGGCGCGCCGTATGGACATCACGCCTCCACCGTAGACGCAAGGACCGGCCGAGGTGGCCCGCGTACCGGCCCCCCGTGCTCCGGTTCCGCTCCGGCTGCCGGTGGCCCGCGCCGCCACCGGCGCGTCCGCCGGCGGTCGTTCCCGGCGCCCGTGCCCGGTTCCGCCCGCCCCGCCGAGCGGGCACCCGCGGACCGCACGGCACGGGAACGGTCCACGTGCCGGACCCGCGTCTCCGCCGCGGCGTCCGGATAAGGCACTCTTGTCCCCGTGCCCCATCCCGAACCGGCTCTGCCCCCGAACGCCGCCCATCCGCACTCCGCGACCCTGAAGCGCCTGGAGCAGTCGTCCGGGCGCCTCGCCGCGAACGCGATCGCCCGCATGGACGAGACGCTGCCGTGGTACCGGGCGATGCCCCCGGAGAACCGGTCGTGGATCGGCCTGGTCGCCCAGGCCGGCATCGCCGCGTTCACCGAGTGGTTCCGGCACCCCGAGACACCGCAGGCGATCTCGACGGACGTCTTCGGCACGGCCCCGCGCGAGCTGACCCGTGCGATCACCCTGCGCCAGACCGTGGAGATGGTGCGGACGACGATCGAGGTGATGGAGTCCGCGATCGAGGAGGTCGCCGCCCCGGGCGACGAGTCCGTGCTGCGCGAGGCGCTGCTGGTCTACGCGCGGGAGATCGCCTTCGCGACGGCCCAGGTGTACGCGCAGGCCGCCGAGGCCCGCGGCGCCTGGGACGCCCGCCTGGAGTCGCTGGTGGTGAACGCCGTGCTCTCGGGCGAGGCGGACGAGGGGGCCGTCAGCCGTGCCGCGGCGCTCGGCTGGAACGCCCCGGAGCACGTGTGCGTCGTGCTCGGCACCGCGCCCGACGGGGACAGCGAGCTGACGGTGGAGGCGATCCGGCGCGCGGCCCGGCACGCCAAACTCCAGGTGCTGACCGGGGTGCTCGGCGACCGGCTGGTCGTGATCGCGGGCGGCAGCGACAATCCGCTGCACGTCGCGAAGGCGCTGATCGGCCCGTACGCTGCCGGTCCGGTGGTCGCGGGGCCCGTCGTCCCCGATCTGCTGGCGGCCACGAGGTCGGCACAGGCCGCGGCGGCCGGACTGAAGGCGTGCTCCGCGTGGCAGGACGCGCCGCGCCCGGTACTGGCGGATGATCTCCTTCCGGAGCGCGCGATCGCGGGTGATCCGTCCGCGCGAGAACAACTGGTGGAGGAGATCTACAGACCGCTCGAGGAGGCCGGCTCGGCCCTCCTCGAAACCCTGAGTGTGTATCTGGAGCAGGCGAGCAGTCTGGAGGGCGCGGCACGGATGCTGTTCGTGCACCCCAACACCGTCCGCTACCGGCTCCGACGTGTGACTGACGTCACCGGATGGTCACCCTCCGATGTCCGCTCCGCGTTCACTCTGCGGATCGCGCTCATCCTCGGGCGTCTGGTAGACGGAGATCAGCAACTCTAGGATTTTGTCGGACACCAACAATTCCCCTGACGGTTCTTGGTCCCTGTCCCCACGGGCGGCCGGGACCATCCACAAGAGAGAGTGTGAGGGTGCTCGTACTCGTCGCTCCCGGCCAAGGCGCTCAGACGCCCGGCTTCCTGACCCCCTGGCTCGAACTCCCCGGCGCCTCCGACCGCATCGCGGCCTGGTCCGACGCCATCGGGCTCGATCTCGCCCACTACGGCACGAAGGCCGACGCGGACGAGATCCGCGACACGGCCGTGGCGCAGCCGCTGCTCGTCGCGGCCGGACTGCTTTCGGCCTCCGCGCTCGGTGATGTCGCGCCGGGCGCCGTCGCGGGTCACAGCGTCGGCGAGATCACGGCCGCCGCCTTCGCGGGTGTCCTCGACGACACCGCCGCGCTCCGCCTGGTACGGACCCGCGGTCTGGCGATGGCCGAGGCCGCCGCCGTCACGGAGACCGGGATGTCGGCCCTGCTCGGTGGCGACCCCGAGGTGAGTGTCGCGCACCTGGAGAAGCTGGGGCTGACCGCCGCGAACGTCAACGGCGCCGGGCAGATCGTCGCCGCCGGCACCAGGGAGCAGCTCGCCGCGCTGGAGGCGGACAAGCCGGAAGGCGTCAGGAAGGTCGTCGCGCTCAAGGTCGCCGGGGCGTTCCACACGCACCACATGGCTCCCGCGGTCGCGAAGCTGGAGGAGGCCGCGAAGGCCCTCGCACCGGCCGACCCCAAGGTGCCGTACGTGTCCAACAGGGACGGGCGCACCGTCGCCGGCGGTGACGAGATCGTGGCCCGGCTGGTCGGCCAGGTCGCCAACCCGGTCCGCTGGGACCTGTGCATGGAGACCTTCAAGGAGCTCGGGGTGACCGCCCTCGTCGAGGTGTGCCCGGGCGGTACCCTCACCGGTCTCGCCAAGCGCGCGCTGCCGGGCGTCACGACGCTCGCGCTGAAGACCCCCGACGACCTCGACGCGGCCCGCACGCTGCTCGCCGAGACCGGTTCGACCGCCGCGGACGCGGCGGGCGCCTGACAAGGAGCCGAGACAGCATGTCGAAGATCAAGCCCAGCAAGGGCGCCCCGTACGCAGGCATCATGGGTGTCGGCGGCTACCGCCCGACCCGGGTCGTGCCCAACGAGGTGATCCTCGAGACGATCGACTCCTCCGACGAGTGGATCCGCTCCCGCTCGGGCATCTCCACCCGTCACTGGGCGAACGACGAGGAGACCGTGACGGCGATGTCCGTCGAGGCGGCCGGCAAGGCCATCGCCGACGCCGGGCTCGCCCCGGAGCAGATCGGCGGCGTGATCGTCTCGACCGTGTCGCACTTCAAGCAGACCCCGGCCGTCGCCACCGAGATCGCGGACAAGATCGGCGCGGTCAGGCCCGCCGCGTTCGACATCTCCGCCGGCTGCGCGGGCTTCGGCTACGGCCTGACCCTCGCCAAGGGCATGGTCGTCGAGGGCTCGGCCGAGTACGTGCTGGTCATCGGCGTCGAGCGGCTCAGCGACCTGACCGACCTGGAGGACCGCGCCACGGCGTTCCTCTTCGGTGACGGGGCGGGCGCCGTCGTCGTCGGTCCCGCGAAGGAACCCCGGATCGGCCCCACCGTATGGGGTTCCGAGGGCGACAAGTCGGAGACCATCAAGCAGACCGTGCCGTGGACGGACTACCGCGACGGCGCCGTCGAGCGGTTCCCCGCCATCACCCAGGAGGGCCAGGCGGTGTTCCGCTGGGCCGTGTTCGAGATGGCGAAGGTCGCCCAGCAGGCGCTGGACGCGGCCGGGATCACCGCGGACGACCTGGACGTCTTCATCCCGCACCAGGCGAACATGCGGATCATCGACTCGATGGTGAAGACTCTGAAACTGCCGGAGCACGTCACGGTCGCCCGTGACGTGGAGACCACCGGCAACACCTCGGCCGCCTCGATTCCGCTCGCCATGGAGCGGCTTCTGGCGACCGGGCAGGCGAAGAGCGGCGACACCGCGCTCGTCATCGGCTTCGGGGCGGGTCTCGTCTACGCCGCGACGGTCGTTACCCTCCCCTAGGCAAGCATCCGGATCTTCCGGATCTCCGGTCCTCCGGGCAAGCCCGTTCAACCCTCTGCTACACACCGAAGGAGCGCCACATGGCCGCCACTCAGGAAGAGATCGTCGAAGGTCTCGCCGAGATCGTCAACGAGATCGCCGGTATCCCGACGGAGGACGTCCAGCTGGACAAGTCCTTCACCGACGACCTGGACGTCGACTCGCTGTCCATGGTCGAGGTCGTCGTCGCCGCCGAGGAGCGCTTCGACGTCAAGATCCCGGACGAGGACGTCAAGAACCTCAAGACCGTCGGCGACGCAGCCGAGTACATCCTGAAGCACCAGGCCTGATCCAGGCCGATCAGGTACGCCACCCAGCGGTGGCGCCGCTGATTCACGAACCCTCATAGACCGTGGAGAAAGAATTCCTGTGAGCTCGACCAATCGCACTGTGGTCGTCACCGGTATCGGCGCAACCACACCGCTGGGTGGCGACTCCGCATCGACCTGGGAAGGTCTGATCGCGGGACGTTCCGGCGTCAAGCCCCTCGAAGGCGAGCGCTTCGAGGAACTGCCCGTCCGTATCGCCGCCCCTGCGGCGGTCGACCCGGGCGAGGTCCTGCCCCGGCCGCAGGCGCGCAAGCTGGACCGCTCGGCCCAGTTCGCCCTGATCGCCGCTCGTGAGGCGTGGGCCGACGCGGGCTTCACCGCCCCTGCCGGCGAGGACGGGACCGTCCTCCCCGACCGCCTCGGCGCGGTCATCGCCTCCGGTATCGGCGGTGTCACCACCCTGCTCGACCAGTACGACGTGCTGAAGGAGAAGGGCGTACGCCGGGTCTCCCCGCACACCGTGCCGATGCTGATGCCCAACGGCCCCTCCGCCAACGTCGGTCTTGAGGTGAACGCCCAGGCCGGCGTGCACACCCCGGTCTCCGCCTGCGCTTCGGGCGCGGAGGCGATCGGCTACGCCGTCGAGATGATCCGCAGCGGCCGCGCCGACGTCGTGGTCGCGGGCGGCACCGAGGCCGCGATCCACCCGCTGCCGATCGCGGCGTTCGCCAACATGATGGCGATGTCCAAGAACAACGACGAGCCCGAGCGTGCCTCCCGGCCGTACGACAAGGCCCGTGACGGCTTCGTACTGGGCGAGGGCGCGGGTGTCGTCGTCCTGGAGTCCGCGGAGCACGCGGCCGCGCGCGGCGCACGCGTCTACTGCGAGGCGCTGGGCCAGGGACTGTCCGCGGACAGCCACCACATCGCGCAGCCCGAGCCGACCGGCCGCGGTGTCGCCGCCGCGGTGCAGAACCTGCTGGACAATACGGGCCTGAAGCCGTCCGAGGTGGTCCACCTCAACGCCCACGCGACCTCCACGCCCCAGGGCGACCTCGCCGAGATCAAGGCGCTGCGCAAGGTGCTGGGCGACGACCTCGACCATGTCGCGATCTCCGCGACGAAGTCGATGACGGGCCATCTGCTGGGTGGTGCCGGCGGTATCGAGACCGTCGCGACGGTGCTGGCACTGCACCACCGGCAGGCTCCGCCGACCGTGAACGTCGACGACATGGACGACGAGATCGAGGCGGACGTCGTCCGCGGTGAGCCGCGTGCGCTGCCCGAGGGCACGATCGCCGCGATCAACAACTCGTTCGGCTTCGGCGGCCACAACGTGGTGCTGGCCTTCCGCACCGTCTGAGGCACGTCCGTCGCACGACGACGAACACCGGGCCCCGTTTCCCCTCGTACCTCGTGGGGAGGCGGGGCCCGCTCGTCGGTGCGGGACGGTTCACGGACGGCCGGGCGGCCCGGCGCCGGTCGGCTCGGCGGGCCGGTTCGGCACGGGGCCGGGAGGGCCGGGGCCGTCGGCGGCGCCCGCCGCTCCGGTGTCCGCGCCTTTGCGGCGCCGAGGTCCGGGCGGACGCGCTGCTCGGGAGTGGGCGACGCGAAGAGTCCGACACGGGGAGGCCGACGCGGGGAGGACTACGGCCGACGGGTCGGTGGCGGGGGAGAGCGTCGGGCGGCGAGGGAAGCGCACCGGCGGAACGCGGGGCCGAAACGCGGCGGCCGGGCGCGCGTGCGCGGAGACGCGGGACCGGGCGGCGCGTCGGCCGCCCGGCCGGAGGCGGGGATCGGAGCCGGCTGGTGCCGGCGGGTGGGACGCGGGTCAGACCACCTGGTGGAGCCAGCGGACCGGGGCCCCCTCGCCCGCGTACCGGAACGGCTCGAGCTCGTCGTCCCAGGGCTTGCCGAGCAGCTTGGCGATCTCCGCCTCGAGCTCCGTCTCGCCCTGGACGGAGCGTGTGAGGGCCGCACGGAGGCGGTCCTCGGGGATGAGGATGTCGCCGTGGATGCCGGTGACGGCGTGGAAGATGCCGAGGTCGGGAGTGGCGCTGTAGCGCTCGCCCTCCGCGGTGGCGCTGGGCTCCGAGGTCACCTCGAAGCGGAGCAGCTGCCAGCCGCGCAGCGCGGACGCCAGCTTGGAAGCCGTGCCGCTCTCGCCCTGCCAGGAGAACTCGGCTCTCCAGGTGCCGGGGGACGCGGGCTGGCGGATCCAGTCGAGCTGGACCCGTACGCCGAGCACGCCCGCGACCGCCCATTCGACGTGCGGGCACAGGGCGCGTGGTGCGGAGTGGACATAGAGAACGCCGCGTGTCGTCACCGGGACCTCCAGCGTGGGACGAGGATCACCTTCCCAGCGGCCTCAGTAAACAACATCAAGTACGAATCCCTGCAAACGCCAAAAAGCGGACGGCATATGACGTGATGTAATTTACTGGAGCCGGCGAGCCAAGTGCCTCTGGTTCGACGTGGGCAAAGCTACCGTGCGACGGGGGCCCAGGTGTGTCGTACCGCCCCTCCCGGGCCCCGTACGCACCAAGCATTCACCCGCCAGGACGCCTCGGGGGAGGGCAGATGCGTGAAATCCGGCGCAGTCGGCGGCCGCGTCGGTGGCGTACCGTCGTCGCCTGTGCCGTGGCGGCGACCGTGGTGATCACGGCCGGGCCGGTCGGATGCGACGCACCCCCCGGAACGCAGCGCGAGCCGGTGAAGCGCCCGAAGCCCTCCCCGACGCGTGTCTGGGACCGCGCCCCCGGCTCGCTGGCCGCGGTCGGCGACTCCATCACCCGCGGCTTCGACGCCTGCTCGCTGTTCGCCGACTGTCCCGAGGCGTCCTGGGCGACCGGCACCGACACCACCGTGCGCAGCCTCGCGCAGCGGCTGCTGGGGACGACGGGAGCGAAGCGGCGCGCCTGGAACCACGCACGGTCCGGGGCACGGATGGCCGACCTGCCCGCGCAGATGACGGAGGCGGCCGTCCGCAGACCGGAGTTGGTGACGGTGATGGTCGGGGCCAACGACGCGTGCCGTGACACACCGGCGCAGATGACACCGGTCGCGGAGTTCACCGAGTCGTTCACGGCCGCGATGCGCTCGCTGCGGCGCAGCGCGCCCGGGACGCACGTGTACGTGTCGAGTGTGCCGGACCTGAAGCGGCTGTGGTCGACCGGGCGCGGCAACCCGCTCGGCAAGCAGATCTGGAAACTGGGCATCTGCGCCTCGATGCTCGGGGACGCGGACGACCTGGGCCGGGCCGCCGAGGAGCGCCGGGCCCTCGTGCACGACCGTGTCGTCGCCTACAACCGGGTGCTGCGGGACGTGTGCGCGAAGGACCTGCGCTGCCGGTACGACGGCGACGCCGTCTTCGACTACCGGTTCACCGGCGAGCAGCTGAGCCCCTGGGACTGGTTCCACCCGAGCCGGAACGGCCAGAGGCGGCTGGCGGAGATCGCGTACCGGAACATCACCGCGCCGCGGCCGCCGGCGGAGTCGAACTGATCACGGGCACCCGCGGCGCGGCGGCGGCCCCGGGGCGGCTGTCAGGGACCGCCCCGGGGTGATCGGGGCCCGGACGGGTCACGGATCGCGGTGCGCCCCTGCGGGCGGCCGGTGCACCGGACCGCGTGGGTACCGGGGACGAACCTCCAGGATGCTGATTCCCCGTCATGAGTGGTGCAGGCGCGCCGAACCGATCGCGATCCACGTGATGTGTGTCGCGTTTGTGGTGCGTCGTGCGCGTTCCGATCCGGCCATGCCACCCGTCCCTGCCGGCCGCACCGGCTTCCCCTCTGGCCACGCCCCCAACTCCTTTCCCATACTGACGGCTTCGGGCAGATCGGTTTCGGCGGAGGGATGCGGTGTGCGGCGGACAATCGGGCTGTTGGTCGTGACGGCTGTGGTGGGCACGATGGCCGGTGCGGCGCCGGCGAGCGCGGACGGACCGGGGCGGGTGGTGGCCTCGGCCGCGCCGACCGTGGAGGAGCAGCGGCTGGACCGGGCCGCGCCGCAGGAGATCCTGCGGCGCAGCGGATTCGACTCCGTGGCGGGCCGGTTCGCCGGGGCGCTGCGGTCGGCGGACTCGTACGCCGAGGCCCGCCGGGTCGTCGAGCGGCAGGGGTCGGCGCTGTGGCGGCGGGCCGTCGACCGGGCGCAGGGCAGGGGCCCCGCAGGCGGGGACCTCAGCCGCGACGACGACCGTCCGCTGTACTGGGCCCGGCTCGCCATGATCCGTGAACTGCGCCTCTGGGAGCCGGACTTCGTCCTGCCCGCCGGGGCGCGCGACCGGCTGCTCGACGAGCTGGAGCGGACCTCCCGGGGCCAGGACACCATGGACTTCCCTGGAGCGGGGACGACCGTCGGCGGCAAGGTCTTCAAGCGCGTCGTGCTCACCGGTTTCGACCCGTTCACGCTGGACCGCGACATCAGGATCAGCAACCCGAGCGGGGCGGCGGCGCTCGCCCTCGACGGCACCTGGCTGCGTACCGCCGACGGCGGTCTGGCCCGGGTGGAGACCGCCGTCTTCCCGGTGCGCTGGACGGACTTCGCGGCCGGCACCGTCGAGCGGACCCTGCGCCACCGGCTGCCCGAGGCGGATCTGTTCACCACCGTGAGCCAGGGGCGCGCCGGGCGCTTCGACATCGAGCGGACCAACGGAGCCTGGCGCGGCGGCTTCCCGGACAACGAGAACGTCTCGCGCACCGGGACCGTGCCGGTGCCAGGCCCCTTCGCGCAGCCGCAGTGGACCTCGACGACCCTGCCGTACGCGGACGTCATCGCCGCGGAGACCGGCCGTTTCCCGGTGTACGACAACACGTCCGTCACCGAGATACCCGCGGGAGGCACCGATCCGGTGGTCCGCCCCGAGGGTCCCACCCCCGGTTCCACGGCTCGCGCGGGAGGCGGCGGGAACTACCTGTCCAACGAGATCGCCTACCGGGCCACGCTGCTGCGCGACCGTCTCGGCCTGCACGGCACGCTGCCCGGCGGCCATGTGCACACTCCGGTGCTCCAGTTCGGGGCCGGCAACACGGACCCGGCGACGGGCGCCGTGACCGACCCCGGGTTCGTACGGAACCGGCTGGACATCATCGCCCAGGTCCGGGCCATCGTGGCGGTGGCGGCCGCGCGGCGCTGAACCGCACCGGACGATGGGAACATGATCGTCGCAACGGTCCGGTTCGTCCCGGCACCGGGTGATGTCCCGGCCATCGTCCGTGCCATGGCCCGGCTGGTCCGCGCGGCCGCCGGGCGCGGGGCACGGCTGACCGTCTTCGGGGAGCCGGCGGTCACCGGGTACGAACTGGGCCTGCCCGCAGTCGGCCCCGGCTGTGGACCTCGCCCGGCGACCCGAGGCCGGCGCCGGTCCGGAGGGCTGCCGTGCCACCGCCACCGCCGCGGTGGTCAACTGCGCGGCGCCCGCGACGGCGGCAGCCCGGCCGTCGCCTCACTCGTGTTCGGCCCGGACGGCGAGCTGCTCGCGCGCTACGACTGCGAGGATGGTCAGGTGCCGCTCGGGGCGGTGGCCTGACTCGCGCCTATGACCGGCTCGTGCCTTGAGTTTGATCTGTCGGTCGCCGTCCGGGGGCGCTGCTCGCCACCGCGGGGGCGCCCCGGGGCCGGCCGTCGCCGATGTGGGGTCGTCCTCGGCACGGACACGTCCGGCGCGGCCCGTCGCTCTGGGCTCCGGCACGTGCGGCGCGGCCCGGGGGCACGCCCGCTCGGTGCGGACGCGTCCGGCGCGCGCTCGGGGCCGCGGGGCGGCCCGCGTCCTAGGAGCGGGCCTCGTCCTTGCCGGTGCCGAAGGGGGCAGCGGGCGGGGCCTGGCGGCTCGCGTGCGGGTCCTGGCCCGTCCCGGGGTGCGCGTGGGGGTCCGTAGCCGTGTACGGGTGCTGGTCCGGCGCCCGGGGGCCGGGCTCCTCCTCTTCCCGGTCCTGGGTCAGATCGCGCACCAGCAGGGTGGCGCCCGCGACCGCGCCCGGCATCAGCAGCACCGCGACGAACGGGACGAGGAAGGCCAGCGCCAGCGGAACGCCGAAACCGAGGGTGAGCAGGCGCCGGCCGCGCAGCAGCGCGAGACGCCCCCCGAGCTCGACGCGTCGCCGCTGCAGGGCCACGGCGGTGAGCTCCTCGGCGAGGAAGAAGCCGGTGACGCAGAAGCCGAGCACGGGGACGACCGTCTGGCCGACGACGGGAACGAAGCCGAACGCGAAGAGCAGCAGACCGTAGAGGGCGACACGGATCACGATCCGCAGGCTGTCCCGCGCGGAGATCCACAGCTCGCGCCAGAGCGGCAGCCCGGATCGCGGGACCTCACCGCCCTCGGCACGGTCGACGGCCTCGGAGAGCGACTCGTAGAACGGCTGGCCCACCAGCAGCGTCACGGCGGTGAACGTGATCACGGCGAGGAAGAGACCGAGGACCCACAGCAGGGCCGTGAGGAAGCCGCGGAACACCCCCTGCCACAGCGACGACCAGTCCGCCGCGAACGGGGTCGCCCAGCTCACGAGGTCGTCGGCGCCGTAGGCGAGCCCGACGAGGGCTCCGGCGTACAGCACGAGGGTGATCAGCCCGGGCAGCAGCCCGATGCCGAACCACCGGCCGTGGCGGCCGACCCACCGCTGTCCCTTCACCAAGTAGCCGAAGCCCGCACCCAGATCACGCATGCGCCACACCCTATACGGGGTGCGGAACCCCCGGTCCTGGGCCTGTGGACGAAGGCCGGGAACCTGTGGACGGGAAGGGACGGGACGAAAAACGGGGCGGCGGCGATCGCGCCCACCGGTGACGCGGGCACGTCCGGTGTCAGGTGCCACGGACCGGTGATGCGACGAAGGCCGCACCCCCTCGGGGTGCGGCCTCGTCCCGTGCGTCGGCCGCGTGCGCCGGGCGGACCCGGCGCAGGCAGCTCAGACCGCGAGCTCGACCGTGATGCCGCCGCGGGTGGCCTTGGAGTACGGGCACACCAGGTGGGCCTTCTCGACCAGCTCACGGGCGGTGGCGGCGTCCACGTTCGGGATGACCGCGGAGATCCTCACGATGATGCCGAAGCCCTCGTCGTTCTTGCCGATACCGACCTCGGCGGTGACCGTCGAGCCGGAGACGTCGGCGTTCTCCTGACGGGCGACGACGCCGAGCGCGCCCTGGAAGCAGGCGCTGTAGCCGGCGGCGAAGAGCTGCTCCGGGTTTGTGCCGGCGCCGGAACCACCCATCTCCTTGGGCGGGTTGACGACGACGTCGAGCTTGCCGTCGTCGGTGGCGACGCGGCCGTCACGGCCGTTCTCCGCCGTGGCGACGGCGGTGTAGAGGACGTCGGACTGCTGGATCGACATGGGTCTGGTTCCTTCTGTCGTTCGCCGCGGCTCGCGCCCACGACCGCGACGGCTGAGCCGAGCCTAGCGGGTCAGCGAGACGATCATCTTCCCGGTGTTCTCGCCGCGCAGCAGCCCGAGGAACGCGCCGAAGCCGTTCTCGATGCCCTCGACGACCGTCTCGTCGTACTTCAGCTCGCCCGAGCCCAGCCAGCCGGCGACGTCCTGGACGAACTGGCCCTGGAGCGCGCGGTGGTCGTTGACGAGCATCCCCTGCAGACGCAGCCGCTTGCCGATGACCAGGGCGAGGTTGCGCGGGGCGGGGGTGGGCTCGGTCGCGTTGTACTGGGCGATCATTCCGCAGATGGTGGCACGGCCGTGCACGTTGAACGAGGAGATCGCGGCCTCCAGGTGCTCGCCGCCGACATTGTCGAAGTAGACGTCGATGCCGTCGGGGGCGGCCTCCTTCAGCTGCCGGGCGACGGGGCCCTTCTTGTAGTTGAAGGCGGCGTCGAAGCCGTACTCCTCCACCAGGAGCTTGACCTTCTCGTCGGAACCGGCCGAGCCGATGACCCGCGAGGCACCCTTCAGCTTCGCCATCTGGCCGACCTGGCTGCCGACCGCACCGGCGGCGCCGGAGACGAAGACCGCGTCGCCCTCCTTGAAGGAGGCCACCTCGAACAGGCCGGCGTAGGCGGTGAGCCCCGGCATGCCGAGCACACCGAGGTAGGCGGAGAGCGGGGCGACGGAGGCGTCGACCTTGACGGCCTGCCCGGCCTCCACGTCCGCGTACTCGCGCCAGCCGAGGCCGTGCAGGACGTGGTCGCCGACCACGAAGCCCTCCGCGTTCGAGGCGACGACCTCCCCGACGGCGCCGCCGTCCATGGGCTGGTCGAGCTGGAACGGCGGTACGTACGACTTCACGTCGTTCATGCGGCCGCGCATGTACGGGTCGACGGAGAAGTGCAGGTTGCGGACGAGGATGCGCCCCTCGCCCGGCTCGTTCACCGGGGCCTCACGCAGGGCGAAGTTCTCCGGCTCGGGCCAGCCGTGGGGGCGGGAGACGAGGTGCCATTCGCGGCTGGTCGCGGGAAGTGCGGGCATGGTGAGGGCCTCCTAGAAATGCTTCATGTTCTGAAACAACCATGCGACTGAATATTTCATATTGTCAAGCATCTGGGTATGCTGGCGGCATGGCCACCACGCGCACGGACCCGCTGACCCTCGAGGTCGTCGATCTCATCGGCACCGTCGTGGCTCGCTACCACGACGAGTACGAGGAGGCCGCCGCCCGCTACCACCTGACAGGGGCGCAGGCCAGGGTGCTCGGGTTGCTGTCCATGGAGCCCACCGCCATGCGCCGGATCGCCCGGAAGCTGAAGTGCGAGCCGTCGAACGTCACGGGGATCATCGACCGGCTGGAGGCGCGCGGCCTGGTGGAACGCCGCCCGGACCCGGCCGACCGCCGGGTGAAGATAGCCGCGGCCACGGAGGAGGGCCACCGGACGGCGCGCGAGCTCCGGGAGGCCCTTCACTTCGCGCGCGAGCCGCTCGCGGAGCTGTCGGTGGAGGAGCGCGGGATGCTGCGGGACCTGCTGAAGCGCATGCTGGGCGATGCCGGCACCGAGGCAGGCGCACAGGCGCCGGATCGGGGACGGTGACCGGAGGCGGCGCCGCATCCGGGAGCCGGAGCGGGAGCGGAAGGGGTGGCGTCGGCAGCCTCACCGCAGGATGGGACGCGTTCTTCGACGGGCGCGCGACGGGTCCGCGGCCCACCCGGAGGGGGCGGCGGGGCGGATCTCGAGGGTCTTCGGAGGGGGCGCGCGACGGGTCCGGAACGGGGGCCGGGTCAGATGCCGCGGCGCTCCGCGGGTCACGAGCACCAGAAGATGAGCCAGCAGTCCTTCGTCGGCGTCGGGGAGGGGGCCGGCTCGGCGGGCGGGGGCGGTGGCGGCGGTGAAGCAGACTGCGAGGGCTGCTGCGATGGATCGCCGCTCGGGGTCGGGGTGCCGTCGTCGTCAGGCGGGTCGGGCACGGCCGGTTCCGACTCGCTCGGCTCCCCCTGCGGCGCGGACGCCTCCACCGTCGGTCTGGTACTGCCTCGCCCGACCGACCCCGACGGTCTGACCGCGGCGGGCGACGTCGTGGGCGGCTCGCTCACCGCGCTCGGCCCCGGCGGCGGCTCCGCGCTGCCGGTCGGCTCGGGTATGTCGTCGACCTCCAGGGACTCCTGCTCACGCACCTCGACGGCGGTGTCGTCACCGCCGCCCGAGGACTCCCGGGCCAGTTCCGCCAGGCTCAGCGCGCCGGCGGCGAGCGCCAGCCCGAATGTCCCTATGAGTACCCTCCGCCCGCGTTTGCGACGGGCCCTGCGGGTGCCTGCGGCCCTGCGGGTACGGCGGCCCTGGCCGTCGGCACGGCGGCGCCCGGCGGGCGGGTCCTCGTCGCCGTACGCGCCGCCCAGTTCGACGACGACGTCGCTCTCCGTCGCGGTGGAGGCGGGGCGGAAGTGGCGCAGTTCCTCGGCAGGAGTACCGCACCCCGCGCACGCCAAGGCCCCGTTGATGTGTCGGCGGCACTGGTGGCAGTAATCCATGGCTCCGGGAGCGTATGCAGCGATGTGACACCTGAGGTAGGCGTGACTGTGAGGATCCTGTGTGGAATCTGCAGTTCCGCGGCACGTCGGCCGGCCGGAGCGGCGCCGCGGACCGGCCCGTACGGGCACGATGAGGGCATGAACACCTTCGGGCCCCGCGAGTTCCAGCTCGTGCTGCTCCGCCGGATGGCCGACCATCAGCCGGAACTGGTCGAGGAGGCACGCCGCGAGCTGGGCGCGTCGGCCGCCGGGATGCGGGAGGCGAACCGCCGCTGGCAGGCGATCGTCCGCTCCCCGCGTACCCGCGGGGCCCTCTCCCGGTACCGCTCCGTGCTCGGCGAGCCCGAGACCACGACGCGCCGCAGGATCGGCGACCTGGACTGCGACGCGCTGCGGTGGCCGGTGCCCCTGTGGCCGGATCTGCGGTTCGAGGTGCTGGCCGGACCCGGCGGGGCGGTCTGGAACGAATGGCTCGTACGGGCGCGGGGGGCCGCCGGACCCGACCTGCTCACGGCGGACGATCTGCGCCCCTGGTGCTGCACGGTCGACGAGGTCGCCGCGGCCTTCGCCCCGGTGCGGCCGATGGAGGGCACCGCCCCCACCCGCTGGCGGCTCGCGTTCGGCGTGCCCGACGGCCGGTCGTGCGTGGCGGAGTTCACCTGGGGCCTGCTGCAGCGCGTCGCGTACGGCTCCTGATCCGAGGCTCGCGCCCGGCGTCCGGTACCGCGCGCCCGGCGTCCGCCCGGCCCCTGGCGATCCCGGCGGAGTCCACCCCCGACCGGCGCAGCCCAGCGCGCGTCAGGCCCCGGGCGATCGCAGGATGCGAGGAGGGAACCGTCTCGGGAGGACCTGCCATGACCGTCAGTCTTGAGCAGTTGCGCCGCTGCCATGTCGCCGTGGACCTGGGTGCCGCGCGGACCCGGGTCTATGTGAAGGGCGCCGGGCTGGTCGTCGACCAGCCCAGCGTCGCCGCCGTCAACACCCGCAACGGCGCCCTCATCGCCGTCGGCGAGTTCGCCGAGCAGATGACCGGCCGTACCCCCGACTACATCCGGGTGATGCGCCCCGTCTCCGGCGGCACCGTCGTCGACATCGACATGGCCCAGCGCATGCTGCGCCATCTGCTCGGCGAGAAGCTGCGCAGGCAGTTGCGCCGCAAGCCACGGCTGCGCGCGGCCGCGTGCACACCGCACGAGGCCGATCCGCTCGCCCAGCGCGCCACCGTGGAGACGCTGGTCGGACTCGGGGCCCGGCGGGTCGAGCTGGTCGACACGCTGATCGCCGCGGCCGTCGGCTGCGGTCTGCCGGTGGAGCAGCCGACCGCCACGATGATCATGATGTGCGGTGCGGCCACCACGCAGGTCGCCGTGCTGTCCCTGGGTTCCATCGTCACCGCGGCCCGTATCCCGGTCGGCGGCGAGGCCGTGGACCACGCGGTCATCCAGCACCTGCGCCACCAGCACGAACTGATGCTGCCGAGCCAGTCCGTACGCCCCCTCCAGATCGCGCTCAGCGAGAACGGACTCACCCTCCAGGGCCCCTCGACCACCGAGATCCACGGCCGGGACGTGGCGACCGGCCTGGCGCGTTCGGTGCGGGTCGACACCGCGGCGGTGCGGGACGCGATCCACACGCCGCTGACCGCCGTACTCGACGGAATCGGAAGGATCCTGCGCAACTGCCCGCCCGACCTCGTCGCCGATCTCGCCGACCGCGGGATCATGATGGTCGGCGGCAGCGCCCTGCTGCCCGGTCTCGACCAGATGCTGCGCGACGCCACCGGGATGCCGGTCCTCATCGCCGAACGGCCCGACGTGTGTGCGGTGCTGGGACTCGGCGAGATGCTGGAGGGCAACACCAACTCGATGGTCCTCTCCCCGCTCACCGCCTGAGTCCGGGCCGCGGTCCGCTGCCGGGGGCCGGTGGCGCGGCGGGGCTTTTCGGCCTCCGCCCGCGGGGTGCTTCGGTGTCCGCACCGCGGTGCGCTTCGGCCGCCGCCCCGCGGTGCGCTTCGCCGGACCGGTGGGCGCGCTCGTGGACGAGGAGCGGGAGCGCGGCGACCCGCCCCTCACGGCACGGCGCGCCCGACGCGCGGCGGCGCACCGGCGGGCGGGGCCCACGGCGGTCGACGTCGAGGCCCAGGCCGACCGCGCCCGTGCCCGACGGCCGCCGCACCCTGCCCTTCACCGTCACGGACGACGCCACCCCGGACGAACGTGCCGGCCGGTACCGTCCCCGGGGCCGCACCCCCGGCAGCACCACCGCCGAGGCACCGCACCGGGCCGCGCCCACGCAGGCACACCGCAAGCCGCCGCTCCGCGCGGTAGACGAGCGCTCCGCCGCGAGTGGCACCAGGGCCGTGCCGGAGTCGCGCCTCCGACCTGCCGACGGCAGGTCGGAGGTCGCCGGTCCGAGCATTTGTTACGCACGAGTAGGTGATCGCGGGGAGAATGGTGTGGCCGCGGGCGCGTGCCCACCGCCGGTCCCGCGGAACGGTGCGGAAGCGACTTGAGGAGGACGACCCGTGAGTGCTCTCTTCCCGGCCCTGGCGGCCGCTGCGGACGGCACGTCCGACGGTGTGCGGCACCGGCCCGCGCTGCGCTTCGGCGACCGGTCGCTGACGTACGGCGGGCTGGTCTCCGCCGCCGGGAGGACGGCGGAGCGGATCTCCGGAGCGGACCGGGTCGCGGTCTGGGCCACGCCCACGCTCGAGACGGCCGTCGGCGTGGTGGCCGCGCTGATCGCGGGGGTGCCCGCCGTACCGCTCAACCCGCGTACGGGAGAGCGGGAACTGGCCCACATCGTCGGGGACAGCGCGCCGCCGCTGGTGCTCGCGCGCCCGGGCGACGCGGTGCCGCCCGCACTGGCCGGGTCGGAGCGGATCGACGTCCAGGTGGCGGGGGCCGGGGACGAGCCGCCGGGCGGCTGCCGTGCACTGCCCGCCGAACCGGCCCCGGAGTCCCCGGCCCTGATCGTCTACACCTCCGGGACCACCGGCCCGCCGAAGGGCGCGGTGCTGCCGCGCCGGGCGATCGCGGCCACCCTGGACGCGCTGGCGGAAGCGTGGGCGTGGACCGGCGACGACGTCCTCGTCCAGGCGCTGCCGCTGTTCCATGTGCACGGGCTGGTCCTCGGCGTCCTCGGGCCGCTGCGGCGGGGCGGCTCGGTACGGCACCTCGGGAAGTTCTCGGCCGGCGGGGTGGGGCGGGAGCTCGCCGCGGGCGGGACGATGCTCTTCGGGGTGCCGACGATGTACCACCGGCTGGCGGAGGCGGTGGACGACGACCCCGAGCTGGCGAAGTCCCTCGCGGGCGCACGCCTGCTGGTGTCGGGTTCGGCGGCACTGCCCGTCCACGACCACGAGCGGCTGTTCGCGGCGACGGGCCGGCGGATCGTCGAGCGGTACGGGATGACCGAGACGCTGATGAACACGAGCGTCCGGGTGGACGGTGAGCCGTGCCCCGGATCGGTCGGTCTCCCGCTGCCGGGTGTGGAGCTGCGGCTGGTGGAAGAGGACGGGTCGGAGATCACGGGCCTGGACGGGGAGACGGTCGGCGAGATCCAGGTGAGGGGGCCGAACCTGTTCTCCGGCTATCTGAACCGCCCGGACGCGACCGCCGCGGCGTTCGACGGCGACTGGTTCCGCACGGGCGACATGGCGGTCCGGGCCCCGGACGGACAGGTGCGGATCGTGGGCCGCAAGGCGACCGACCTGATCAAGAGCGGCGGCTACAAGATCGGCGCCGGTGAGATCGAGAACGCGCTGCTGGAGCACCCGCGGGTGCGGGAGGCCGCCGTGACCGGCGAACCGGACGACGACCTGGGCGAGCGGGTCGTGGCGTGGGTGGTGCCCTCCGATCCCGCCGACCCGCCGTCCGACGACGAGTTGGCGGACCACGTCGCGTCCCAGCTCGCCCCGCACAAGCGGCCGCGCGCGGTCCGCTTCCTCGAGGCGCTGCCCCGCAACGACCTGGGCAAGATCATGAAGCGGGCCCTCCCCCATGGCTGACGGTCTCACGGCGCGGGAGGCTGCGGCCCTGGTCACCGACGTCTTCGAGGAGCACCCGGCGAGCGCGGACGCCCCTGTCACCGACGGTCCGTCCGCAGACGGCCCGCTCGGCGACGGACCGCTCGGGTGGGACGGATACGCGCAGTCGCGGGCGCGGGCCGCGGCACGCACCGGTGAGCGTGAGTCCGTCTTCTGGGGCACGGCGGACATCGGGGGCCGGCGCGCCGTGCTGGTCTCGTTCGAGTTCCGGTTCCTCGGCGGGTCGCTGGGCCGGCGGACCGGGGAACTGCTGGAGGGGGCGTACGCGCACGCCCGTGCCGAGCGGCTGCCGCTGGTGTCGCTGGTCGCGACGGGCGGCAGCAGGATGCAGGAGGGCATGGTCGCCCTGAGCCAGCTCCAGCGGGTGGCACGGGCGTCGGCGCTGACCCGCGCGGCCGGACTGCCGCAGCTCGCGGTGCTGCGCGACCCCGCCACCGGTGGCGGCTGGGCCACGCTCGGGGCGGGCGCGGACGTGGTCCTCGCGCTCCCGGGAGCGCAGGTCGGGTTCGCCGGGTCCCGGGTCAGGCCGCCGGACGCGGACCCCTCGGCGTACACGGCCGAGGGCCAGCTGGCCGCCGGGCAGATCGACGCGGTCGTCCCGCCGGACCGGCTGCGCCCGGCACTGTCGCTGTGGCTGCGGCTGCTCACGGGCGGAGCCACGGGGCCGGTGCCGGGCGGCGTGCCCGTCCCGCCGCCCCTCGCGCTCGACGGCGCGTACGGCGCGGCGGCCACCGGATGGGAGGCCGTGCGCCGGGCGCGGGCTCCGCACCGGCCGCGAGCGGGGGCGTATCTCGACGCCTGGTTCGACGAGCGGGCGGATCTTCACGGCGACCGGTGCGGCGGTACGGACCCCGGGATGATCTGCGGCTTCGGACTGCGGGAAGGGCGGGTCGTGGCGTACGCGGCCCAGGCCGGGACCGCGACCCGGCCTGCCGGATACCGCACGGCCGCGCGGCTGATCCGGCTGGCCGACCGGCTGGGGATCCCGGTGCTCACCCTCGTGGACACGCCCGGTGCCGCGAACGACGCCGAGGCCGAGCGGACCGGTGCCGGCGCGGCCATCGCCGACGTCTTCGCGGCGGTTGCGTCGGTGCGCGTCCCGGTGACGACCCTGGTGATAGGCGAGGGCGGTTCCGGTGGGGCGCTGGCGCTGGCGGCCCCGGCGAACACCTGGGTCACGCCCGACAGCTACTTCTCGGTCATCGCGCCCGAACTCGCCGCGGCGATCCTCAAGCGCGACCCGTCCCGGACACCGGCGACCGCGGACCAGCTCCGCCTGCGGCCGCGGGATCTCGTGGAGCTGGGGTTGGTGCGGGGCATCGTGGCCCGGGCCGAGTGAACCGAGCGACGCGGACGGCCGTGCGGACCGGGTGACGGCCGGGGGTTGGCGTGCCGTGCGGTCCGAGTTCCGCGCGGACCGCCCCCGCCGTGCGAGCGGCCCGGGAGTCCGGTCGCCACGTACGGTCCCTGTGCTCCGAGTGGTCCGTGGGGCCCACGAGCCATGAGGTGCGTCACAGCAACTTAGGCAACCCTTCCCTCGCGCGACGCCCCTCTGGTAGACGTGGCAGTCCGCCCGGAGGGGCCGCCGCACCACAGCAAGACCGGAAGTGTCGCCCATGGACCAGGACCGTTCGCCCGACCTCACCCCGTTCGAGATCGACCTGACCTTCGAGGAGGCCCGGCGCCGGGCCGAGGTGGTGGCCGCGCTGGGGCCGGACTGGGACCCCGTGGCGGCGCTGGAGGGCGAGGAGGCCGCGTACGCGCTGCTCTACTCCGGTCTCGACGCCGGGCAGCAGCGGACGTACGACATGCTCGTCGCCGCCGGTGTCCTTCCGGAAAGGGGCCCGGGCCGTGCGCCTTCCCATTGATCCGCAGGCCGACATCGCCCGCCGTGCCTGGCTGCCCTGCCCCGCCTGCGACGACGCGCGGGACTGCGGCCCCTGCGCGGACCGGCGCAACTGTGCGGAGCACTGGCGCTATCTGATCTCCAACGAGGGCGCGGTGGTCCATCTGCAGTGCCCCGGCTGCACCCATATGTGGTCGGTCGACACCCGCCGCCGCGCGAAGCGCCCCGCCGGGGACCCGCCGCCCTGCTGATCCCGCGGCCGCGGAACCCGGCAGCGCCGGCGGAGGGCAGGATCCGCGAATCCGCGGGGGAATATGACACAGCTATATGGATGACGAGTAGTCAGCAATCCGGTGACCGCCCGGATGTCGGACCGTCGCGCCACCCCGGAGCTGCTAGCTGTAAGCGCCGAACCCGTTGACGTTCCGGAAGAAGACCGGTGAAGGCCGGTCGATCTCCGACGACTTCCTCAAGAAAGGTCTGGGATGCCCAAGATCTTCGGCGCTGCTCTGCTCGTCCTCGCACTCGCGGCCGCCCCGTCGGCCACCGCGGTCGCCGGCACGACCGCCCAGTCCGGTCAGACCGGCGGTCAGACCACCGGCCGGTACATCGTGACGCTCGAGCACACCCCCGCGGCCGAGAGCGCCGACGCCGCCGTGAACGCGGCCGTCGGGCGGGCGTCGTCCATGGGCGCCGTGGTGGTGCACGTCTACCGGCACGCCCTGCAGGGCTACGCGGCGTCGATGACCGCGGCCACGGCGGCCGAGCTCGCGGACGAGCCGGGAGTCCGGTCCGTAGAGCCCGACCTTCCGGTGCGGATCGCCGCCCAGACGGTGCCGACCGGGGTGGACCGGGTGGAGGCCGACCTCAGCCCGACCGCCGCGATCGACGGCAACGACACCCGGGTCGACGCCGACGTGGCGGTCATCGACACCGGTATCGACGCGGACCACCCGGATCTCAACGTGTACGAGGCCGGGGGCAAGAACTGCTGGCTGCCGTTCCTTCCGCCCACGGACATGCACGGGCACGGCACCCATGTGGCCGGCACGATCGGCGCCCTCGACAACGGCACGGGAGTGGTCGGCGTCGCACCGGGCGTACGGCTCTGGCCGGTCCAGGTGCTCAGCCCGTTCGGTTCCGGCAGCACCTCGAACGTCATCTGCGGCATCGACCACGTCACCCAGCACGCCGACGAGATCGACGTCGTCAACATGAGCCTGGGCGGCTCGGGCAAGGACGACGGCAACTGCGGCAAGACCAACAACGACGCCATGCACCAGGCGATCTGCAACTCGGTGGCGAAGGGAGTCACCTACGCCGTAGCCGCCGGCAACGACCACACCGACGCGGCCGGCATCGTCCCGGCCGCCTACGACGAGGTGATCACGGTCAGCGCGCTTGCCGACTTCGACGGCAAGCCGGGCGGTCTCGGCAGCCCCACCTGCCGCACGGACCGGGACGACACCTTCGCCGACTTCTCCAACTACGGGCGCGACGTGGACCTGATCGCCCCCGGCGTGTGCATCCGCTCCACCTTCAGGAACGGCGGCTACTCCACCCTTTCCGGCACCTCCATGGCAGCCCCGCACGTCGCGGGCGGCGCGGCCCTCTACCGGGCCACGCACCCCGCCGCCTCCCCCGCCGAGGTCAAGTCGGCCCTGGTGACGGCGGGCGGCACGGACTGGACCTGGCCGTCGGAGGACGGTGACGGCATCAAGGAGCCCCTGCTCCGGCTCCGTTCGTTCTGACCCCGACCGGTCCCGCCGAGCGGGCGGTCCCGCCTCCGGGACTCACGGCGTCGGCCGGCGGGCGTCGTAGCGCAGGAAGCCGCGACCGCGCAGCGCCAGGAGGGCGACGGCGAGGACGCAGGCGAGACCGCCGCCGGTGACGGCGACGGCCGGCGAGGTGACGTCGGCGACCGACCCGGCGAGGAAGTCGCCGAGGCGGGGGCCGCCCGCCACGACGACGACGAAGACTCCCTGCAGGCGGCCGCGCATCTCGTCCGGCGCGGCCGCCTGCAGCATGGTGTTGCGGAAGACCATGGAGACCGTGTCGGCCCATCCGGCGACCGCGAGGAACAGCAGCCCGAGCCAGAGGTTCCGGGTCAGGCCGAACACGGCGATCGCGGTACCCCACGCGGCCACGGCGAGCAGGATCGCCGCCCCGTGCCGCCGGATGCGCCCCGTCCAGCCGGAGAACACCCCGCCGAGCAGCGCGCCGACGGCGGGCGCGGCGACGAGCAGGCCCGTCGTACGGGCGTCCCCGCCGTACCAGAGCCCGGCCACGGCCGGGAAGAGCGCGCGCGGATGGGCGAGGATCATCGCGCAGAAGTCGGAGAAGAACGTCATGCGGATGTTCGGCCGGGTGGCGAGGAAGCGCAGCCCGTCGAGCACGGACGCACGGCCGCCCTTCGCGCGGTCACGGTCGGGCAGCATCGACGGCAACCGCCACATCGCGTACAGCGCGGCTCCGAACGCGGCGAAGTCGATGACGTACGCGGCCTGGTAGCCGCCGTAGCCGACGATCAGCCCGCCCAGCATCGGGCCGATCAGCATGCCGGACGTCATCGTCATGGAGGAGAGCGCGTTGGCGGCGGGCAGCTGCCCGGGCGGCAGCAGCCTCGGGATCATCGCGCTTCGGGCGGGCGAGTTGAGCGCGGCGCACACGGCCTGGAGCGCGACGACGCCGTACAGGAACCAGACGTGGTGGAAACCCGCGAACGCGGCCGCGGCGAGCGCTGCCGACAGCCCGGCGGAACCCGCCGCACTCCACAGCCCCAGCACCCGCCGGTCCACGGTGTCGGCGACGGCGCCGCCGTACAGGCCGAAGACGATCAACGGGACGAGGGAGAAGAGGCCGACGAGCCCGACGGAGAAGGTCGAGCGCGTGATGTCGTACACCTGGAGCGAGATCGCCAGCGTGGTCATGCCCTGGCCGATCCAGGAGACAGTGTTGCCGAGCCAGAGCCGCCGGTAGTGGGCGGAGAGGCGCAGCGGTGTGAGGTCGGCGAGGATGCGGGGTCCCCGGGCGGGGGTGCCGGTGGCGGTCACCGGGGGACGGTCGTGCGGCGGCGGGCGGCTATCGGCGGCATGGCGGAAGTATATTGACGCATCCTGGCGAGCCCCTTACAGAGCGGTCGGGCCGCTCACAGCGCGGGCAGGCCGCACGAATCCCGGTGGGCCGGGCCGGGCCCCGTGAACCCTGCGGGCTTCATCGCCGTCAGAACCCTGACGACGCCGGGGCGGCCGCACGGGTACCGGAAGCCCCGGGGGGTGGGCTTGTGGGGCGCGGGCTCACCGGGTACGTCCCCCGGTGAACCCGTCACCGCCCCGGTGCGCTCAGCGGCCGCCGGAGACCCGCAGGACCGTCCCCGTCGTGAACGAGGCGTCGTCCGAGAGCAGCCAGGAGACGGCCCCGGCGATCTCGGACGGCTCTCCCGGCCGGCCGAGCGGGGTCACCGCGGCCACCTTCCGGGGCCGGTCGGGATCGCCCATGGCCGCGTGCATGTCGGTGTTGGCGGTGCCCGGGGCGACGGCGTTGACGCGGATGCCCTGCGGGCCTAGTTCCTTGGCCAGGCCGACGGTCAGGGCGTCGGTCGCCGCCTTCGTCGCCGCGTAGTGGACGTACTCCCCGGGTGCGCCGAGCGTCGCGGCGGCCGAGGAGATGTTGACGATGGCGCCGGAACCGTGCGCGGCCATGTCACGGGCGGCGCGCCGGCAGCACAGCAGACAGCCCAGCAGGTTCACGTCGATGACCCGGCGCAGGTCCTCGGTGCGGGCGTCGGCCAGCCGACCGAGCGGGCCGGTGACGCCTGCGTTGTTCACCAGCCCGGTCACGGCGCCGAGTTCCGCCGCCGCGATGTCGAACAACCGCTCGACCGCCGTCTCGTCGGAGGTGTCCGCCCGTACGGTGACGCAGCGCGCGCCGGTGGTGCGCACGGCCCGCGCGACCTCCTCGGCGGCCGCCGCGTTGCTGACGTACCCGAGGGCCAGGTCGTGGCCGTCGGCGGCCAGCCGGACGCAGGTGGCCGCGCCGATGCCACGGCTCCCGCCCGTGACGACGGTGACCGGACGCCCCATCTGGCACCTCCCTGGCTCGCTCCTGCCCGCGCCGGACGTCGTGCGGGCCTTCCGGGGGCCACTCCATCACAGCCGGGGGAAGGCGCGGGTGCGCGGGAGCGGGTGCGCGGGTGCGTACAGGTGCGCAGGTTGCGGGCCAACCCGGGTAGGCGCAGGGTGAACAGGCGCAGGGTTAACCGGTGCGTGGACGCACCACGGACCCGAGAGGACACCGATCCTGATGAGCAAGCACAACGCCAAGGCGCGGCAGATCAAGGGCAAGCTGAAGGAGACCCTCGGGAAGACCATGGGCGACAAGTCCATGCAGCGCTCGGGCCGGAGCGACATGCTGCGCGGCAAGGCGCAGGAGATGGCGGAGAAGGCGGCCGACCAGGTGCGCAGGCACACCAGGCACCACTGAGACATCCGGCCGGCTCCGGGATCCTGCGCGGTCAGCCGATCCGCAGGACCGGCAGGCGCACGTCGTCCTCCAGGCCGGCAGCGGTGTGGGCCGAGACCAGGTCGCCGACGGTCTCCTGCGGCGACAGCGGCCCTTCGCGCGCCAGGCCGCGGACGAGGCCGTCGAGCGATTCCCCGACGTCCTCGTCGCGCCCCGCGATCAGGCCGCCGGTGCAGAGGAGCGGGAGGTCGTCCGGCTCCAGCGGCGCGGTGGCGGTCCGGTGCGCGCAGCCGGGAATCCGCCCGAGCAGGGGTCCGGCACGGCCGCCCGGAAGGAGCGCGGCCCGGCGCCCCGGCGCAGTACCGGCGGCGAGCGGCCCGGCTGCACGGCCAGTGCGGAGCTCGGCGCTCGATGAACCCGACCACGGCGGTGGAGCCCCGCGGATCGGCCCACCGGGGCGGGACCTTCGGGGAGGTCAGTTGAGGGCCAGGACCTCCCGGGCGGCACGCTCTCCGGAGCGCACCGCGCCCTCCATCAGCCCGTGCATCTGCGTCGCGGTCTCCGTGCCCGCCCAGTGGATCCGGCCGACCGGCTCGCGCAGCGCACGACCGTAGCCGGTGAGTGCCCCGGGCGGGAAGTGGCCGATCATCCCGCCCGCGGACCAAGCCTGCGCGGACCAGTCGGTCTCCAGGTGCCCCAGGGGATGCAGGGCCTCCGGGCCGAACCGTTCCGCGAGCGCGTGCAGCCACACGTCCCGGCGCTCCTTGGGGTCCAGGCGGCCGAGCCGTACGGCCCCGGGCCCGAAGGCGTAGCTGCTCAGCACCCCTGGCCCGTCCCCGGGTGGGGTCTGGTCGATGGTCACGGGGACGGCCGACAGGGGCGCGAGCGTCTGCCCGGACAGGCGCTGGCCGCGCCAGAACGGCTCGGGGTACGAGGTGTGGACGCGGATGATCGAGCCGGGCGTCATCCGCTGCCGCAGATGGACCGCGGCGGGCGGCAGCGCCGGCTCGAACAGGATGCGCCCGGTGAGCACCGGCGGTACGGCGACGATGACCCGGCGCGCCCGTACCGTCAGCGCGTCGGTGCTCACCTCGGCGTCGTTCCCGTTCTGGACGATCCGGCGGACCGGACTGGCCAGGCGTACGGCGTCGCCGAGCCCTTCGGCCATCCGTCGGGCCAGCTCCGGGGTCCCGCCGTCGAGGAGATGCGTCTCGGTCCTGCCGCTGTCGGTGTAGTAGTCGAACCCTCCGCCGCCCCGTGCCAGGACCAGCGCGCCCAGCAGGGAGACCTCGGCGGGGTCGGTGCAGAACAGCAGGCTCATGGTCGCCTTCAGCACGGTGTGCGCCGTGCCGGAGGGCACATTGAGCGGATCGGCGAGCCACTGCCCGAGCGTGCGGGCGTCGAGCGTCCGCGCGTGAGGGGCCAGCCAGGGGGCGTCGGCGGGGAGCCGGCGCGCCATCGCGTTCAGCCGCGCGAAGGCCAGTCCCAGGGAGGCGAGCGTCGCCGGACCGGCCTTGGGGATGCTTCCCCGGTAGCGGTGGTCGACGCCGTCGAGGCGCAGGACGTGGTCGCCGTCACCGTACTGCGGATACGCCCGGAGACCGTACTCCCGGGCGAGCCGGAACATCCTCGCCTGGCCTTCCCCGAGCCAGGTCCCGCCCGCGGAGACGACGGTGCCGTCGGGCAGTTCGCGGTTCCACACCCGGCCGCCCACGCGGTCCCGGGCTTCGAGCACGATCACCTCCCGGCCCGCGTGCGCCAGGTTCCGCGCGGCCGCCAGACCCGCGAATCCGGCACCGACCACACACACGTCCGCCGTCGCCTGCTCCATGAGGGCACCTCCACGGGGCAGCCTCACCCGCCGGGGCCGCCGGCGCTCGGTGGGTGAACCGCCCGTGCGGCACTTGGGGCCGTCCGGGCGACACACCGCCCACCCGGTCGGCGACCGGACCGGGCGGTGGGGCGGACTGTCTCAGGACGGGCCCTGTCACATCTCCGGCGCCCGCGCCTACGGCTCTGCACGCGGTGCGGGCGGTGGCTGCGTGCTGCCACGCACACCCGCCCGGCGCGGGGGCCCGTGCCCTCGTCCGGACCGGGCACCCGGCCGGCACGGGACCTCAACGGCCCCCACCGGCAGGGAAGTTACCCGTGCCACGTTTGCGCCGACGGTTGAACACCCGCTCGCGGGCCCTCGTTGACCCCGGTAACCGGTGACCCACCCAGACCGCCGAGTGAGCGAGGTCCGCACATGCCGAGGTTCCTTCCGCACCGCACCCGGCTCCGCCCGGCGTCCGCGAGCCGCCGCCGGGCGCGTCCGGCGGCCCAGGGCTCCCGCCCGCGACCCGCGTACTAGATCGGTCGCGCCCATGGACTACTGCGTTCCCTGCCACCGCACACTCAACGGCGCCGTGACGTGCCCCGAATGCGGTGCGTACGACCCCGCGATGGCCGGCGCGGACGGGATTCCGCCGGTCGCCACGCCGATGGCGGAGACCGGCCCCGACGAGGAGACGGCAACCGGCGGGTCCCCCGCCGCCGCCTCCGCCCCCGCGCATGCCGCTCCCCCGGCCGCGGCCGGAACGGCCGCGCCGCCGAGTCCCACGGCGGCGGCACATGTGACCACGGCCGACGCCCACCGGGCCGCGGCCCATGCGGCCGACCCCCACCGCCCCCGGCCACGGCGGTGGAGGACATACGGCGGCCGGACTCTCGCCGCCGCCGCCTTCGCGGTGCTGGGCGGCCTGGGCACGTCCTCGCTGCTGGCCGACGGCTCCGCCGGCCTCCCACTGGCCGCGCCGAGCCCGGAACTGCCGTCCCCCGACGGTCCCCGGGAACACGGCACCGCACGGCCGGCGGCCTCGGCCGCACCGGAGCGTCCGGCCACCCACCCCGCCAGGGGGGCCGCCCGGGAACGCGACGGCGCTGCGCCCGGACGCCCCCGCACCACGACCCCCGCCGCCCCGGAACCCCCGGCCGCCCCCACCCCGGAACCCGCCCCGGACACGGCTCCTCCGCCGGTGACCGCAGGGCCGAGCGTCCGCCCCTCCACCGGCCGCCCGGCCCCGTCGCCCTCGCCGACGGTTCCCGCCTCACCGAGCCCCAGCGGCAGTACGGGCGCCTCGCCCACGGGCAGCCCGACCCCCGGCACCACGGAGGTGCCGGTGACGGAGGCACTGCCCAAGCGGGTGCCGCTCCCGGCGAGCGTGGGCCGGAGTGTCGTCGGCGGTGCCGCGCTCACCGGGAGATGACCGGTCGGCGGGCCCGGGCCGCGGCGGGAGAGCGGGCCGGCGTGCGGGAGCTGACCGTTCGCGCGGGCCTCGTCGGAGGCGCCGTCCGTGGCCAGGCGGGCGGCGGGGGCGCCCTCCGCCCGCCTGACCACGGCTCCTGACCGATGCCTTCCGGCCGTGGTCCTCCCGCTCCCCCTCCCGGGGATCCACGACCGGCAGTGTGCGCCTCCGCAGCCCGCTCCGAGGGCCCGGACCTGATCGGTCCGAGAGGAGCGCGCTCACGGAGTGCCCGGAGGGGAGGAGGCGCGGTGGTCCCTCGCCGCCCGGTCGGCAGCGAGGAACCGCCTACTGCGTCAGGCCCGGCCGGTCAGACGCTCGCGCAGACCGCGTAGACGCTGACGCCGACGCTGGAGTAGCCGTCCTGCCGGCCGAGTCCGATCCAGCCGCGCCCGTCGTCGGTCGGGAAGCTGCCGACCAGCACCGCGCCGTTGCCCTGGGCTTCGGCACCACCGGCGATGACCTTCTTGCCCGTCGGGCAGAAGACGGTCCGGCGCTGGAAGTTGGGCACGTTGGCGTTGGGGAGCTTGACGATCTGATACCCGTCCACCGCGGCCGGAGCCTTGGCCACCGCAGCCGGAGCCTTGGCCACCGCGGTCTCGGCGGTGGTCGCCTGGGCGGCCCATCCGGCGCCTGAGACGAGGGCCAGTGCCAGCGCGCCCGCGCCGATCGCCTGCTTGCCTCGCATGCATGTGTCCTTTCGTCCGTGGAACCCCGGGAGTGGGAGTTCCCTCGGCGATCAGCATTGCTGCACCAATCGGCACAGTGGATGCGTTTTCCTGGCAAACAACTCAATGGAGCGAACCGGGGGCATAGAGGGCGCTCACCTCACGGGAACCCACCCAGCGCCACCACCGAGGACCTGGAAGAAGGGGCTGGAGAAGCCGAACAGCTCCGCGATCGGCTCGACGGGTGCACCGCACAACCCCATGCACGTCACCGGCCCGGTGCCGGCACCTCGTCCAACACCCGGACTCGGGAACGCCCACACAGGGGGACACCGCATGCCCCTGCCGGGTGATGTGCGCGCAGAAGTACCGGATCTGCGTTCGCCGCCGGCGCCGGTGCCCGGTGGCGGTCAGGATCCACCTCGGCCGGGCGATCCGATCGACGGTCCCGCGATGGCCGGGGAGGCCGCACCGGGACGGATGTTCTTGTTGAGGTGGAAGGCGTTGTCGGGGTCGTACGCGGCCTTTACGTCGGCCAGTCGACGGTATACGCGCTCGCCGTACGCCTCCCGCAAGCGGCTGGTGCCGTCGTCGGCGTCGAGGAAGTTGACATAGACGCTGCCGACGCGGTGCGGCTGGAGAGCGTGCAGGAACCGCCGCGCCCATGCGGTCTCGGCCGCGGCCCGCTCACCGGACTCCCCGGGGAGCCATACGGCATCGATGTTGATGTTGTGGGCCACGTCACGAGCGGCGTAGGCGGTGGCGTCGTGCGCGACCCGGGCGACGGCGCCGCCCATGTGGAACAGCACCGAGTACGAGCGGGGCGAGCCGGCCGCGTAGGCGTGGTCGGCGATGACCGTGACGGCGTGGTCGGAGAGGCCGGTCAGGTCCGTGGCCTTCCAGTAGTAGTTCCAGCCGTGCGGGACGGTGTCGTCGGTGCTGCTCTGATGGGCCGTGTACGGCTTCGGCGCGACCAGGTCCACGAGCGGCCTCCCGAACCGGCGGAGGGCCCGCACCGCCCGCTCGCCGTCCTCGACCGCGCCGGCGTGGCAGCAGACAACGGCGACGGCCGGCCGCCAGTGCAGTTCCTCGGGGATGGCCGGCAGCGGGGGAACGGTACCGAGCCTGACGACGGTGCCGAGTCCGTCGGGTGCCTCCACAGCGAAGTCCCGGTAGAAGCGCAGCACGTCACCGGTGTCGTCGGCCGCCCAGAAGACCGGTCCCGCGAGCACGGTCGGGCCGACGGGGTGCAGCGCGAACCGGAACGAGGTGACGACGCCGAAGTTACCGCCGCCGCCGCGCAGCGCCCAGAACAGATCGGGGTGGTCGTCGGCGGACGCCCGCACCACACCGCCGTCGGCGGTGACCACCTCGGCGGCCAGCAGGCTGTCGACGGTGAGCCCGTACTTGCGCATCAGGAAACCGATACCACCGCCGAGGGTCAGCCCGGCAACGCCCGTGTGGCTCACGATCCCGCCGGTGGTGGCCAGACCGTGGGCCTGCGCCTCGTGGTCGACGTCGCCCCACAGCGCACCGCCCTGCACCCGGGCCGTACGGCCGGCCGGGTCGACCCGTACCGAGCGCATCGCCGAGAGGTCGATGACGATCCCCTCGTCGCACACCGCGGTGCCGGCCACGTTGTGCCCCCCGCCCCGCACCGCGATCTCCAGGTCGTGGTCGCGGGCGAAGCGCACGGCCGCGACCACGTCGGCGGCCCCGCCGCACCGGGCGATCAGCCGGGGGCGCCGGTCGACGGCCCCGTTCCACACCGCGCGCGCGGAATCGTAGTCGGCGTGGCGGGCGGTGATCAGTCGGCCCCGGAACCCGTCGATCTCCATGGCGATCGCCTCCTCGGTCGGTACGGCCGACGTGCTCGCCGGTCGTGCCGCCACCTCCTGGTGCCCCGACATCCATCGCACCACCGTGGTGTCGCGGTCGTGAAGTCAGGAATCTGGACTTCCGGGCCGGGAGAGGGGTGGGAGACTGGTGTCGTGCGGAGCTACGGCCAGTACTGCCCCATAGCCCGCGGCGCCGAGATCTTCGCCGAACGCTGGACGCCGTTGATCATCCGCAACCTGCACCTGGGCTGCGGCAGCTTCGGCGAGATCCTGGAAGGCGCGCCCGGGCTGTCCCGCACCCTGCTCTCCCAGCGGCTCAGGCAACTCGAGCGGCTGGGCATCGTCAGCTCGTGCCCCAAACCCGGCGGACGCGGACGTCACTACGAACTCACGCCCGCGGGCCACGACCTCTTCAAGGTCTGCGTGTCGCTCGGCGAGTGGGGGGCGACCTGGCTCGAGATCGCCCCCGAGCACCTCGATCCCTTCGTGGCGCTGTGGTCGATGTGCAAGATGCTCCGCCGGGACCGGCTGCCGGATCGACGCGTCGTCATCCGCTTCGATTTCACCGGCCGCACCCGCGGCGAACGGTACTGGCTGCTGATCGAGCGCGGCGACACCGAGATCTGCAAGACGTACCCCGGAGTCGACGAGGACCTTTACATCACGGCGGAAGCCGAGGCCTTCGTCCAATGGCACGCGGGCCGGCAGACCTGGGCCGAAGCCGTCCGCGACCGCCGCATCCAGCTCCACGGCCCTTCCTGGCTCGTACGCGCCTTCCCCACCTGGAACGCCCGCAGCGCCTTCGCCCGCGTCAGGCCGGTCCCCCGAGCCGCGGCGGGCACGGCGGCCTGACGTGTCCGGGGCGTCGTCGAGCACAGGCGACGATGACGCACCGGGAGGACGGGTCACGTCCGTACCGCGTACAACTCCCGCTTCCCCGTGCTGAACCGGGCGAGGGCGTCCGGCAGCGGGGCCACGCCGATGCCCGGGGCGGTCGGTACGGTCAGGTGGCCGTCCTGCAGGACGAACGGTTCGGTGATGTCCTCGGCGAAGTACCGGCCGGAGGCGGAGGTGTCGCCCGGCAGGGTGAAGCCCGGGAGCGCGGCGAGCGCCAGGTTGGGGGCGCGGCCGATGCCCGTCTCCAGCATTCCGCCGCACCACACCGGCACGCCGTGGGCGGTCGCCACGTCGTGGATGCGGCGGGCTTCCGAATAGCCGCCGACGCGGGCCGGTTTGACGTTGACCACCCGGCAGGCGTCCATCGCGAGCGCGGACGCGGTGTCGCGCGCGGAGTGGATCGACTCGTCGAGGCAGACCGGAGTGGCCAGGCGCCTCTGGAGCCGGGCATGGGCGTGCAGGTTGTTCTCCTCCAGCGGCTCCTCGATCAGCAGCAGCCCGAACTCGTCGAGCCGCTTGAGATGTTCGGCGTCCGCGAGGGTGTAGGCGGTGTTGGCGTCCACCTGGAGCGGGAGTCCGTCGCCGAAGCGGTCGCGCACGGCGCGCACCGGCTCGACGTCCCAGCCCGGCTCGATCTTCAGCTTGACACGGACGTAGCCCTCGGCGAGGTACCGCTCTACCTCGTCGAGCAGTTCGGGCACGGATTCCTTGATGCCGACCGACACTCCGGCGGGCACCCTTTCGCGGACCGAGCCGAGAAACGTCGCGAGTGACATCCCGTACGCGCGCAGTTCGGCGTCCAGCAGGGCGGTTTCCAGGGCCGCCTTGGCGAGTTCGTGGCCCTTGACGGAGGCCAGGGCCGGGGCGACGGCGGCGGTCGTCGGTTCGGGCAGGGCGGCGACGCGGGGCAGCAGGAAGTCCCGGATGACGATCTCCGCTCCGGCGACGAACTCCGAGCAGTACAGCGGCTGCGGATCGGCGGCGAATTCGGACCAGCCCTCCGCCTCGTCGGTCACCACATGCAACAGGAAGGTGTCCTTGCTGGTCATCGTCCCGAACGAGGTGCGGAACGGGGTGACGAGCGGGATGGCGACATGGAGCAGTTCGACGCGTTCGAGCTTCATTCCTGCTCCTCGGAGGGGGATGCGGAGGTGTCTGCGGAGGTGTCTGCGGAGAGGGGTGCGGAAGGGGAGGCGGATGTGGAAGGGGTGGGGGACGCGGAGGGCGGGGCGGATGCGGAGGGGGCGCACGCGGTCGGGGAGGCGGCCTTGCGAGAGGTGCTCCCGCGCTCGGTCTGCGCGGCGGTGATCGCGGCGGTCCCGGAGCCGGTCCCCACCGCCGTGGGTCCGGTGGACGGGCAGCGGGCCAGCAGGTACCAGCCGTCGCGGGACATCGCCGTCGGGCGCAGGCCCTCGGCGTACGCCTCGGTGAACACCTCGCGCACGGCGTAGCGCCACCGGAGGGCGAGCGCCGGGTCGGCGGCCCGCAGCGCGACGACGTCCTCCGGTACGCGGCACCACATCCGGTCCTCGCCGCGCAGGGCGAGCGGGCCGCCGTCCGGTGCCCGGCGCACGGCCTCGGCGGCGGAGCGGCCGTCGGCGGGGTCGTCCTTCCGCGGGGTTCCGGCCACCAGGTCCCACACGACGGTCAGCCGGTCGCTCTCGTCGCCGTTGTTCACGCCGTCGCTCATCGGTCCGTAGAAGTCGGCCAGGTACTCGCCTCCGACGGCGCCCAGCCTGACCAGGTTGAAGCGGGCGTTGCGGCCGACCAGCGGGTCGAAGGTCCAGCGCATGGTGGTCGCGCCGCGCTCCAGCGCCCACAGCCGCTGCGCCTGCTTGATCGCGAAGCCCACACCGCGGCCGGACGCGCTCGCAGCGGCCACGAACGAGTACACGTCACGCTCGCCAGGTGGCCCGAACACCGCCACCGCCGCACCGGCCGGACGCACGCCCGACGACCGCGCGGAGTACGCCGCGTGCACCGCGCCGCCGGCGTGCACCAGGCTGTGCAGCACCTCCGGGGGGTAGGGCGGGGTGGCGCGCGGCATCTGCCACACATCGGCGAGGAAGTCGGCCACGGCATGGATGCCGGACACGTCGTGCACGGTACGGACCGTGACGCCGGCGGCACGGGCCGCGGCGCCGGCCTCCCGGGCGACGTCGGCGGCTGCACCCGCGGTGGAGGCCCTTCCCCCGGGCCCGCGGGCGGCCTCATCCGTCGTGGGGGCTCCTCCCCCGGTGCTCAGGGCCGCTTCGCCGCCGGTGCGGATCGGGTCCCCGGCGAGGGGGCGCGCGTCCGGCGTACCGTTCGCCGCCGCGGACCCGGCGGCGGAGCTCGTCACAGGTGTCATGCCCTTGAGTCTCCAAGGCCCCATCCCGTCATCCGTTGTCGTCCGGCACAATGAACGGGGTGACCCCTGTTGTGATCGGCCAAGGACCGCGACGCTCGCCGGCCGGTAGAAAGCGGAATGGGCCGATCGTCCCCAAGTGACCGCCCGCACCGGAAGAGCCCGCCCCGCCCATGGACGTCTGCACCCTCGAGGACCTGCTCGGCACCCTCGGCGAACCCGTGTTCCGCGTGCTCGCCGCCCCGGCCGACCTCACAACACCCGTCTCGGAGATCCTGCTGCACGACGTCCGGAGCCCGTTCCCGCGCAGCGCGCCCGGCGCCCTGCTGCTGGCGGTCGGGGCGCGAGCGGGCGACCTGGGGCCGCTGGCGCGCGATGCCGCGGCGGCCGGGATGGCCGGACTCGTGGTGCGCGCCGGGGACGGGCGACCCGACACCGTGGCGGCGGCGGAGGCCCAGGGACTCGCACTGCTCGCCGTCGACGACGACGCCGCCTGGCACCACGTCCATCTGCTGCTCGCGTCCGCGGTCGGCTCCCGGCCCGGCCCGGCGGGCGGCGGGGCCGCCTTCGGGGACCTGTTCGCACTGGCCAACGCGCTGGCCGTGGCCGTGGGCGGCGCGACCGTCGTCGAGGACGCCCACCAGCGCATCCTGGCCTACTCCACCGTCCCCGGGCAGGCCGTGGACGAGGTCCGGCGGCGAGGCATCCTGGGCCGCCAGGTGCCGAGCAGCCCCGAGAACACCGAGCAGTACCGAGCCCTGTTCGCCGCACCCGGACCCCTGCGCCTCACCGCGCTCGAGGGCGGTGAGCTGCCGCGGCTCGCCGTCGCGATCCGCGCGGGTGGCGAGACTCTGGGGTCGGTGTGGGTCGTCGACGACGGGCAGCTCGGCCCCGGCGCCGAGGAGGCGCTGACCCGGGGGGCGTCCACGGCCGCCCTCCTCCTGATGCGGGCGCGGGCGAGCGCGGAGCTCTCCCGGCATCTGGCCGGTGACCTGCTGCGCCGGCTCCTGGACGGCACCGCCGACCCCGCGGGCGCCGCTCACCGCCTCGGCCTCGCCGCCGACACACCGGTCCGGGTCGCGGCCTTCGCCCTCGACGCCGCGGTGTCCGCGCCCGACGGGGAACAGACGGCGCAGCGGCTGCTGGACAGCGTACGGCTCCAGTGCGAGGCGCGGTACGGATGGCATGCGTGCGTGCTGGTGGACGGGACGGTGTACGCGCTGCTGCCGGTTGCCGGACCCGGGGGACCACCCGCCCGAACCGAGCCGAAGGCCCGGAGCGGTGCGGCGCGGCACCGGCGGCTCGTCGAGGACATCGTGCGGCGCGCGGGCCGGGCACTGCGGGTGCCGGTGCGGGCGGGGCTGGGCGACGTGGTCGCGGACCTGGCCGCGGTGCGCGGCTCACGCGACGACGCCGACCTCGTGCTGCGGGTGCTCGGGCCGGACGAGGACGTCGCCGCGGTGACCGAGGTACGCGCCCGTGTCACCCTGCTGCGGCTGCGGGAGCTGATCGGCGCACAGCGGGAGTTGACTGCGGGGACCTGGCGCGAGGTCCTGGAGTACGACAGCGCGCACGGCACCGACTACGCCAGGACCCTGGTGTGCTGGCTGGACGCCGGATGCGACACGGCGCGGGCGGCGAAGCTGCTCGATGTGCACCCCAACACCTGCCGGTACCGCCTCAGACAGGCACAGCAGCACGTCGGCCTCGATCTCGCCGACCCGGACGAGCGGCTGGTGCTGTGGCTGCAACTGCGCACACTCGGGGGCCTGCGGGGCGCCGGCCGTGAGTGAAACCCCTCCCCGCGGCAGGCCGCGGGGAGGGGTGCACCGGCCGGCGCCCGGGGCACGACGTCCGGCGCGCACCCCGGGCCGGGCACGGCCGGCGTGCCGGGGCGGACGGCGGCACCTGCGGTCCACGGGCCGGGCACACATTGCCTCGCCGTAGCGCCCGGCCGCTCAACCGGACGATCGCTCCGGCCCTCTACGGCATCGCCGTGCGCATCCTCCGCCCCTTTACGCTCCGCCCCTTTACGGCACAGCCGCGCACCTTCCACGCCCCATTGCGGCACAGCACGGCTCCACCGCCCCCTACGGCACAGCCGCACAGTCGTGCCAGCCCTCTACGGCACCGCCGCTCAGCCAGCCCGCGAGCCGTGCCTCGCACTCCCGCAGCTGCCCGACGGGCACGTACTCCCCGGCGGTGTGCGCCAGGGCCGGGTCGCCGGGGCCGTAGTTGAGCGCGGGCGTGCCGAGCGCGGCGAAGCGGGCGACATCGGTCCAGCCCAGCTTGGGGCGGGGGGTCGCGCCCAGTACCTCGACGAGCGCGGCGACCGGTCCCTGTCCGAGACCGGGCAGGGCTCCCGGCACGACCTCGGTCACCTCGACCTCGTACTCGGGGAACAGCCCGCGCAGATACGCCTCGGCCTGCCCGGCCGAACGACTGGGCGCGAAACGCAGGTTGACCGTGATCACACAGGTGTCCGGGACGACGTTCTCGGCGACGCCCGCACGGACGGCGACCGCGTTCAGCCCCTCGCGGTACTCCAGGCCGTCGATGACGATCCGCTCGGCGGTGTGGTCGTCGAGGCGCCGGAGCACGGCGGCCGCTCGATGCGCGGCGTTGACGCCCCTCCAGGAGCGGGCGGTGTGCGCCCGCTCCCCGCGTACCGTGATGTCCGCGTTCAGGACGCCCTGGCAGCCCGCCTCGACGCCCGCGTCGGACGGCTCCATCAGGATCGCCAGATCCGCCTTCAGCAGGTCGGGGCGTTCGGCGGCGATCCGGTTCAGGCCGTTGCGGTCGCCGGAGAGCTCCTCGCACTCGTAGAAGACGTATGTGACGTCGCGTACCGGTGCGGTGAGAGTGGCCGCGAGGCGCAGGGCGACGGCGACGCCGCCCTTCATGTCGCACGCCCCGAGCCCGTGGAGCAGGCCACCCTCCAGCCGGGAGGGCAGATTCCCCGCGGCCGGGACGGTGTCCAGGTGGCCGGCGACGACGACCCTTTCGGCGCGGCCCGCTTCGGTGCGGGCCACGACGGAGTTGCCGATGCGGTCGACCGTCAGATGCGCGCAGGCGCTCAGGGCGGCCTCCACGGCGTCGGCGAGGGCGGCCTCGTCGCCGCTCTCGGACGGGACGTCCACCAGGGCCCGGGTGAGCTCCACTATGTCGGCGGCCGGATTCAGCGGGGTCATGCGGCGGTCTCCTGCTGCGGGTCGGGCCGGTTCAGCCGGGAGTGCCTGATGCCGTAGAGGGCGTAGATCGCGAACCCGGCCGCCATCCACAGACCGAACGCGATCCAGGTGTCGGAGCCCAGCCCCCACATCACATAGCCGCAGCACAGCACACCCAGCACGCAGGTCACCGGCGCGAGCGGCACCCGGAAGCCGCGCGGTGCCTCCGGGCTGCGCCGGCGCAGGATCAGCACGGCGCAGTTGACCAGCGCGAACGCGAACAGGGTGCCGATGCTGGTGGCGTCGGCGAGGGCGCCGAGCGGCACCAGCGCGGCGAGCACCATGACGAACGAGGACACGATGACGGTGTTGGCGCGGGGCACCCCGGTCCTCGGGTGGACCCTGGCGAACAGTGACGGCACCAGCCCGTCGCGCGCCATCGAGAACAGGATGCGGGTCTGCCCGTACTGCACGGCGAGGACGACGCTCGTGGTGGCGACGACCGCGCCGACCGACAGCAGGATCGGCCACAGGGTGCCGCCGCCGACCGAGCGGACCAGCACCTCGCTGAGCGTGGCCTCGGTACCCGCGAACTCCCGCCACGGCATCGCGCCGACCGCCGCGACCGCCACCGCGCAGTACAGCGCGGTGATCAGCCCGAGGGAGAGGAGGATGGCGCGCGGCAGGTCGCGCTGCGGGTTCTTCGCCTCCTCACCGGCCGTCGACGCTGCGTCGAAGCCGATGTACGAGAAGAACAACGTGGCGGCGCCCGCGCTCACGCCCGCCATGCCGAGCGGGAACAGGGGCTGGAAGTTCCCGGCGCGGAACGCGGTGAAGGCGACGGCGCAGAACATCAGCAGGGCGGCCACCTTCACCGCCACCATGACCGTGTTGACGACGGCGCTCTCGCGGGCCCCGCGCAGCAGCACCACCATGGCGAGGACGACGATCGCGGCGGCGGGGACGTTCAGCACGCCGCCCGCGCCGGGCGGTCCGGACAGCGACTCGGGCAGCGGCCGGCCGACGGTGAGCTCCAGCAGCTCGTTCACGTACTGGCCCCAGCCGACCGCGACGGCGGCGACCGAGACGCCGTACTCCAGCACCAGACACCAGCCGCAGACCCATGCGACCAGCTCGCCCAGCGTGGCGTAGGTGTAGCTGTACGAGGACCCGGCGCCCGGGATCATGCCCGCCAGCTCGGCGTAGGACAGCGCGGAGAACAGTGCGGTGATCCCGGCGAGCACGAAGGAGACCACGACAGCGGGGCCCGCCTCGGGCACCGCTTGACCGAGGACCACGAAGATCCCGGTTCCGAGGGTGGCGCCCACGCTGAGCAGCGTGAGCTGGGTGAGCCCCATCGTCCGGCGCAGCTCACCACCGTGGGCCTCGGCGACCAGATCGGCCACGTCCCGCCGCCGTGTCAGTCTGTTCACGGTCCCGACCTCACCCGCGGGTCTCGGCGGGCTCGTCCGCACAGCGTCCATCGCGTCACTCCTCTCACAGCTCCCGTTCCGGCCCTTGATGATGCGGAACGAAGGTGCGGGGAGGGGTGTGCGCTCCGGCCAAGACAGCGGGGCGTGCTTTGTCCTTCCGGCCAATGCAGGACTCGAAGGTGGAGGCGTCCGAGGGCCGCGGGCCGGGACGGCACGCGGAACCGCCCCACAGGCACCGGCCAGACACCACTGCGGCCGCACCCGCAGCCCCGCCTCACCCGCAGCCCCGCCTCAGCCGCACCCGGCACCCGGCACCCGAAGCACGGCGGCAGGCCGAGGCACGGCGCCCGGCCGGACGGCCCGCGCCGCCGCGCCGCTGCACCGCCGCGCCCCGGCCGCCGGACGGCCGCGCGGAGGGGGGGTGCCTCTATGTTTTTCGTCAAGCTGTGCGGGGGCTTCTCGGTTCGTAGAAGGTTCCGTCGCGGAGCATGGCGAACAGGACGCTGATGC